>NZ_CALWJK010000035.1 GCF_944380975.1 uncultured Agathobaculum sp. | reverse complement strand
CTGGGCCGCAAGTCGCTCGAAGAGGTTATCGGCAAGCTGGAGGCCATGGGCCTGCATCTGGCCAAGTCCGAGGAATGATCCGGGCGGCTGCATGACCGTACCGGTTCATGACAAGAACCACAACGCGGCGGCACGATAAGCCGCGCCGCCGCCTTTACTTTATTTTGGAGGTAAACACGAATGGCTAACAATCGCAAGCTCGGCCGTCCGACGGACCACCGTATGGCTATGCTGCGTGCGATGGTGACCTACCTGCTGGAGAACGGCAAGGTTGAGACCACCGTTGCCCGCGCCAAGGAAGTCGGCCCGCTGACTGAGAAGATGATTACCCTTGGCAAGAAGAACACGCTGGCTTCCCGCCGTCAGGCGATGGCTTTCATCACCAAGGAAGCTGTTGTCGCAAAGCTGTTCTCTGAGATCGCGCCGGAGTATGCAAGCCGTAACGGCGGCTACACCCGCATCATCAAGACCGGTCCCCGCCGCGGCGACGCTGCCGAAATGGCGATCATCGAGCTGGTTAAGTAAGGTAACGGCTCGCCCGTAAACAGGGAAAGACCCAAAAAGGTTATCCAGTAGCGTGCTTACTGGATAACCTTTTTTCTGTATGCGGCGGCATCGGCGCATGCAATAAACAAATTTTAGAAAAAACACGCTTTCTGCAAGAAAATGCCTTGCATTTACATGGAAAACGTGATATACTAAGCACGTTCAGTAAGAAAGTAACCGTAAGGAGTGGCGAAAGCCACTCCTTACGCTTTGCTTGGAGTATTTTTTGAAGGAGGGACGGCTTTGCAGGCAAAGCAGATCGTCGCCCGCGTGGAGGAACTGGTTCGGCCGCTCTGTGAACAGGCTGGCGTTTCCCTGTGGGACGTGGAATTTGAAAAGGAAGGCGGACAGTATATGCTGACCGTCACCGTCGACCATCCGGACGGCGTGAACATCGACCAGTGCGAGCAGGTTTCGCGCGCGCTTGACCCGATGCTCGACGAAAAGGAATTTGACAGCATGCCGTCCTATACGCTGTGCGTATCTTCGGCGGGACTGTCGCGGCGGCTGAAAAAGCCCGAACATTTCGCGGCATTTTTGGGCCACACGGTCGAGGTTGGCTTTTACAAGCCGGTGAACGGCGCAAAGCAGGTCGAAGGCACACTGGTTGCCTACGAAAACGGCAATGTGACGTTGGAAGTCGGCGGACAGCGCACAGTTTTTGAGCCGGCAGATATTGCCGCAGTACGGCTCGCGGTCGAGATATAAGTAAGGAGTTTGATTGGAAAAAATGGTGAACGCAGAATTTTTTGACGCGCTGGAGCAGCTCGAAAAGGAAAAAGGCATCCCGGTGGACTATATGCTGGACCGCGTGGGACAGGCGCTCATTACCGCATACAAACGCGACAACGACGGAATGACGGATAACGTATTCGTCGAGCCGGACCGTGACAGGAAAACCATCCGCATGTATGTGCGCAAGACGGTTGTCCGCGCGGAGGATCTTTACGAGCCGTATGAGGAGATCACGCTCGAAGAGGCCATGGAATACAAGAAAAACCCGATGGTGGGCGACATCATCGACATTGATATCCCGACCAAGTCGTTCGGCCGCATCGCGGCGCAGACGGCAAAGCAGGTCATCATTCAGGGCATCCGCGAGGCGGAGCGCGGCATGGTGATCTCCGAGTTTGAGAGCAAGGAGCATGAGATCCTGACCGGCGTGATCGCCCGCATCGACCCGCGCTCGGGCAATGCATATCTGGACGTGGTGTCCGGCGGCGAGAAGAGCGAAGCCGTTCTGTCCGCGTCCGAGCAGGTGCGCGGCGAGGAGCTGACCGAAGGCCAGCGCATCAAGGTTTACCTGATCGAGGTGCGCCGCGGCACGCGCGGCCCGCAGGTGGTCGTGTCCCGCACGCATCCGGGTCTGGTCAAGCGCCTGTTTGAGCTGGAAGTGCCGGAAATTCATTCCGGTGTGGTCGAGGTCAAGAGCATTGCGCGTGAGGCGGGCAACCGCACCAAGATCGCGGTCGTGTCCCACGATGAAAACGTCGATCCGATCGGCGCATGCGTCGGTACGCGCGGCGCACGTGTGGCCAACATCACGGGCGAGCTGAACGGCGAGAAAATCGACATCATCAAGTGGAACGAGGATACCGCGCAGTTTGTTTCCGCGGCGCTCGCTCCGGCGGACGTCATCTCCGCGACCATGCAGGCGGACAACAAGTCCTGCCGCGTGATCGTGCCGGACGATCAGCTGTCGCTGGCCATCGGCAAGGAAGGCCAGAACGCACGCCTTGCTGCGAAATTGACCGGCTGCAAGATCGACATCGCTCCCGCATCTCAGGGTGAATAACAAAACGGGGGTGCGGCAGAATATGGTGCAGAAGAAAATCCCCATGCGGCAATGCCTTGGCTGCCGCGAGCATTTTCCCAAGCGCGAGCTGATCCGCGTGGTGCGTTCGCCCGAGGGCGAGATCGCGCTCGACTTCAAGGGCAAGGCGCCCGGACGCGGCGCGTATTTGTGCGGTAAGGCGGACTGTCTGAAAAAAGCGCGTAAGAGCCGCGCGATTGAGCGCGCGCTGTCCGTGACGGTGCCGGAAGAGGTGTACGACCAGCTGGAACAGCAGATGGAACAGGAGGGTGCGTATGGCGAGTGATCCCTGTCTCGGTATGCTGGGGCTGGCGCGGCGCGCCGGCAAGCTGGCGTTTGGCGATGAGCTGGTGCGACAGCTCTGTGCGGAGCACAAAGCGCGCTGTGTGCTGGTCGCGGCGGATGCGGGCGAAAGCACGGCGAAAAAAGCGGCGCTGTATGCTGCGCGGGTGAGCATACCGTGCATCACCCTGCCGCATGATAAGGAGACGCTTGGCGCGGCGATCGGCAAAAACGGCTGCGCCGTGTGCGCCCTGAGCGATATCGGCATGGCGGCGGCAGCTATCGGCAAGTTGGCCGCGCAGCATCCGGAATATGCAGAGGTTGCCGCGCAGCTGGACGAGAAGAACGTACGCATTCAGTCCCGCCGGGGTAAGAAAAAGCCCCGCAGCCGGGATGCGCAGCCTGCGGCGGAGCAGTCGCCTGAAAAAACATCGCGCAAACCGATTGCAAAGCGCCCGCAGGGAACAGGCAGCCGCTTTCATTCGCAGCGTAGTGCAAAGGGCAAACGTTCCGGCGAAAAAGCAAGCAGCTTCCAATCGCAGCGTAAACCGAGCAAAAATTCACGCGCAAAGCGCGTATCAGATAGAAAATCCCCGCGCAGCGAAGCAAAGCGGTGATTTTCATCCCATACACCGGCTTTGCCGGCGCATGGGATACCAGAGCGAAGCAAAGTTTCGCGCATCGGAACTTTGCGCAGCTTCGGATGCATCCGCGCAAAGCGCGGTGCGTCCCCGCTCGATGCAGCCCGTACGGCTGCATCGAAGAACAGTGTTAGGAGGAGTTGCCCATGGCAATAGAGAATAAATATCGGGTGCACGAGGTCGCAAAGGATTTCGGCGCATCCACCAAGGAGATCACTGAGATCCTGACCGAGTACTGCACGACCCCGAAAAACCACATGCAGGTGCTCGGCGATGAGGAACTGAGCGTCATTTTTGAATATATGACGCAGCACCATCAGGTTGCTGATCTGGAGCAGGTGCTGAACAATCAGGCATCGTCCGGCGCGTCCGCCAAAGCGGAAAAGGAAGAGAAGCCGGCAGCGGATGCACAGAAGGATGCGAGCGCAGCCAAGGAAGCCAAGCCGGAAAGCGAAAAGCCGGCGCAGCCTGCTTCGTCTAAGGTCAAGCAGGTGCACCGCATCGACACCCGCGGCACCGGCGACGTCAACCTTGCCAAGTATGACGACCATGTCGATAAGCTGGTTGACGCGAAGGCCGAGCGCATGGAATCCCGCGGACAGAAAAAGCAGAAGCTGACCAAGAAGTCCGACCAGCGCTCCAAGCCCTTCGGCAACAAGCGCCGTCAGGAGGAGCAGGAGAAGATGAAGCGCCTGCAGCGTCAGCAGCAGATGGCGGCGCTCAAGAAGATTCCGGTCAAGGTGATGATCCCGGATGAAATTTCGGTCGGCGAGTTGGCTTCCCGTATGAAGCGCACCGCAGCGGACGTCATCAAGGGTCTGATCAAGCTGGGCGTGATGGCTTCCATTTCCGAGATCATCGACTTTGATACGGCGGCAATCGTTGCCGAGGAAATGGGCTGCAAGGTCGAGAAGGAAGTACACGTCACGATCGAGGAGCGTCTGTTTGACGAGCATGAGGACCGCGAGGACGAACTGCTGCCCCGCGATCCGGTCGTCGTTGTTATGGGTCACGTTGACCACGGCAAGACCAGCCTGCTCGACGCGATTCGTAAGACCAAGGTGACCGAGGGCGAGGCCGGCGGCATCACCCAGCACATCGGTGCATACCGCGTTGCGGTTGACGGCAAGCCGATCACCTTCCTCGATACCCCGGGCCACGCAGCGTTCACCTCCATGCGTGCTCGCGGCGCTCAGGTCACCGATATTGCGATTCTGGTCGTTGCGGCGGACGACGGCGTGATGCCGCAGACCATTGAGGCGATCAACCACGCCAAGGCGGCAAACGTGCCGATCATTGTGGCGGTCAACAAGATCGACAAGCCGGGCGCAAACCCGGATCGCGTGCTCCAGCAGCTGACCGAGTACGAGATCGTGCCCGAAGAGTGGGGCGGCGATACGATCGTGTGCCAGATCTCCGCAAAGTTCGGTCAGGGTATTGAGAACCTGCTCGAAATGGTGCTGCTGACTGCGGAAATGGCCGACCTCAAGGCCAATCCGAACCGCAAGGCGCACGGTACGGTCATCGAGGCAAAGCTCGACAAGGGCCGCGGCCCGGTGGCAACACTGCTGGTGCAGAACGGAACGCTGCATGTGGGCGATACGGTCATTGCAGGTACGGCGGTTGGCCGTGTACGCGCGATGACCAACGATGACGGCAAGAAGATCCAGGAAGCCGGCCCGTCCGTTCCGGTCGAGATCATCGGTCTGGCCGAGGTACCGGGCGCGGGCGACATCTTCGACGCGGTTGACGATGAGAAGATGGCGCGCGAGCTGGTTGAGCAGCGCAAGGACAAGGAGAAGGAAGAGCGCAACAAGCAGTTCCACAAGGTCACGCTCGACAACCTGTTTGCTTCCATTCAGGAAGGCGAGATGAAGGAGCTGAACATCATCGTCAAGGCCGACGTACAGGGCTCGGTCGAGGCGATCCGTTCTTCGCTCGAAAAGCTCACCAACGACGAGGTGCGCGTTAAGGTCATCCACGGCGCGGTTGGCGCGATCAACGAGTCCGACGTTATGCTGGCAGCAGCATCTGGTGCGATCATCGTCGGTTTCAACGTGCGTCCTGACCGCACCGCTACCGACTCTGCGGCGCAGCAGGGCGTGGATATGCGCATGTACCGCGTTATTTATGACGCGATCGAGGAAATGGAGCAGGCCATGAAGGGCATGCTCGAGCCGAAGTTCAAGGAAGTTGTGCTCGGCCATGCCGAGGTGCGTCAGGTATTCAAGATCACCGGCGCGGGCGCGGTTGCCGGCTGCTATGTGCAGGATGGCAAGATCCAGCGCAACGCCGAGGTGCGCGTGGTGCGTGATGGCATCGTGTTCCACGAAGGCCACCTCAACACCCTCAAGCGCTTCAAGGACGATGTCAAGGAAGTCGCCTCCGGCTATGAGTGCGGCATGAGCATCGAAAACTACAACGATATCAAGGAAAAGGATATCATTGAGTGCTTCGTGATGGAAGAAGTAAAGCAATAAATGGTTTCGTTTGAAAGCATGCTTTCAAACGAGGGCGCTGTGCCGTGTGGGACACGGACACAGCACGAGCGGCAAAAGTCCCGACACGCGGAACTTTTGCCGCACTGGTGCAAAAAGCCACGCACATGTCGCGGCTTTTTGCGCTTTCTCTGGTGAGAAAGCGGAATCAATGCGGTACGCTGCGGCGCACCGCAAATTTACCCATCCCTCGCAAAGGAGGAGTGAACATGTCTACACGAATCGACCGTATTTCGGAAGAAGTGATGAAGGCGCTGGCCGAGGCCATGCGTTCGGTCAAGGACCCGCGTGTGCAGAACGGGCTGGTGTCGGTCGTGCACTGCGAGGTCACGAACGATCTGCGTTATGCCAAGTGCTTTATCTCGGTGCTGGGCAGCGAAGCGCAGGCCAAAGAGGTCATGAAGGGCCTGAAATCCGCCGCGGGCTGGCTGCGGCGCGAGGTGGGCCATAAGGTGCAGCTGCGCTATGCGCCTGAGCTGGTGTTCGAGTTGGATAACTCGATCACGCACGGCGCGCACATTTCGGAAATGCTGCACGAACTGAAAAACGAAGGCAAGCTCGGAGGGGAGGACGAGGAATGACCGTGGACGTTGCGGGCGCTGCCGCGGCGCTGCAAGGCGCGAACGACATTCTCATCCTGAGCCACCGCCGCCCGGATGGCGACACCGCAGGCTGCGCGGGCGCGCTGTGCCGTGCGCTGCGGCAGATCGGCAAAACGGCGTATATTCTGGAAAATCCCGAGATCACCAAGCGCTATGCGCCGCTGATCGTGCCGTGCTATCCGCCGGAGGGCTTCCAGCCGCAGTTTGTGGTGTCCACCGACATTGCGGAGGAAAAGCTGTTCCCCGATACGGCGGAGCTGTATAAGGGCAAGGTCGATCTGGTGATCGACCACCACCGCTCGAACATCGGTTTCGGCAGCAAAAACCTCGTCCGGCCGGATGCGGGCGCATGCGCCGAGGTGCTGTATGACGTGATTATGGCGCTGGGCGTGAAGTTGACCACCGACATTGCCGAATGCGTTTATATCGGTGTGTCGACCGACACGGGCTGCTTTAAGTTCTCCAACACGACCGCGCACACGCATGCGGTCGCGGCGGCGTGCCTGACTGCGGGCATCGACGGCGGCGAGATCAACCGCGCGCTGTTCGAGACCAAGACCATGCCGCGCTTTCAGATGGAACGCATCATCTTCGATACGATGGAGTTCTATGAGGACGGCGCGATCGCGGTAGCGCTGCTGTGGCGCGCGGATATCGACCGCACGGGCGCGGATATGGACGATCTGGACTCGATCGCGTCGCTCACGCGGCAGATCGAGGGCGTGCAGATCGGCATTACGCTGACCGAAAACAAGAACGGCACGGTCAAGGCCTCCGTGCGCACGACCAAGGAAATGGATGCTTCCGCGATCTGCAAGAAGTGCGGCGGCGGCGGACACATCCGCGCAGCCGGCGCAAGCTTTGACTGCGGTATGGAACAGGCCAAGGCGGCGATCCTCAAGGCCGCGCAGGAGCAGTACCATGCAGCAAAGTGAACTGTGCGGCATCCTGCTGATGAACAAGCCGCAGGGGTTTACCTCGCATGACGTGGTGGCCAAGCTGCGCGGCATTCTGCACACACGGCGCATCGGCCATGGCGGTACGCTTGACCCGTTGGCGACCGGCGCGCTGCCGGTGTTCGTCGGCGGGGCGACCAAGGCGGCGGATTTCGCCGCCGCGCAGGACAAGGAATATGTGGCGGGCTTTACGCTGGGCTACGAGACCGACACGCAGGATGTGACCGGTGAAGTGCTGCGCCGCAGCGGACAAACCGCAACGCGCGACGAGGTCACGCAGGCGGCGGCGCGCTTTTTGGGCGCGCAGCAGCAGGTGCCGCCGATGTATTCGGCGGTCAAGGTGAACGGACAGAAGCTCTATAATCTCGCCCGCAAGGGCAAGGAGGTCGAGCGGCCCACGCGTGACATCTTCGTGCGCGAAATGACGGTCACGGACTTTGACGAAGCCGCCCAGCAGGGCACGCTGCGGCTTACCGTCAGCAAGGGAACCTATGTGCGCACGCTGGTCAATGACTTGGGTGTGTCGCTCGGGACATTCGCCACGATGCACAGTCTGGTGCGCACGCGTGCGGGCGCATATTCGCTGGATGACTGCCATACCTTTGATGAGGTCGAGCAGGCGATGCAGGACGGCATGGTGCAGGACTTGCTGCTGCCGGTGGACGGGCTGTTTGCCGAGCATCCTGCCGTTGCGCTGACCGACGAGGGGGCGGAACGCATTGCGCGCGGCGCGGTGGTGTTTCCGCGGCAGGCCGCGGAGCTGCCCGAAACCGAGGGCGCACTGTGCCGCGTTTATCATAACGACCGTTTTCTCATGCTCGGACAGGTGCGCACGCTGGACAAGGGCGGGCTGGGTCTGTTCGTCTATAAGAATTTCAGATAAAAAGTAGGGCCTGCCGATGTGCAGGGTTCGGAAGGGGGAAACCCGATGCAGGAATATCAAAAGCCGCGTGCGATCGCGCTGGGCTATTTTGACGGCGTTCATCTGGGGCATCAGGCGCTGATGGAGCGCGCGGTCGAGCGCGCAAAGCAGATCGGCGGCACAAGCGCGGTGTTCACGTTTGACGTACATCCGGATTCGGTCGTGCTGGGGCGGCAGGTGCCGCTGCTGACGGCCAACGCTTACCGCCGTGAGGAGATCAAAAAGCTTGGCGGCGTGGATGAAGTGATTTTCGGCCACTTTGACGAGCGCATGCAGCACATGGACTGGCGCGACTTTATCCACAAAATGCTCATCGGGCAGTTCGGTGCGCGCTGGATCATTTCGGGCCGCAACAACCGTTTCGGCTATAAAGGGCAGGGCAATGCCGAGGGCATGGCAGAGGAGTGCAAAAAGGCCGGAATCGGTTATGACTGCATTGACGACGTTAAGGTGGACGGAATCGTGGTTTCCTCGACCTATATCCGTCAGCTGATTTCGCAGGGCGATATGCAAGGCGCGGCGCGCTTTCTCGGCCATCCTTACACCGTGACCGGTGTGGTCGAGCACGGACGGCGCGTCGGCACGAGCGTACTCAAGGTGCCGACGGTCAATCTGGCGCTGCCGCCGGAGATGGCGCTGCCGCCCTATGGCGTATATGCGGCGCGCGTGCTCATCGGCGATAAAAGCTATATCGCGGCGACCAACATCGGCATCAAGCCGACCTTTGTGGACGGCGGCGCGCCGACGATCGAGCCGCACCTGCTTGATTTCGCGGGCGACTTGTACGGCAAGATGATCCATGTTGAGCTGCACAAGTTCCTGCGGCCGGAAAAACGGTTCGAGTCAGCCGAGGCGCTGCGCGCAGCGATCGACGAGAACGTAAAGCAGACGCGGGAATTTTTTGCAAAATAAATCAGAGAACGCAAACGGGCGGCATCAGAGGATGCCGCCCGTTTGCGTTATTGTCTCTGCAAGACAAAGAGAAAGGGCTGCCCGCTCTAGGCAGCCCCGTGAAAGAGAATGGTATAAAGAGAAAAGGTAATGAGAAGATATCAGAAATATGGCGCGCAGTCTCGGTGAGATGCGCGGTGGGAAAAGGGATCGGCGTCAACATGGTTTGTGAGCGATCAACCTTGCTTGGATGATTTTATTATAGTGATTTTCGATAAAACTGCAAGATGTAATTTATTCAATATTTCCGAAAAATACGAGTTGTTATTGTGGAATATATACAGATACAAAGTGCTGTGTTAAGCATAATGGACAAAACTGGGGGAGAAATCAGGAGAAAAAAGCGGTTGGGTTGAGGATACCTGGGAACAATCGGACGGTTTTCTTCGTGTTGTTGGCAGAAAGGAGGATGGAGCAAGATGCAAACCAACCTGCGTTCGGACGCATTCCTGTGCGACGCGATGGAGCGCTGCGGCGACGCGGTTTATCGGCTGGCGCTTTGCCGGCTGGACAGCCGCGCCGACGCGGAGGACGTATATCAGGAGGTGTTCCTGCGACTGCTGCGTGACACGACCGCGTTCCGCGATGACGAGCATTTGAAGGCATGGCTGCTGCGCGTGACGGTCAACTGCTGCAACGATCTGCGCCGCTCGGCGTGGTTCCGGCACACCGCGCCACTCGAAGCTGCGCCGGATGCCGCCGCGCCCTTGGCGGACAGCCACGATGAGCTGTGGCAGGCCGTGCGCGCGCTGCCAAATGATCTGCGGGTCGTGGTGTGGCTGCACTATGTCGAGGGATACGGTACGGACGAAATTGCGCCGTTGGTGGGCTGTCGCCCGGCGACCGTGCGCACGCGGCTGCACCGCGCCCGCAAAAAACTGAGACTCGAACTGGAGGGAACTGACGATGAACAACCGGAACGATTGGAACCGACTGAAGGATATAAAAGCCCCCGATGAGCTGAAAGCGCGTACCCTTGAGGCGGCGCGTCAGGTGCGCCGCGAGGAACAGCAGAGCGCACCGCAGCATCTGACAGCCGCGCCGCGCCGTCGGTTCGGCATGGCAAAACGGATCGTGGCTGTGACGTGTGCGTTCGGCGTGGTGGTCGGCGGCACGGCGGTCTGGAAAGCGCAGCAAAGTGGCCAGCCAGCGGCCGACGCGGTGGCGGAAACCGTTGCGCACTCGTTCGGTATTGTGGCGTATGCTGCGGAAACAGGTGAGGTGCTGGAACCAAAGAACAGCAGGATTGTGTTCGATGATGGAGCTGGCGTGGACGACCCAGAAAAAGGATTTTTCTCCGGCTGTTTGTTCAAGGTGACAGGCGAGAATATCCAAAGCGTGAGCGCGTCGATGGATAAAGGTGGTCTGTATCGCACCAAGACGCTGACCGGTTTTGATGTAGATGCATATTATAAGATGGCGGCCGCAGCGGATGAGGCCTTGCGGGCAGGGAAAAGTTCCGCTGTTGCGGCAGCGGAAGCTGCATCCGACCCACGGTTGGAAGGCGCGGATGTGGTGATGCCATACGGTTTAGGCGAAACAGAGAATGAAGCCAAGATGGAATGGTGCGCCGATGCCTGCTGGAAGCTGGACAACGGCTTTGTGGATGCGTATGACCCGGAAGTGAGTTATGGATTCTGGGGCGAGCCGCGAGAGATTACCGGAGAGGGCGATATGCAGGCCGAGTGGCACGCACGCATCGACGAGTTTGACGGCGCGGTGCTGACCGTCACGGTGAACTTTACCGACGGCACGACCGACACCCAGACTCTCACCCTGCATACCGGCAAGCTGGCCTGTGAATATGTAGATGGTGAAAACGGTCCGAAGCTGACCGGCGAGGTGCTCACCGACGAGCAGGCTGCCGAACAGGGGTATGTTTACGGCGTTTACGCAGAAATTGCATAACAAGGTGTTATTTTCCCCCGATCTTTTCTGATCGGGGGATTTATTTTTGCGAAAAAAGCGGCAAATGCCTTGAAAAATGCGCGCATATCGCCTAAAATAGAGAAAGAATTGAGAATGAGGAGAAACACATGCTGCATATTGTTCTGGTCGAGCCGGAGATCCCGCAGAATACCGGCAACATTGCCCGCACCTGCGCGGCAACGGGCTGCGTGCTGCATCTGATCGAGCCGCTCGGCTTTGCAATCGACGATAAGCGGATGAAACGCGCGGGGCTGGATTACTGGCACCTGCTGGACGTCCGTATGTACAAAAACCTGAACGAATTTTTTGAGAAAAATCCAAACGGGCGCTATTTTTATGCGACCACCAAGGCACCGCACGCCTACCACGAGGTGGAGTACCGCGACGGCGACTATCTGCTGTTCGGCAAGGAGACAAAAGGCCTGCCGGAAAGCCTGCTGATCGAGCACCCGGAGCGGTGCGTGCGTATTCCGATGCGCGAGGGGGCGCGCAGCCTGAACCTGTCCAACTCGGTGGCGGTGATCGCGTTCGAAGCGCTGCGCCAGACCGGCTTTGAAAACCTCAGGCTGGCGGGGCCGTTTCCAAAGGGATAAGGAGAGAGAAATGGAAAAGATACATATTATGACCGACTCGTCTGCGGATATCCCGCAGGCGCTGGTGGAAAAGCACGGGATCGAGATCGTTCCGATCACGCTCACGCATGAGGGGCGCGCATTCCGCGAATACTATGACATCACGGCGGAGGAATACTGGAAGCTGCTGGAGAACAGCCGGGAAATCCCGACGACCGCGATGGTCACGCCGACGGTGTTTTTGGATTCCTACTGGCGCGCGGCGGAGCGTGGCTGCACGCACTATCTGGGCGTGCTCATCAACGCAAACGGTTCGGGCACTTATCAGGCGGCGTGTCTGGCGCGCGATATGTTCCGCGAGGAGGCGGGCAGCACGATGCAGATCGAGCTGTTTGACTCCGCCACCTATACCTATATTTATGGACACATTGTTGTGATGGCGGCTGAGCTGCGCGATCAGGGCGACAGCTTTGACGCGATCTGCGGTGTGGTAAAAAGCCGGCTGAACCGCGTGGAGGCATTCCTCGGCGTGTACAGCCTGACGCACCTCAAAAAATCCGGCCGCATTTCGGGCGGCGCGGCGTTTGTTGGCGAAGCACTTGGGCTCAAGCCGATCAGCCATGTTTATGACGGTGCGGTCAAGGTGTGCGACAAGGTGCGCGGGGAAAAGGCACTGGTGAGCGGCATGATCCGCAAGGTGTCCGGCCGCGTGGTGCAGCCGGAGAAGCAGACTGCGCTGCTGCTCTACGGCGATGTGCCGGCGGCGCGCATTGACGAGCTGGAAAAACGTCTGCGCACTGAGATCGGTTTCAGGAACGTGCTGCGCAGCCCGATCGGGCCGTCTGTTATCACCAATACCGGCCCGCAGGCGCTGGCGGTTGCGTTCTATGGACAGGCTCGCGGCTGAGGTCAATTGGTCATATTGTTTAATATTTCACAATTATTTCCGGCAAAACGCAAAAATCCTCTAAAAGAGAACGGAAAGACAAGGTTTTTCACAATTTGGCTTGCGAATCACAGGAGAAACGAGTATAATTTTGTAATGGAAACGGAATTCTTTTTATGGGAAGGCCGGAAATTTGCTCCGTATCGCTAACTTTTACATTCAGAAAGGGAGAGGGATATTTATGCAGTATAACAAGAAGAGCGTGGAAGACATCGACGTAAACGGCAAGAAGGTTATCGTTCGCTGCGATTTTAACGTTCCGCAGGATGAGAACGGCAACATCACCGATGACAAGCGCATCCGCGCATCGCTCGAAACCATTAAGTACCTGCTGGGTCACAATGCGGCTGTGATCCTGTGCTCGCACCTCGGCCGTCCGAAGGGCGAAGTTAATATGAAGTATTCGCTCGCACCGGTTGCTAAGCGCCTGAGCGAGCTGCTGGGTCAGGAAGTGAAGCTGGCTGCTGACGTTGTCGGCGAGAGCGCAAAGAAGCTCGCTGCCGAGGTCAAGCCGGGCGAGGCTGTCCTGCTCGAGAACGTCCGCTTTGAGAAGGGCGAAACCAAGAACGATCCCGCACTGGCTAAGGCATTTGCCGACATGGCGGAGATCTTCGTCAACGACGCATTCGGCACGTCCCACCGTGCGCATGCTTCCACCGCTGGTATTGCTGACTACCTGCCGGCTGTCTGCGGCTTCCTGATCAACAAGGAAATCTCCATCATGGGCAAGGCTCTGTCTGACCCGGCTCGCCCGTTCGTTGCTATTCTGGGTGGCGCGAAGGTTTCCGATAAGATCAACGTTATCAACAACCTGATCGACAAGTGCGACACCGTTATCATCGGCGGCGGCATGGCTTACACCTTCTCCAAGGCGCAGGGCGGCAAGATCGGCACTTCGCTGTGTGAGGACGACAAGATCGATCTGGCGCTCGGCCTCATCAAGAAGGCGGAAGACAAGGGCGTTAAGCTCCTGCTGCCGGTTGACACGGTTTGCGGCGACCACTTCGGCGCAGACGCAGAGCCGGTTGTTTACGAAGCTGGCCAGCTGCCGGACAACATGATGGGCATGGATATCGGCCCGAAGACCGTTGCGCTGTTCTCTGACGCTGTCAAGAACGCAGGCACGGTTGTCTGGAACGGCCCGATGGGCGTCTTTGAGTTCGACACCTTCGCAGTCGGCACCAAGGAAGTTGCCAAGGCAATTGCGGCTTCCGGTGCGGTTTCCATCATCGGTGGCGGTGACTCCGCAGCTGCGGTTGAGAAGCTGGGCTTTGCGGACAAGATGACGCACATCTCCACCGGCGGCGGCGCTTCTCTCGAGTTCCTCGAGGGTCTGGAGCTGCCCGGCATTGCTTGCCTGCAGGACAAGTAATTTGCGCAATTTGCGCGAAAATGTGCCTTATACCGGGGCATTCTGTGCCCCGCTATAATACATATTGATCAGGACGGATACGCCGTCGAAAAGTTTGAAAGGGGTAAAACCAAAATGAATCGCAGATACCGTAAGACCATCATCGCCGGCAACTGGAAGATGAACAAGACGCCGAGCGAAGCAAAGGCCCTCATCGAAGAGATGAAGCCCCTGCTCTCCAAGACCAAGTGGTGCGAGATGGTTCTTTGCGTGCCGTTTACCGATATTCAGGCTGCTGTTAAGGCTGCCAAGGGCTCCAAGATTGCCATCGGTGCGGAAAATATGCACTTTGAGAAGTCCGGTGCGTTCACGGGCGAGATCTCTGCCGATATGCTCAAGGAACTGGGCGTGAAGTATGTGATCATCGGCCACTCTGAGCGCCGTCAGTACTTCAACGAAACCGACGAGGCTTGCAACAAGAAGGTTCTGGTTGCATTGGAGAACGGCCTGCGTCCGATCCTGTGCGTTGGCGAGAGCCTGACCGAGCGCGAGCAGGATGTGACCATGGAGGTTATCCGCAAGCAGATCAAGATCGCGCTGCAGGGCGTTGCTGTGGAGGACATCAAGAAGGTTGTTATCGCATACGAGCCGATCTGGGCGATCGGCACCGGCAAGACCGCGACCGCTGAGCAGGCGGGCGAGGTCTGCGGCGCAATCCGTGACTGCCTGCGCGAGAAGTATGGCGCACGTGCAGCTCGCGGCATCACCATCCAGTACGGTGGTTCGATGAACGCCAAGAACGCAGCCGAGCTGCTGGCTCAGCCGGATGTTGACGGCGGCCTGATCGGCGGCGCCTCCCTGAAGAGCGCTGACTTCGCGACCATCGTCGAAGCAGCCAATCAATAAGATAAGATTACGGTGAGGGTTTACTCCCCGCGCCGTGCGTGCGGGAGGGGACATCGGAAACATCGTTGTCCCCTTTCGTCCGCTCTTGTAAAGGAGTAAGTAAGAGTATGAAAAAGCAAAATGTGCCGAGCAAGGCGGCGACCGAAGAGGTAAAGACTGCGGTGCAGCCTGCGGCCAAGGAAGAAATGACCAAGGCTGCCGCTCCGGCGGTGGAAGCTAAGGTCGAGGAAAAGCCCGCGGAGAAAAAGACGGCTTCTGCCAAAAAGACAACGGCTGCAAAGAAGACCACGACCCGCAAGACGGCGGCGAAAAAGGCGGACGAGCCCAAGAAGCCGACCGCGCTGATCATCATGGACGGCTTCGGCCATCGCGATGAGAAAAAGGGCAACGCGATCGAGGCGGCGAACACCCCGAACCTCGACCGCATCTTCAAGGAGAATCCGCTGGTTTATATCGGCGCTTCCGGTCTGGACGTTGGTCTGCCGGACGGTCAGATGGGCAACTCCGAGGTCGGCCATACCAACATCGGTGCGGGCCGCATCGTTTATCAGGAGCTGACCCGTATCACCAAGTCCATTCAGGACGGCGATTTCTTCTCGAACGAAGCGCTGATGAGCGCAATCAACCAGTGCAAGTGGTTTGATTCCACGCTTCATATTTTCGGCCTGCTGTCCGACGGCGGCGTACACTCGCATATCGATCACATGTTCGCGCTGCTCGAGCTGGCGCGCCGCAACGGTCTGCGCAAGGTATGCTTCCACTGCTTCATGGACGGCCGTGATACCCCCCCGCAGTCCGGTATCGAGTATATCGACCGCCTGCAGAACAAGATTGATACGCTGGAGCTTGGCTGCATTGCCACGATCTCCGGCCGTTACTACGCGATGGACCGCGACAAGCGTTGGGACCGTGTAGAGAAGGCATATCAGGCAATCGCTGAGGGCATTGGCGAGCATGCGGCTTCTGCACACGAAGCGATGCAGAAGTCCTATGACGCAGGCGTTACCGACGAGTTCGTGGTTCCGGTCATCGTGACCGAGGGCGCGACTGTCAAGGACGACGACGCGATCATCTTTGCCAACTTCCGTCCCGACCGTGCGCGTGAGATCACCCGTGCGTTCGTTGACCACGAGTTTGACGGCTTCAAGCGTCAGCGCCGCAACATCCACTACGTCTGCATGACGCAGTATGATGCGACCATCGCGGGCGTTGAGGTTGCCTTCAAGCCGCAGAGCCTCAAGAACACCTTCGGCGAGTATATCTCGGACAAGGGCCTGACCCAGTTGCGCATCGCAGAGACCGAGAAGTACGCGCACGTCACCTTCTTCTTCAACGGCGGCGTAGAGAAGGAATATCCGGGCGAGGATCGTGCGCTGATCCCGTCTCCCAAGGTGGCCACCTATGACCTCCAGCCGGAGATGAGCGAGCCTGCCGTGACCGAGGAATGCGTTAAGCGTATCCTGTCCGGCAAGTACGACGTGATCGTGCTGAACTTTGCAAACTGCGACATGGTCGGCCATACTGGCGTATTCGATGCTGCTGTTAAGGCGATCGAAGCGACCGATGACGGTGTCGGCAAGGTGGTGGACGCCATCCTCAAGATGGGCGGACAGTGCCTGATCACCGCTGACCATGGCAACGTTGACCAGATGCTCGACGCAGACGGCGTAACGCCGTTTACCGCGCACTCGACCAACCCGGTGCCGCTCGTGATGGTCGGCCATGAGGGTAAGCTTGCCGAGGGCGGCGTGCTGGCGGATCTGGCGCCGACTCTGCTGGAAATGATGGGCCTGCCGCAGCCGGAGGAAATGACCGGCCACAGCCTGCTCGTCAAGTAAACTATTGCGTATCCCCAAATTTTCAAATAAAAAGGAGTAAGATTTATGAAGGGCTACATTGAAATCGTTGATGTACTCGGCCGTGAGGTTATGGACTCCCGCGGCAACCCGACCGTAGAGGTTGAGGTTTATGTTGAGGGCGACACCGGCGCGTATATGGGCCGCGCGGCTGTTCCGTCCGGCGCTTCCACCGGTATTTTCGAGGCTTGCGAGCTGCGCGACGGCGACAAGTCCCGTTACAATGGCAAGGGCGTTCTGAAGGCAGTTGACGCTGTCAACGGCGAGATCGCTGAGACCATCATCGGTATGAACGCACTCGACCAGCAGGCGATCGACAAGGCAATGATCGACGCAGACGGCACCCCAAACAAGACCAAGTTCGGCGCAAACGCGATCCTGGGTGTTTCTCTGGCAGTTGCGAAGGCTGCTGCTGAGGCTCTGTCCCTGCCGCTTTACAACTACATCGGCGGCTGCAATGCCAAGACCCTGCCGATGCCCATGATGAACATCCTCAACGGCGGCGCACATGCGACCAATAACGTTGAGATTCAGGAATTCATGATTATGCCGGTTTCCGCTCCGTCTTTCCGTGAGGCGCTGCGCCGCTGTGCAGAAGTGTTCCATCAGCTCAAGACCACCCTCAAGGAGAACGGCACCCCGGCTGCGGGCGTTGGCGACGAGGGCGGCTACGCTCCGAACCTGAAGAAGGATGAGGACGCGCTCAAGGTTATCGTTAAGGCGATCGAAGAGGCTGGCTACAAGCCCGGCGAGGACTTCATGATTGCAATCGACGCTGCTTCCTCCGAGTGGTGGAACGACGAAGAGAAGTGCTATATCCAGCCGAAGTCCGGCAAGAAGATGACTCAGCAGCAGCTGGTTAAGATGTGGAAGGGCTTCGCTGAGAAGTACCCGATCATCTCTCTCGAGGACGGCATGGCTGAAGAGGACTGGGAAGGCTGGGAGATGCTGACCAAGGCTCTGGGCGACAAGATCCAGCTGGTTGGCGACGACCTGTTTGTTACCAACACCACCCGCCTGAAGAAGGGCATCGACATGGGTGTTGCAAACTCCATCCTCATCAAGGTTAACCAGATCGGTTCTCTGACCGAGACTCTGGATGCAATCCAGATGGCAAACCGCGCGGGCTACACCGCTGTTGTTTCTCACCGTTCCGGCGAGACCGAGGACGCTACCATCGCGGACATCGCTGTTGCGCTCAACGCTGGCCAGATCAAGACCGGTGCACCGAGCCGTACCGACCGCGTTGCGAAGTACAACCAGCTGCTCCGCATCGAGGAAGAGCTGGGCGAGGACGTTGCAAAGTACCTCGGCAAGGACGCTTTCTTCAACCTGAAGAACAAGTAAGCATCCGCTCAAGCAATCAAAAAAGCCGTTCATCTTTCGATGAACGGCTTTTTTTCTTTGTCCCTAAAAGCGACTGAGCAGGTCGAATTTACGCTCTTTTCCGCGAAAAACGCAACATAAAGCGGGAATATGGAACATATAAGAAAAAATACTAGTATTTGTCAAGGAAAAGTATTGACCTGAGAATGGGGCTGTGCTAATATATTTTTATACAAAAGCATGCATTTGGCATAGTATATGATAGTAGACAATTACTGCGCCAAATATCCAATTATCTAGCCCATACCTTCATTTCTTTCAAAGGCCGGTCTCTGCTTTCATAGTAGAGACCGGCTTTTTATGCATAAAAATGTATTTTAATACCAATATCCGGCCTTCCATTGCTGCAAGGCAAGGTTGGCGTTTTTGTAGCTGGCGTCCGCGGTCGGCGTGCCGGCGGGCACACCGAGAATGGCAGCATCGCCCGACTGCACATAACCGGCGGTCTTCCAGCGGTTGAACGCTTGCTCATAGGCGGTTGCCTGTGCCTGACTGGTCAGACCGGAAGCATAGTCCCGATAGGCCAGCGTGGGCGTGCCGCTCAGGAAACCAGTCAGTCCCGCGACCGACAGGCTGTAATCCCGGTCGGCATTGAACTGTGCCAGTGCGGACTGCGCCTGTTGGAGTGCGGCGTTTTCTGAAGCTGTGAAAAACTTGTTCTCCAAAGCGGCCTCCTGTGCGGAGGCGCTGTCCTGCGCGGCAGCGCGCGCGGTCAGTCTTGCCTGACCAAGTGCGTTCAGATCGCTGCGGTACTGATTGTCGATGGCGATGCGGCTGGTTTCAGCCGCGCCCGAGGTGGCGGCGGCACCCCGTGCGCCCATATTCAGCCCGAGCGCGGCAAGCTTTTCCTCGTTGGAAATGACGGATTGGCGCGCATTGATATCGGTTTGCGTCATGCCTGTGGTGTAATCGGTTTCAATTGCGGACAGGTTCTTCTGAAGCTGCTGCTGGATGCGTGCACGTGCTGCTTCCAAGCGTTGGAGGCGCGCGTTTTCTGCTGCGTCGTATAGTTGGCTCACCTCACTGCCGCCGCTTTGCGTGCTGGAAACCGAATAGGGACGGTAAGAGCCGTTCCAGGTGGAAACAGCGTCGTTGGATGCAACCTTGCCTGCCAGCCCCTCGGATTCGATCTTGTTCTGACGCTCAGCCAGCAGCTGCTGCCGTTCGCCGGCGTCCTGTGTGTTTGCAATCGCCTCGGCGTAGTCGAAGTTGTCCTTATAATTGGATGCCATATGGAATGTCCTCCTTTCTCAGATGATAGTCTGCCCGGTTGTCCATCGAATGGTCAACGCCAGCAGGCCAAACGGTTCGTCCGGACGGTCATTGCCGATGCGTACAGCGAGCAGCGGCATGCGGTGCTGCCGGTAGCGGGTGCGGTAACTCAGCGCACCCGGAATGCAGCGGAAGGAAAAGCGAGAGAAATCCAGCGTTTTGAAGGAAAACAGATCCATGTTGCGCGAGAGCGCAAGCACCTTGCCGTCCTCGCTTTCATACTGCACGGTTGCGCCAGAGCGTGAGTGCGGCATCAGCGTGGGGATCACGTCGCGCACGGTTTTGCCTCGTCCCCAGTCGCCGAGCGGCAGGGTAGGGGTGCGCCAGTAAGCGTCGATGGCAGCATCGTCATCGCAGTAGGCGTCATCCTCTTCCGCCTGCCGAAAACGGCATAGCTTGCCATCCGCCGTGCCGAACCACAATTCGTCATCTAAAACGGTCAGACATTGCGCGGGCACATTGGTCCAGTAAAACCATGCAGGGCTGCCATCGGTGTCGGCAATCGTCCCGTCCGCAATATACACATGCTCGTTGACGACCAGATAGTATTTGCCTTCAAACACGATCGCGCAAGCGTTTTCCAGTCCGGGCTCGGTCTCCAAACGCGGTGTGATCGCGTCCGAGATGGAGCGGATGGTGCGCTGCTCGGCAACGCTGGTGCCGAATACACCCTGCACACCGTGAGCCGACAGAAATACCGGCAGGTCATTGAGGGTGGCAAAGCTGCGCGAACAGACCGCTCCTTCGCCCTGTGCGCCTTGCGTCAGCGGATAGAGTGCCGTACCGTCATCAGAGAGGGTGAAGGTGCGGCGATAGCTGGCTGATTCCTGTGCGTCGCCCGATTTGACAATGAGCTGGCTTTCGTATTGCTTGAGATAGCCGACGATGGCAGAGGCATCCGTGCCCATGCGGGTATAGCCGGTATCGGGGAAGTAAGTCGGGTCATACAGGCCGCTCTGCCAGTCGCAGGCAGGCTCGTCCGGATTGCCCGCGAGAAACACGCGGGTATCGTTTTTGCCGCCATATAAGCCAGCGAAACGGCAGTGGTTAATTTTATCAGCATAACCCTCAACGGTCTTGGAAAAGGTGATGGCGACGTTTGCCAGTCCGTTTCCGTTGGCGGGCGGAGAGGCAAGCGTTATCACACCGTTTGAACGGTTGACAGATGAAACCGTTACCGCTTTTCCGTCTACTGCCGCAGTCACTGCGGCATCATCCAAATCCGTTGCATCCACCTGAAACTGCGTGGCAGTCCCGTTGCCGAGAAAGGTGTTGATGCGCTTGGGGGTCAGCAGATTGACCGCTTCATAGCTGGTGCCGCCGCCGGTCGGCTGGGCGGAAATGGTGGTGGTCGGGACATACGCGATGTCCTGTACGCGCACGGCTTCCCATCCGTCTTCGGATGCTTTGCGGCGCACGGCGCGGAAGGCCTGGCCGTCAAGCAGGTAGAGCACGCCGTTCATGATGAACGACTGAGAAAAATCCTCCTTCATGTCCGAGCACAGCTCGGTCTGCGTACCGTCCGACTGCCGGATATACAGCTTTTTTCCCGCGTGCACCACACAGCCACCGCTGTCCGGCAGGGGAAACAGGCCGTAAACCGGTGCGTCATAGGTGTGCTTGGTCTGCCAGCCCGTTCGCTTGACCAGATAATCGTTCTGATCGCAGATGAGGTTCTGCATGTCGGGCGAGCGCGAGAGCGACAGCTTGGTCGGATGGGTGCGGAAGTCCACGCCGCCGAAGCTGCTCACAACAGTTTCATGCACGGTTTCAGGCTGTGGAAATTGATAGGCGCGCATCAGATCATCTCCTGTACGGCGGTCAGCTGCGCAGGACAGTGGCATAGCAAACGTTCAGCGTATTCCGAGGCTGCCCAGTTGAACTTTGCCTTATCGTCATCCGCTACGAGCAGCGCCGCCAGCCCATACGGGAAGCATTCGCTGACAAGGCAGCTGTCCGCAGGGATTTCCTCCTCCAGCGTGGTAAGACGCGGCGGCACGGTAAACGGCTCTTCGCGCTGCGCCGTACGAAGCGCATTGATTTCGCGCAGACTGTTGATCAGCAGCTGATTAAGTGCGCCGAGCGCAAACTGTTCGTAATATGCGCCGGTGTCAAGCGTTTCGCCTAGCAGATTGAGCGCAGCGGTGTAGCATTCGGTTCCTGTCATAAAAGCTCCTTTCCTCCGGTTGCAGTTACCGGAAAGCGACGGCTGCGGCCACTGCCGGAGCAGTGGCCGAACAGCCGATAGCGGGTCAGCCTGCGGCCACAGGGGACGGATATTTGCCCTCTTCGGTCGCAAAGGCACGGATCTGACAGCCCTCCTCGGCGGTGAGCTCGGTTTCTGCCACATAGTCCTTGGCGGAATCCGAGTAGCGCGGGTCGGAGCCGTCCAGTGTATAGCGGATCGTGCCGGTGCCGGTGATCTTTTTGCCCGAAATGCTCGGCGCGGCGGAAATCGAACCGGATGCCACCAGCGCATACACACCGCCGCACTTGGCGCCCAGCACATAGGCATCGTAATAGTGACGGCCTTCGATCAGCGCACCGGACACGCCGACCGGGTCTTCGTGCACCTTGGCATCCGCGATCTTGTACGGCATGAGCACCGCATCCTTGTGCGTGACGAGGAAATAGACGTTTTCGGGCAGGTAGGACTTCGGCACACGCACGACGTTCATGCCGAACACCTCGCCGCAGACACCCTTGGCGATGGACTGACGCGCGAGCACGTCAACACCTGCGAACTCATCCGAGGTGCAGACCAGCTTGTACATTTCACTGGTCAGATACAGATAGCGGTTGTCGTCCGGCACCAGCGCGTCGTCCAGCGCCTGCGAAGCGTCCGCGATCTTGGAGATGATATCGCTCTTGGTCGGTTTTTCGCTTTCCGCCAGCGTGCCCGCCATGGTGACAAAGCGCTGGAACGCATATTTGTCTGCCGCCGGGGTGGACTTTTCGTTCAGCTGCAGGCGCAGCATGTCGGCCGCATTCTTGACCAGATTCTGGTCAAGGTTGTTGCCCTTGTCGATGGTCAGCGTGAACGCCTTGTCCTGCGTCATGGTCAGTTCCTGCACCACGTCCTGCATTTCGGTCACGTCGCCGTAGCGCTTGAGACCGCCGTCGCGGTCGTAATCGACCTC
>NZ_CALWJK010000034.1 GCF_944380975.1 uncultured Agathobaculum sp. | reverse complement strand
GCCTTTCAGCACGGTCGCGGACAGCAGGTGCGAGGCGGCGAGGGTCTGCACGACGCTGCCCGCGATCACGGCGGTGAGCAGCAGCGCGCCGCCGATGGAATTGCCCGCGAAAAACACCGAGCAGAGGAAAATCAGTAGCGGAAACCGCCCGTTGCAAGGCGCGAAGGTGTTGGTCAGAATGGCGATCAGCCGTTCGCGGGGCGAGTCGATGATGCGGCAGCCGGTCACGCCACAGGCGTTGCATCCGAATCCCATGCACATGCTTGGGTGAAAAGTGGATGCGTACGAAAGGCATAGGTTAGGCAATTCAAAAAGCGAAGCAGCATAGAATACAACCAAGGCGGAGAGGAGGTCAACCCGTGAACAGGACGCAGACAAACGAGCGTTCAGCACAGCAGCGTCAAGTTTTGCTCGAGCTGCTTGAGAACGTCATCGCGGCGCAGTTCGAGGAAGAAACATCTGCTGCATCGGTATAGGTGATCGAAGCGGTTGCAAGCAGCAGTAGGAAGGTGTGATACCGATGCAAAAATCTCCTGTCGCTTGCAGGGCGGTTTTGTATCTGCGGCTCAGCCGCGACGACGACAATCCAGGCGAAAGCGAGAGCATCCAGAATCAGCGCAGCTTATTGCAGGTATATGCAGAGCGGGAAGGGTTTCCCATTGTAGGAGAGTATGCGGACGATGGGTGGTCGGGCACGCGTTTTGACCGCCCGCGCTTTCAGGATATGCTTCGTGATATGGAGCAGCACCGGTTCGAAGTCGTGTTGGTCAAGGATTTGTCGCGGCTTGGGCGTGATTATATCCAGACCGGCCGCTATTTAGAGCTGGTGTTCCCCGAGCATGGCGTGCGGCTGATTGCGGTAGGAGACGGTATCGACACAGCGCGGTCTGATACCGACCTTGCGCCGTTCCGCAATGTCATCAACGAAATGTATGCTCGTGATACCAGCCGCAAGATTCGCGGCGCGCTGCATACCAAAATGCAGGCAGGCAAGTTTATCGGGAATTTTGCGCCGTATGGGTATCAAAAAGATCCCCAAGACAAAAACCACCTGATTCCAGACGAGCGAGCTGCCGCGACCGTGCGGCAGATCTTTGCATGGGCAGCTGCGGGCAAGCGCCCGGCAGAGATCGCGCGGATGTTGAACGAGCGCGGCGAGCCGCCGCCGGCTGTCTATCGCACTTTGGTGCATCCGGGACTGAATCCGGATCATTACTCCAAACGCAAGGCGTGGACCTCGGTGGGGGTCAGCCGTATGCTGCAAGATATGGTGTATCTGGGCCATATTGCGCAGGGAAAGACCGACAAGGTCAGCTTCAAAAGCAAAAAGATTCGCGAAAAACGGACAGACGAGTGGATTATCGTTCGCGATTGTCATGCGCCGCTGGTTTCTCGGCAGACCTTTGACGCGGTGCAGCACCAGCGGTCAGCTCGCCGCTGTGACCGGAAAGCAGCATTTTCCAATCAGTTTTCCGGGCTTGCTTTCTGTCTGGACTGCGGTAAGGCAATGTCGACAGTCGGCACACGCCGAAAAGGTTCGGCAGCCAATCTGGCCTGCAGCGCGTATAAGCTGCGGGGCACAGCTGCCTGCTCCAACCATTTTATTTCCTATGAATCGCTCTATCGCTGTGTACTGGAGACGGTGCGCCAATATGTCTGTCTGTCCGAACAGGACTGCGACACCTTATTCGAGCGGTTGCAGCATCGTCTGCGTCTGGATGAGCGGGGGCGAGAAGCAAACCGCGAGCGGGAACGGCTGACACAGGAGTTGGAGCGAGTCCAGCGTTTGGTCGCGCAGCTTTATGAGGATCGCGCGGCAGGCAAAATCGGGGACACAAACTTTTATCCGCTGCTCGAACGGTATGAGTGCAAGACGGTTGCGCTCCAGCAGCAGATGGACACGGTGCAGCCGGATGGTGGGGCGCAAAGCTTACAGCGGCTACAGGAACGCCTGCGGACGATCATTCGCCGCCATACGGATGTGGAGGAACTGACACCGTCCCTGCTGTTTGAACTGATCGAGCGGATCGAGGTCGGACAGGGTACATACGAAAAAACAGAAAAAGGCAAGGTGAAGCGGCAGAAAGTTGTCATTCATTTTCGCTTTCTGCCGGAACCTTGCAAAATCGACTGGATCGAATAAACGGGACGCACCGGTTAGAGCGTGCGTCCCGTTTCGTTGTGTCCTTTATGGAATTAGGTCAGCGCGGTAAAGCTCGTCAGGATTTTTGCGCCCTCCGCGCGGGTCGCGCTGCCTTGCGGGGCAAGCGTCGTCGCGGTGCGGCCGTTCAGCAGTCCGGACGCGACCGCCCACTGCATGGCTTCCAGCGCGTAGGCACTGATTTGTGCCGCATCCGTATAAGCAGACAGGTCGGCGCGTGCACTGGTGTCCATGCCAAGGTAATTTGCCAGTCGGTAGAGCAGCACGGCGGCTTGTTCACGGGTGACCGTGTCGTTCGGCGCGAAGGTTTCGTCGGTGTAGCCGGTCACAAGGCCGTTCGCCTGTGCCCAGTAGACAGGCGTAGCATAATAGGCATTCGCGTCCACGTCCGCATAGGGATAGCCGAGGTTGTCGCCCACCTCAGGCTTGTCCGCGAGGTTATAGAGTACCGTGGTCAGCATGGCGCGGGTCATCGCCGTGTCAGGCGAGAAGGTATACGCGTCCGTACCGTTCATCAGCCCCTGCTCGACAATCTCACCCACGCTGTCATAATACCAGCTGTCCGCCGGTACATCGGTAAACAAGCGGCCGTACTCGGTCAGCGTGCAGGTGACGACTGGGCTGTCCAGATGACCGGACAGGACGGCGATGCACTTGATCGTGTTGGTTTCCGGCGCAAACGCACCGGTATAAAGCGTGCTTTGCGCGGTCGGCGTGGAGCCGTCAGTCGTGTAATAAATAGACGCGCCCGCGGTAGCGCACGAAAGTGTCAGCATACCGTTTTCGTACGAAACGGTCGGTGCAGCCGTGGGCGGTACGCCCGCAACCTTTTTGGTGGTGACAGGCGTGCGCGTGCCGTACTGGTCGATGCCCACAACCGTGAATGTCGTGTCCTTGGTAATTGTAATCGGCCCTGTGTATTTCTGACTGCCGAGGTGCGGGGTCATGCTGCTGGTCGTATAGTACAGCGTCAGCCCCTTGTCCGCAGTGGAAAACGTGACCGAAACACCGTTGTCGCCCGTTGTGGAGCTGATGGTCGGCGCGGAATAAGCGGGCAGATTGGTGCCGGTGTTCGGCGCGCTGGTGTAGACCTTGCCGTTTTGCGGGGTGATGCCGCGGCGGCGCAGCAGCTCGGAAACGGTCACAAACTCATAGCCTTGCGCTTTCAGCGTGTCGATGGCACGCAGTGCGCCCTGTACGCTGGTCTGGTAGATATCGTGCATCAGCACGATCGAACCGTCGCGCGCGCCCTTGATGATATTGTTGTAGACCGTGTTTGCGTTGCGGTACTTCCAGTCGAGGGTGTCGACGCTCCACAGGATGATAGGCGCGGCAACCGTGCTCTTGACCGCGCCGCCCACAGCGCCGCCGGGCGTGCGCACCATGTCGGTGTACGAGCCGCCCATACGGTCAAACAGCAGGCTTTCTACGCGGCTGACCTCGCTCGAGATCGTGCTTGCGCCGTAGCTGTCAAACGGGATGAGGTGCTGGTAGGTATGGTTTGCGAGCTGATGGCCTTCCTCCCGCATACGGGTGAGCAGGTCTTTATGATTGACAATGCCGTGTGAGCCGTTTGTACCGTTCATAAAGAAGGTAGCCTTGGCACCGCGGGCTTTCAGACCGTCCAGCAGGGTGGCGGTGTAGGTCGAGGGGCCGTCGTCAAAGGTGAATGCGATCAGTTTGGTGTTTGCGCTCGCGGCAACGGGCGTTTCCTCAGCTGCGGCGGCAAGCGGCAGGCAGGAAACAAGCAGGGCGAGCATCAATAGCAGGGAGGTGAGTCTTTTTTTCATAATAGTCTCCTTTTCGGGGAAAACGTGGGATATGAGATATCCACATTGTAACTGTTTTCGTGCGCGCCGTCAATCATTGCAGAATGCAAAAAAAGCCGCTGTCCCGGAGGACAGCGGCTCGTGCGCGTTTGCGCTTACAGGAAGATATACTTGAGGATGAACAGCACCGCCAGCACATACATGAGCGGGGTGACCTTTTTGCCCTTGCCTGCGGCGAGGTTGAGCAGTACATAGGAGATAACACCCATCGAGATGCCTTCGGAAATGCTGTAAAACAGCGGCATGGAGATGATGGCGAGGTAAGCCGGAATGGCTTCGGTCAGGTTGTCCAGATCGAAGCGAATTTCGGAAACCGTGCCGACCATCAGGAAGCCTACCATAATCAGCGCCGGAGCGGTGGCAAACGAGGGGATTGCGGTGAAGATCGGCGCAAACAGCGTCGAAATCAGGAACAGCACGCCGGTGACCAGTGCGGTCAGGCCGGTGCGGCCGCCGACAGCCACGCCGGAGGCGGACTCGACAAAGGTCGTGGTGGTCGAGGTGCCGAGAATCGCGCCCGCCGAGGTCGCAATCGCGTCGGACAGCAGCGCGGGCTTGATGCGCGGCAGCTTGCCGTCCTTGTCGAGCATTTTTGCCTTGGTGGCAACGCCGATCAGCGTGCCGAGCGTGTCAAAAATATCGACGAACAGGAACGAGAAAATGACAACGATGAAGTTGATGATGCCGACCGTGCCGAAATCAACATTGAAGCACTGGCCGAAAGTCAGGCCGAGCTTGGTAAAGTCGGTCATGCCGAAGGTCGGGAACAGGGTGTAGAAGCCCGCCTCCACGTCCGGCACATACAGGCCGGTCAGCTGGCAGAGCATACCGATGATCCAGGTCGCCAGAATGCCGAACAGGATCGCCCCCTTGACATGGTGGATATACAGCACCGCCGTGATGAACAGGCCGACCAGCGCAAGCAGTGCGCAGATGCCCGCGGTGTGGAAATTATCCGTAAAGCTGGTGATGGTGACGAGTGTGGAGGAGTCGACCGAGAGGCCCGCGTTTTGCAGGCCGATAAATGCGATAAACAGGCCGATGCCGACCGAAACGCCCTTTTTGAGCGTCAGCGGGATGGCGTTGAAGATGGCTTCGCGTACGTTGGTCAGCGACAGCACGATAAAGACCAGGCCTTCGATAAAGACCGCGAGCAGCGCGACCTGCCAGCTGTAGCCGTAACCGGCGACGACGGTGTACGCCATGAATGCATTCAGACCCATGCCGGCGGACAGTGCAAACGGCAGGTTTGCCATGAACGCCATGCAGACCGTGCCCAGACAGGAGGCCAGCGCGGTCGCCAGCAGGACGGCGGTCGGGTCCATGCCGGTCGAGCCGAGGATACTCGGGTTGACCGCGAGAATGTATGCCATGGTCATGAAGGTGGTGATACCTGCCATGACCTCGGTGCGAACGGTGGTGTGGTGATCCGACAGCTTGAACATCTTTTCAAACATGTGTGGTTTCAGCCCCTTTTTGTTTTCTCTTTTTCCCTTTTCCTTATTTGCCGTCGTAGGACACAACGGTCGCGAGCGGGTAGTTCTGCAAACGGTCGCGGCCGTGCAGCCCCTTCAGCTCCAGCAGGCACACGATTTTGACCACGGTTGCGCCGAGCGACTCGAGCAGCTTGGCTGCCGCTTCCAGCGTGCCGCCGGTGGCGATCAGGTCGTCAATCAGCACGACGCGCATGCCCGGACGGATGTCGTTGCGGTGCACCTCAATCGACGCGGTGCCGTACTCCAGCTCGTAGGACATGCCAGCGGTCTCGCGCGGCAGCTTGCCTGCCTTGCGAATCGGGATAAAGGCTTTGTGCAGCTTGTAGGCGATGGGCATGCCGAACAGGAACCCACGCGATTCCAGTCCCGCGATCACATCAAAGTTTTCCCCCTCCAGCAGCGCCGCCATTTCGTCCACGGAAAGCTGCAAGCCGTCCGCGTTGCCGATCACCGTGGTGATGTCCCGGAAGATGACGCCCCGTTCCGGAAAATCCGGGATGCTGGTGATATATGGTTCGATTTTGCTCATGCTTCCTCCTCCATACGGTCTT
Source organism: uncultured Agathobaculum sp. (assembly GCF_944380975.1). GTDB lineage: Bacteria > Bacillota > Clostridia > Oscillospirales > Butyricicoccaceae > Agathobaculum. Next base: position 17,023 of record NZ_CALWJK010000034.1, on the reverse strand, counting down.
TTATCCGCATTCTGTGTGTGGGCTTGTGCCGCCCGCAGACAGCACATCATACACAACCATTTTAAGCAGAACCGGCGCGCAATACAAGAGTTTTATTATATGAAATCCGGTGGGTTATCTTGGCGTTTTTCTGCATTTCGTGCATCTTGGAAGGGGTTTCCATACAATTTGCGGAAAGGTGTACAAAAAGCCATCGGCGGCGCCTTGCTCAAAAGACGCCGCTGATGGGAGTTTAGGCAGATTGTTTTTGCCGGCCGAGTGTATAAAGGAAAACCGCGAGCAGCACGGTCACCGGAACGCTCAGCACGATGCCGAAGCTGCCGGCCAGCCCCTGCATAATCGCGATGCCGATGTTGTTGGAGTTGATGATTTGCAGATAGGGCAGGTCGTAGGCATAGTCCAGCACCAGCATGCTGATGCTGCCGCCAGCAAAGGCAAGGATGAGTGTGTTGGAGTCCGTACCCATCATGTCGCGGCCGACGCGCATGCCCGCGCGGAACAGCTCGCGGCGGGAGATATCCGGTGTCTGGGCGTGGATCTCGCTGATGGCGCTGCCGATTGACATAGCAACGTCCATCGTGGCCCCCAGACTGGAGATAAGCAGGCCGGAAAACAATAGACCTCCGACCTGAATGCCGTTTGTGTTCCACAGTGTCAGCAGGCTTTCGATGTCGCTGACATTCCAGCCTGTGATGCCCGAAGCTGCGCTGAACGCAGTCGCAGCCAATCCGGCGATGCACACGCCCGCGACCGTGCCGCCGGTCGCAACCAGCGTTTTCATCGTCGGGCCGCCGATCAGGTACATGGTGACGACTGTGGTGATCGTGCAGATGAATACCGACACCCAGAACGGGGAATGTCCGCGGTAGACAAGCGGCAGATAGACGAACAGGATGCAGAAAAAGGTGAACACCAGACCGAGCGCACCCTTTATGCCCTGCTTGCCGCCCACAAGGCACAGCACCAGCAGGTACAGTCCTGCAAACACGTAGATGACGGTTTCGCGGTCCTGTGCATAGACGCTCGCAACGGTCGAGTCGCCCGAAACGCTCTGCATGACGATGACCTTCATCCCTTCGGTGCAGCCTGCGCCGAACAGATAGCCGGAGGAACTGGTCATTTCAAGCGTCTGCCCGGCGCGCGCACCGGTTTTCATTTCCACGCGCACCAGCTGTTCGCCCACACGACTGCCGTCGTACTGCAAATTGTCCTGTATAATCTCGGTGACGACGCCTTTCTCGAAGGTCTGCCCTTCGCGGGAGACAAGCTCGATTTTATCCACCGCATTGATGCGCACGACAAATATGCAGAACAAGAGCAGGAGCAAAAGCGGCGGCGCCCAGCGGAGCAGAAGGCGGCGGATGGGATGTTTTGGGTCGGTATGCAAATCAAATCACTCGCTTTACGGAAATGGGTATGCCCTGCGCGGCAGAGCGGAGATAAAAAACGGAAAACCGGAAAATTCTCCGCAGATGCGTTGGCATCCGCGGAGAATCTGCCGAAAGAGCGGGGGAGGAGAGGTGGAGAGAAAGCGGAATTACTTGGTGGTAATCGCCAGTGTGTCCCCCGATACCGTGCTCTGGATGCCCAGCGTGGACAGCAGGCTTGCCGGGACATAGTAGTTGCCGTTTACGTCGGCGGCGGACGTGGTTACCGTCTTGCCGTCCACCTGTATGGTCAGGGTTTCCTTTACACCGGTCATCTCGGCAGCCGGAGCAAGGGCTGCGGTGTTGTACTGCTCGCCGGTGATGACGATGACGCCGTTTTTCCACTCAACGTTAAACTGAGCAGCCGTGCCGTTCACCGCGGTAGCGAGATCGCGCAGACGGTAATAGGTCTCGCCGCCAACCGAAGCGGTCGCAACCTCCTTGGCAGCGCCGTCCACGGTGACCGCAGCAGCCTGTTCGTCGGTCTTTTTGATGGTGAAGGTGCTGTCGATCTTTTCCACCTTGCCGGCATCGGTGATCTGGTAGGTGTCGATCGAGAAGGTGTCAGCCGTCAGATTGATAACCGAGTAGCTCGGCAGCCAGTTCTGGCTGCGCTCGGCAACGTAATCCTGCTGGGAAGCGATCAGTTCATAGAATTTGGAGCCAGAAGCGGAGTTCGCGGTCATGTACAGGATGCCCTGCGGGTTGGTGACCGTGTTGCCATCGACATCCTCGATGGTATAGCACTCGTTGTCGGCTTGGAATGCGTCGTGCTTGGCCTGACCGTCTTCATCCTCGGGATAGAGCGGGATCTGCTCGTCGGTCTGGGTGTTGTAGGCATTGTCCCAGTCATAGTCCGAGCCGTCTTCGTTCAGGCGGAACTCATAGGTGCCGTGCGTCTGGCCGTCGCCGTAGAGCAGCTTGGTACGGCTGTAGGTGTGGTCGTGACCCTGCAGGACAACGTCGATGTCGTACTCGTCAAAAATCGGGGTTAGTTGGGTGCGCAGGATCATGCCGTCGGTGTCAGAGTGGTCAAGACCCGAGCCGTAAATGTCCTGATGGATGGTGACGATGCGGAACTTAGCGTCCGGGTCGGAAGCAACCGCTTCCTGGATGGTCTTTTCATGCTCGGCCACGTTGTAGTTGTTGGTGTTGAGCACGATGAACAGGCCGGAACCATAAGAGTAGTAGTAATCGCCGCCCGCTTCGGTTTCGCCGTAGCCGGTCTGGTTCGGGTTGTAGAAGTGGTACTGGTAGTCCGTATTGAGCGAGTCATGGTTGCCGATCGTGGTGGCAACCGGCAGGCTGGTGAGCGCGCTGGCGGAAAGATAGCCCGCATACTCCTCTTCCTTGGGCTTGCCGGTCTTGTTGACCTGATCGCCTGCGGAGATCACAAAGTCGAGTCCCGGGTTTTGTTCAAGAGCGATATCCAGCGTGCGGTCCCATGCAAAGCTGTCGTTGCGCGCGGCGGTGTTGGCAGCGCCGCTGTCCGCGGTCAGCGCTTCGCCGTTCTGCGTCTGCCCCTTAGAGGCACCGATCTGCGGGTCGCCGACGTACAGGATTTGCGCGCTTTCAAAGTCGCCGGTCTGGTAGGTCTTGACCTCGGTCTGCACGCCGTTCTTTTCCACTGTGTAGTAGTAGGTGGTGTTGGCCTTGAGGCCGGTCACCGTGACATGGTTGTAGGAATAGGCCGTGCCGTCGGTCAGGCTGGTGTCCACGGCGGCAGAGGTGCCGGTGAACTCTGCAAGGTTATTCTTGTCCGTGCCGAAGTGGACGACCGGCGTTGCGTTTTTGCCGGTCTCGTCCTTGCTGTACCAAGCGAAGTTCAGCTGGGTCTCGTCCGCGCCGGGCGTCATGGAAACCTGCGTGTAGTCGGCAGCGACCGTGTTCCACTCTTCGGTCCATGCCTGCCAGCCGGCCGCGCCGGTGACGCTGGAATCGTTATAGTCCGCCGCGGAAGCGCACGGATAGGCGCCCAGCAGCAGCGTGCTGGTCAGGATGCCTGCCAATACTCTTTTTGTCTGCATTCGTGATTACTCCCTTTTTGCATGTAGTTGCAGGGTGTGAATTGATTTTCCCTGTGTCCAAAAGCGAGTATAGCACCGGAAAAACCCCATCTCAACTACTCTTGCCAAAGCTTATCCTACATTTTAACTGGGCTTAACGAAGCGGGAAATGTATGGCATGCCGCATCCGTTTTTGACCCAAGCACATGGTTAGGCTTTGCTTGCCGCAGGCGTGTGCGCGGCGGAACGCATGATCGAGCTGAAAGGCGACGCGCGGCAGGTAGCCCGCGTCCTCAAGCAGCGTAAACAGCGGAAAAAAGATGGCCATGGGCGGCAGCATGACCGAAACGACTGTCGCCAGCACGCGCCACAGGCCGTCGACCAGCAGGGAAACGGCGAACGGCGGCAGTCCGAGCGCGGAAAGGGCGGCGGCAAACGGTGTGCTCAGGCCGAGCAGATGCTCGCTCAGCCATTCGCTTGGGACGTTGGCGCCGAACAGGGTGATGTAAAACACGAGTGCAAGCAGGAGCAGCATGAGCGGCAGTCCGAACCGGCGGCTGAGTAGGATGCGGTCGATGCACCGGTCGCGCGCATCTGCGTCCGCAGGGACCTGCACGCAGGTCAGTGCGATTTCCTCCGCGCGCAGCGTTGCCGCAGCGGTCAGCAAATCATCCAGCTGCTGCGCGGACAGTCCTTCGGGCGGGCGCTCGGTGAGCGCAGCCAGTGCATCTGCACGTGCAAGACCAGATGCGCGCACTGCATTCTCAATTTCGGCGGGATAGCGGATGGCGGTGGGATGGGGGATGGTTTCTCCATCCAGCACGCGGCAGACCGTTTGTGTCAGTGTGGGCAGACCGCGCCCGCGCCGTGCCGCGCACGCCACGACCGGCACGCCAAGCTCGCGCTCAAGCGCAGGAACGTTGATGCGAATACGCTTTTTGCGCGCTTCATCCATCAGATTGAGGCATACCACCACATTAGGGATGACCTCAAGCACTTGCAAAATCAGAATGAGGTTGCGCTCCAGACAGGTCGCGTCCGCAACCAGAACGGCAGCATCCGCTTCGCCCGCTGTGAGAAAATCCCGCGCCACTCGCTCTTCTTCTGAGCGGGGATGCAGCGAATAGGTGCCCGGCAGGTCGACCAGCGTCATTTCCCGCCCGTCACAGTTCATGGTGCCGCGCGCGCAGGACACGGTTTTGCCGCTCCAGTTGCCGGTGTGCTGGCGCGCGCCGGTCAACGCATTGAACACGGTGGATTTGCCGACATTGGGGTTGCCCATCAGTGCGATGACCGGCGTCCGATCCGCCGCCATTAGGTGTCCACCCCGATTTCGATTTGCGCCGCATCGTCCGATCGCAGCGCGATGATCGCGCCGCGGATGCGGTAGGCTGTTGGGTCGCCAGCAGCGGCGCGTTGGATGCAGGATACCCGCGTGCCTGCCACCAGTCCGAGATCTTGCAGGCGGCGGCGCATGCCGCCCGACAGGTGCAGCGCATGCACACGAGCCCGTGTGCCTTCGGGCAGGTCGGACAGCGGGGAAAAGGTTTCGTGGTTCATGTAATCATTCCCGGTTTGAGAGATTTCGGCCGCGCTTCCTGCGGGGAAGGCGGTCATTGCATCCTATGCGGCGGCGGGGGCGCGGGTGCGGACAGAAAAACCGGAACCCGAAGGTTCCGGTTTTGGTGTTATTCCGCACTCGACAGCATCAGTTTGATGCGGTTTTCCTGATTGATTTTGGAAGCGCCGGGGTCATAATCGACCGCGACGATGTTTGCCTGCGGGTAGACCTCGCGGATTCTGCGGATCATGCCCTTGCCCGCGATATGGTTAGGCAGGCAGCCGAACGGCTGGGTGCAGACGATGTTGGTCACGCCTTCGCTGATGAGTTCGACCATTTCGGCCGGCAGCAGCCAGCCCTCGCCCATCTTGACGCCCTCGCCGATGATGGCGTGCGACTTTTTGCGTACCTCGTCAAACGGCATCGGGGGACGGAAGTTGCCGTCCTTTTTCATCAGCTTGATGATGTCCGCCTGCTTGCCGAGCAGGAACTGATAGACGAATTTGTAAATGGCGGCGCGCTTGGCCGAGCGGCCGTACAGGTTGTGGTCGATGACCGAGTTGTAGATAGAATACAGGCAAAAATCGACCAGACCCGGCAGCACCGGCTCACAGCCTTCCGAGAGCAGGAACTCCTCCAGCCGGTTGTTGCCGAGCGGAGAGAACTTGACGTAGATCTCGCCCACGATGCCGACCATCTTCTTTTTCTGCGTCTTGTCCAGACGCAGCTTGCCAAACGCGGTCAGAACATATTGGTACAGGTGCTTGACTTCGCTGTAGCGCACCATCCGGTCGCCCGTAAAGCGCGCGGTGACCGCGTTCATGCAGATTTCAATGGCCTTGTCGGTCGAGCCGGGCACGACCTCGTACGGGCGGCACTGGTTGGCCACCAGCATAATCAAATCGCCAATCAGCAGCGCGTAAGCGATCTGGATGAGCATGGTCTTGGTCAGCTTGAAGCCAGGATTGGCGTCCTCTTCCAGACCGGCAAAGTTGAGCGAAATGACCGGAATAAAGCCATAGCCGTTCTTTTCCAGCGCCTTGCGCATCAGGTGGATGTAGTTGGAGGCGCGGCAGCCGCCGCCGGTCTGCGGCAGGATGAGCGCGATTTTGTGGATATCGTACTTGCCGGACTCAATGGCATCCAGCAGTTGGCCGATGACCAGCAGCGCGGGGTAGCAGGTGTCGTTGTGCACGTTGCGCAGGCCTTGTTCCGCGATATTCGGCCCGTAGGTGTTGAGAAGCTCCATGTTATAGCCGAAGTTCTTCATCAGGCGGCACATGAGGCCAAGCTGCACAGGCAGCATATTGGGCACCAGAATGGTGTAATCCTTGCGCATTTCCTCTGTGAACTGCGCGTATGCATAGGTTTTAGGCGTCGCGTTGTTGTTTTGCAAGTTTTCTGCCCTCCTCTACGGCGGCCAGCATACTGCGGATACGGATTTTTGCCGCGCCGAGGTTGCTGATCTCGTCAATCTTGAGCTGTGTATAGAGTTTGCCGCCATTTTCACAGATGGCGCGCATTTCGTCGGTGGTGATAGCGTCGATACCGCAGCCGAAGGACACCAGCTGGATCAGCTGCGCATTTTCCTTCTTGGTGACATATTTGGCTGCGCCGTACATGCGCGAATGATACGTCCACTGGTTGAGTACATGCACCTGCGGCGCTTCGGTCAGCTGCCAGACCGCATCCTCGGACACGATGACCAGTCCGAACGAGGCGATCAGTTGGTCGATGCCGTGATTGATCTCCGGATCGACATGGTACGGACGGCCTGCAATGACCGCGATATCCAGTCCGTGCGTGTCGGCGTAAGCAATGGCCTTTTGTCCCTCCGCGCGCACTTCGGCGTAGTAGTTGCCCAGCTCCTGATAGGCAGCGTCGGCTGCCGCAAGCACCTGCTTTTTCTTCAGCTGCGGGTATTTGCCGCAGAAATATTTTGCCGCGTGCTGTCCGAACCGCTTGGGATCGGCCAGCTCGAAATACGGCATCATAAAGTCGAAGTCCGCGAGCGCTGCGACATTGGCCTTCAAAAGTTCGGGGTAGTACGCCACGACCGGGCAGTTATAGCAATTGGTCGCACGGCCCTCGTCCAGATTGTAGGTCATGCACGGATAGAAGATCGCGTCCACGCCCTTTTCGAGCAGGTTTTCGATGTGTCCATGCATCAGCTTTGCCGGGTAGCAGACCGTGTCCGACGGGATAGAGTGCTGACCCTGCATATACATGTCGCGGGTGGATACATCGGAAAGGACAGTTTCAAAGCCGAGCGAACGTAGGAAAGTCGTCCAGAATGGCAGCAGTTCGTAGTAATTCAGGCCGAACGGCAGGCCAATCGTGGCGAGCGGCGCGGGATTGCCGGACGGTTCGCCATAGCTTTTGAGCTTCTCCAGCTTCCATTTATACAGGTTGGGCAGCTCGGTTTTTTTCACGCCGCCGAGCGGACGCTCGCAGCGGTTGCCCGAGATAAAGCGGCGGCCGCCGCCAAAGTCGTTGATGGTCAGGTTGCAATGGTTTTCGCACAGGCCGCAGCGCGTCGTGCGCACGGTGTGTGCAAAACCCGCGAGCACGTCCGGGCCGATTAGGTTGGTCTTTTCGGGACGGTTGTCCTTGGCGTGCAGCGCTGCGCCGTACGCGCCCATCAGGCCGGAAATCGCCGGACGGGTGACGTCGCGACCGATCTCCTGCTCGAACGAGCGCAGGATCGCATCGTTTAAGAACGTGCCGCCCTGCACGACGATGTGCTGGCCGAGGTCGTCCGGCGAGTGCGCGCGGATAACCTTATACAACGCGTTCTTGACGACCGAAACCGACAGGCCGGCCGAGATGGCGTCGATGCCTGCGCCGTCCTTCTGCGCCTGCTTGACCGAAGAGTTCATGAACACCGTGCAGCGCGAGCCAAGGTCGATCGGGTGCTCCGCGAACAGGCCAAGCTTGCAGAATTCCTCGATCGAGTAGCCCATCGAACGGGCAAAAGTTTCGATGAATGAGCCGCAGCCAGACGAGCACGCCTCGTTCAGCGAAATATTGTCGATGCACTTGTTGCGGATCTTGAAGCACTTGATATCCTGTCCGCCGATATCGATAATGAAATCAACGTCAGGGCAGAAGTGGCGCGCCGCGCGGAAGTGCGCGACCGTTTCGACCAGACCGAAGTCCACGCCGAAGGCATTCTGGATAAGCGCTTCGCCGTAGCCAGTGACTGCGCTGGACACAATATGTACCCGGTCACCGCACAGCTCATAGAGCTGGGTCAGCTGCTCGCGGATAACATCCGCCGGATTGCCCTTGTTGGACTGGTAGTGATGGTAGAGGATCTGGTGATCGTCACCGATCAGCACCAGCTTGGTCGTGGTCGAGCCGCAGTCTATGCCGAGATAGGCATCGCCCTCGTACATGGTGACGTTCTGCGTCATGACATCATGCACGCCGTGGCGGCGCTGGAATTCCGCATACTGTGCTTCATTTTCAAACAGCGGCGGCAGATAGTTCGCTACCACCGGTGCGCCTGCTGCGTGCTCCAGTGCGTCAAGCAGCGATAAGACAGTATAGGTTTTCTGAGTGTCGCCCGCGTACTCTGCTGCGCCCGCCGCGATCGCATAGGGGGCAAGGGCGGGGAAATGGGCGTGTGCGTCGTCCAGACCGAGTGTTTTCTGAAAACGGTGCTGCAAGCCCTTGAAGAAGAACAGCGGCCCGCCCAGGAACAGTACGTCGCCCTTGATTTCGCGGCCCTGCGCCAGACCTGCGACCGTCTGATTGACGACCGCCTGGAAGATGGACGCGGCAACGTCCTCCTTGCGCGCGCCCTCGTTGAGGAGCGGCTGGATATCCGACTTGGCAAACACACCGCAGCGGGACGCAATGGTGTAGATACGCTCCGCGCCCTGTGCCAGCTGATCCAGTTCGGTCGGGGTTACGTCCAGCAGCACGGCCATTTGGTCGATGAAAGCGCCGGTGCCGCCCGCGCATGAACCGTTCATGCGCTCTTCCAGCTGTCCGGACAGGAATACGATCTTTGCGTCCTCGCCGCCCAGCTCGATGACTACATCGGCCTGCGGCACATGAACGCCGACCGCCTTGCGCGTGGCGAACACCTCTTGTACGAAGTCAATGTCCGCCGCCTTAGCGACACCCAGACCCGCTGAACCGGTGATCGCGCAGCGCAGCGTGGTATCTTCGCCGATGAGCGCGCGGGCATTGCGCACCAGCTCGACCGCCTTTTCGCGTACCTTGGAAAAGTGGCGCTCATAGTGCTTGTGGATGATCTCTCCGGCACGCGTAACGACGATTTTGACCGTCGTTGAGCCGATGTCGATTCCTACATTTACGTTCATATATCCTTATTCTCTCCCATGATAAAAACAATGCGTCCATCGGACGCATGGCGAATGCGAATAAGAATATGCCGCAAATCCGCAAAACTGAACGGCGGCAGGGCACATTCTTACTTATTTAATATAACGGTGTACAAAGAAAATGTCAATCCGCATACAATATCCGAATTTGCTGAAATTTTCCCTTGACAAATATCCTGTTTTTATATAAAATAGACCGCGTAAGTGAATATACGACCTTATCCAGAGCGGTGGAGGGAACGGCCCAATGAAACCCGGCAACCTGCGCAAAACCATGCGTAAGGTGCCAAATCCGGCGTAGGAACACGAAAGATGAGGGGGCAAAACGGCTTTTTCGCTCCCGAATGGGAGCGTTTTTTGTTATGTCCCGACATACATCAGAAAGGAAGGAACATAGTATGGCACATCATTTTTTTACTTCGGAATCCGTAACGGAGGGGCATCCCGACAAGATCTGCGATCAGATCTCGGATGCAATTCTTAACGAAATCTTAACGAACGATCCGTATGCGCGCGTTGCGTGCGAAACGACCTGCACGACCGGTATGGTGCAGGTGATGGGCGAGATCTCGACCACCTGTTATGTCGATATCCCGAAAGTCGTGCGCGACACCATTCGGGAGATCGGCTACGACCGCGCCAAGTACGGCTTTGACTGCGACACCTGCGCGGTGCTGACTGCGATCGACGAGCAGTCAGCCGACATTGCGCTGGGTGTTGACAACTCTCTTGAGCGCAAGGAAGGCGCGTCCGACGCCGACCTGGCCATCGGCGCGGGCGATCAGGGCATGATGTTCGGTTATGCGTGCGACGAAACGCCCGAGCTGATGCCGCTGCCGATTTCGCTGGCGCACAAGCTGGCAAAGCGCCTGACCGAGGTGCGCAAGAACGGCATGTTCGACTATCTGCGCCCGGACGGCAAGAGCCAAGTGACCATCGAATATGATGAGGACAACCTCCCCGTGCGTGTGGATACAGTCGTGCTGTCCACTCAGCACAGCCCGGAGGTTTCGCTCCAGCAGATTCGCAAGGATATGATCGAGCAGGTTGTCAAGGCGGTGATCCCGTCCCACCTGCTGGATGAGAACACCAAGTACTTCATCAACCCGACCGGCCGCTTTGTCATTGGTGGCCCGCAGGGTGACTCCGGTCTGACCGGCCGTAAGATCATTGTCGATACCTATGGCGGCATCGGCCGTCACGGCGGCGGCGCGTTCTCGGGCAAGGATCCGACCAAGGTGGACCGCTCGGCAGCATATGCGGCGCGCTGGGTGGCAAAGAATATCGTTGCAGCGGGTCTGGCAAAGCGCTGCGAGCTGCAGCTGGCTTATGCCATCGGCGTAGCGGAACCGGTTTCCATCATGGTTGAGACCTTCGGCACCGGCACGGTGGACGAGGGCAAGCTGGCGGAAGCGGTGCGCAAGGTGTTTGATCTGCGTCCGGCGGCGATCATCGAGACGCTCGACCTGCGCAAGCCGATTTACAAGCAGCTTGCGGCTTACGGTCACATGGGCCGCGAGGAACTGGGCGTCAAGTGGGAGAACACCGATAAGGTAGAGGAGCTCAAGGCTGCGCTCGCGTAAGCGCACGGCAAGAAAGATGGCGGGAGGCGGCAAACCATGACGGAGGAAGAAAAAATCTTTGCGGGCAGACTGTTTGACGCGCGCACCAAGGAGCTGCGCGATATCAAGCACAAGGCGCACATTCTGTGCCAGAAATTCAACGCGATGGATGAATATGACCCTGCACGGCTGCCCATTGTGCGCGAGTTTATCGGACAGATCGGGGAAAAATACTATTTTCAGGGGCCAATTCAGTTCAACTATGGCTCGCATACCTTCATCGGGGAGAATTTCTTCTGCAATTTCAATCTGACTGTCATGGATGACGCGCGTATTTTCATTGGAGATAACGTGATGTTCGGCCCGAACGTGTCTCTCATGGCGACCGACCATCCGCTCATCGCGTCCGAGCGCACCAGTATGCGCTATCCGGATGGGCATGTGTCCATGTCTGAGTTTGCCAAGGACATCCACATCGGGAATAATGTCTGGATCGCGGCGAATGCCGTCGTGCTCGGCGGCGTGACAATTGGGGACGGCGCGGTCATCGGCGCGGGCAGCGTCGTGACGCGGGACATTCCGGCGAATCACCTCGCGGTCGGCGTGCCGTGCCGGCCGCTGCGGGAAATCACCGAAGCGGATTCCAAAATGCATCTGCTGTAACGCAAATGATAAAGAGAAAGCCCTGCCATCGGCAGGGCTTTTTTGTTCTAAAGTTAACTGCCGCGCAGCATGAATCTAGCGAAACTGACAAAATCAGGCTGTGAAATCCGGTTGAAATGCTAAAAAACGGGCGGCGGATTGACTTTGCGGGCGAAAAAAGCTATGCTGAAAGCAAAGAGAAAGGGAGGCGGATACCCATGCAGGTATTGGAAAACGAACTCTTCCGGGTGGAGATCAATCCGTTTGGAGCAGAACTGAGCAGCTTTCGGAGCAAAAAGACGGGCACGGAATACGTTTGGCAGGCTGATCCCGCGGTGTGGAAGCGGCATGCGCCGATTCTGTTCCCGATTGTCGGACGGCTCAAGGATAAGACCTATACCGTGAACGGTACATCCTATGAGATCACTCAGCACGGCTTTGGCCGCGATCTGGAATGGCAGGTTGGTGCTGCGGGTGAAAACTATGTGGAGTTTGTGCTGGAAGCGAATGACTTTACCAAAAAAATGTACCCGTGGGACTTTGTTTGCACCATTCGTTATACGTTGACCGGTGCTACCCTGAAAAAGGAGCACATCGTGTTTAACCGCAGCGATACGGATATGTATTATGAGGTTGGCGGTCACGATGCGTATACGCTGTGCTGGCTGCCGGATGAGTCGATTACGGATTATTTTGTGGCATTTGAGGGCACCGCGGTACTGCATCCGATCCTGACGGATGAAAATGTGATGCTCAGCCGCGACCATGGAGATTTGCCGCTGCAAGACGGCCGCCTGCCAATTACGCGCGAGACCTTCCGCAATGACGCGATCATTTCCGATGATCTTCCGGTGCGCCGTGCCACCATCGGCAGTACGCGCAATGACCGTACCGTGACCATGGAATTTACCGATTTTCCGTATTTTGCGGTTTGGAGTGCCTACAAAGATTTCGATGTGCCCTATGTGTGTCTGGAGCCATGGAGCACATTGCCGGACGGCGGCTACCTTGACCATGCGATCGAAAACAAGGTCGGCGTGCGAGTGCTGTGCCCAGGACAGGAGGAATGCCTGTCTTTTTCCACCACGATCGAGGAATAACCAGCCGGACAGAATGAAAAGAAACAGCCGCGCGAAAAGGCGCGGCTGTTTGCTGTCTGCCGCTTGACAAAGGCCGGGAATTGGCGTATACTGACCATGCAACAGACCCCCTCCCAGGGGGAGGGGTGAAAGATAGGAAAAGGAGATCCCAGTATGAAACAACGATTTCGCGTCGGCGGGATGAGCTGCGCGGCGTGCTCGGCCCATGTGGAAAAGAGCGTTTCCGCTGTGCCGGGCGTGCGCGAGGTGCAGGTCAATCTGCTCGCGGGCAGTATGGTGGTGGAATATGATGAGGGTGCATGCAGCGACGCACAAATCATCCGCGCGGTCGAAGAGGGCGGCTACACCGCTGCCGTGGACAGCGGCACGCGCGCGGCGGCATCTGCAAAGGATAGCGCGCCGGAGGATGATCTGCATGAGATAAAAAACCGCATCCTGATTTCTGCGGTGTTTCTCATCATCCTGATGTATTTTTCTATGGGGCCGATGATCGGTCTGCCATTGCCGGGCTTTGTCAGCGGCGAGGCGCACGCCTTTGCGCTTGCGCTGGTGCAGCTGCTGCTGACGCTGCCTATCCTGATCGTCAACCGCAAGTATTTTATCAATGGATTCCGCACGCTCTGGCACCGCGCGCCGACGATGGATGCGCTGATCGCGGTCGGTTCGGGTGCGTCCGTGGTGTACGGCATTTATGCGCTGTTCCAGATCGGTTACGCGGGCGCTGCGGGCGATATGGCGCGCGTGCATGAATATGCGCATGATTTGTATTTCGAGTCCGCGGGTATGATCCTGACGTTGGTCACACTCGGCAAGTTCTTCGAGGCGCGCGCCAAGCGCAAGACTGGCGAGGCCATTGCTGCGCTCATGGATCTGCGTCCACAGACCGCGTCGGTCATCCGTGGTGAGCAGGAGGTCACCGTACCGATCGAAGAGGTGCGCGTGGGCGATTATGTGATCGTGCGTGCGGGACAATCTGTGCCGGTGGACGGTCAGATCGTCGAGGGGCACGCCTATTTGGATGAAAGCGCCATCACGGGTGAGTCCATGCCGGTAGAAAAGCACAAGGGCGACACGGTAATTGGCGCTACCGTGACGAAAAACGGCTACTTTGCGATGAAAGCGTCCCGTGTGGGCGATGATACAACGCTCTCCCAGATCATTCGGCTGGTCGAGGAGGCGGGCGCATCCAAAGCGCCGATCGCCAAGCTTGCCGACAAGGTTGCGGGGGTGTTTGTGCCGGTTGTCATGCTCATTGCACTGGTGACCGCAATCGTTTGGCTGGTTTACGGCGAAACGCCCGGCTTTGCGCTGACCCGCGCGATCGCGGTGCTGGTCATTTCCTGCCCGTGTGCGTTGGGGCTGGCAACGCCGGTCGCTATCATGGTCGGCACGGGTGTGGGCGCGAAAAACGGTGTGCTGTTCCAGTCGGCTGAGGCACTGGAAAACCTGCATAACGTGGACTGCGTTGTGCTGGATAAAACGGGCACGGTCACCGAGGGCCGTCCGGTCGTTACCGATGTCAAGTCGTTCGGTGTGGAGCCGGAAGACCTGCTTTCGCTGGCGCTATCTCTCGAGGTGCACAGCGACCATCCGCTGGCGGATGCGATCGTGCGCTATGCGCGCGCCAAGCATGTCAAGGAGCGCAAAACCGATTCGTTTGAAATGGTCGAGGGGCAGGGCGTGCGCGCGGTAATCGACGGCGTGCGCTGCATGGCGGGTAACCGCCGCATGCTGTTGGCAAACGGTCTTGCGCTGTCGCGTTCGGCGCAGCAGATGGGCGAAAACCTTGCTGCTGCGGGTAAAACACCGCTGTATTTTGCGGCAAACCGGCAGGTGGTCGGCATCTTCGCGGTCGCGGATGTGCTCAAGCCGAGCAGCTGCGCGGCGGTCGATGAATTGCAAAAGCTGGGCGTACAGGTCACGCTGCTGACCGGCGACAATAAGGCCACTGCACAGTCTATTGCCGCCGAGCTGGGTGTGCAGGACGTGGTGGCCGAGGTGCTGCCGCAGGACAAAGAGCGCGTTGTGCGTGAGAAGCAGGAACAGGGACGTAAAGTTGCCATGATCGGCGACGGCATCAACGACGCACCCGCACTGGCGCGTGCGGACGTGGGCATTGCCATTGGCGCGGGCACGGATGTGGCAATCGCGTCGGCGGATGTGGTGCTGATGAAGAGCGATTTGATGGACGCGGTGGACGCGATTCGTCTGTCGCGGCAGACCATGCGCAACATCCGTCAGAACCTGTTCTGGGCGTTCTTCTATAACTGCATTGGTATTCCGATTGCGGCGGGCGTGCTGTGGCTGCCGCTGGGACTGAAGCTCAGCCCAATGATTGGCGCCGCCGCAATGAGCCTGAGCTCAGTTTGTGTGGTTTCCAATGCATTGCGTTTAAAGTTTTTCAAGGCCTCTCCCAAGCAGGAGAGCAGCCAGTGTGTAGTACTGCCGAAGGAGGAAGAAAAGAAAATGGAACAGACCAAGGTCATTCAAATCGAAGGCATGATGTGTGAGCACTGTGTGGCGCATGTGAAAAAGGCGCTCGAGGCCTTTGCGGGCGTGCGCGTGGAGGTAGACCTGCAAAGCGGTACAGCAAAGGTCACGGGCAGCGCGCTGCCGGATGACGCCAAGCTGACCGAGGCGGTCGAGCAGGCGGGATACAAGGTGGTCGGTCTGAAATGAGGGCGGATCGGAAAAAAGTTGAGCCGCTGCTGCGCACCGCGCGAGGGCAGCTTGACGGCGTGCTCAAAATGATTGAGGATGACCGCTATTGTATGGAAATCGTCACGCAGCTGCAGGCGATCGAGTCGTTGGTGCATAAAGCACAGCGCGAGGTGCTGCGCGCGCATCTGGCGGGCTGCGTGCAGGATGCCTTTGAAACGGGCGACGAGCAGGCTCGCGAGGGCAAGGTAGACGAGATCATCAAACTGCTCGATAAGGCATGAGCGCGCATTTGCCCGCGTCGCTGCAACCGGTGCAAGACGCGGATATGCTGCTGGCACGCGCCGCGCGTGATGAGGAAACCGTGGAAAACGTTTGCATCCGCGGGGCAGACCTGTCCGGTACGCGCTATGAGGGCTTGCGGCTGCGCGGCGTGTGTCTGGAGGGCTGCCGTCTGACCGGCTGCCGCTGGGAGCGCGCGGATTTTGCGGATGTGGTGCTGGACGGCTGTGAGCTTTCGGGCAGCGGCTGGCGGGATGCATTTTTCGAGCGAGTCGAGTTGAACGGCTGTAAGGCCGTGGGCGCGGATTTTGCCGAAACTGGCTGGCGTGATGTGGACGTGCAGGATTGCCGCTTGTCCGACGCGGTGTTCGACCGGGCGCGGCTGCGCCGGGTGATGGTTTCGGGCTGCGACCTGATGGGTGCGTCGTTCTGCGACTGCCAGTGGAAAAGCTGGACATTGGCGCACACAGTGCTTCGGTCGGCGCGCTTTTTGCATACGTCGTTGATGGGGCTGGATTTGACCGGCTGCGAGCTGGACGGCCTTGCGGTGTCGGATACAAATGCGGAATTGCGCGGCGCAGTTGTGACTATGGAGCAGGCAGCCATGCTCGCAAAACGGCTGGGAATCGTCATCAAGGCATAACAAAAGAGCGGAAGATATCTTCCGCTCTTTTTGATTGAGTATATTCTTACAGGAAAGCGCGCAACTCCTCGATCAGCCGATCCATCTGCTCGTCCGTGCCGACGGTGATGCGCAGGTAGTTGTCGATGCGCGGCAGTTTGAAATACCGGATAAAGATGTTTTTCTGCCGCAGATATTCGAAAATCTCCGGCGCTTTTTTGGTCGGGTGGGTGACAAACAGGAAGTTGGTCAGCGAGGGGGAAACGGTAAAACCCAGTTTGCGCAGCTCGCCAGCGGTGCGATCGCGTGTGGCGATGACCTTGCGGCAGGTCTCCTGAAAATACACTTCGTCCTTGACTGCGGCTTCGCCCGCGGCAAGCGCAATCGCGTCCATCGTGTAGGAGTTATATGAGTTCTTGACCGCTTCAAGCGTCGCAATCAGCGTTTCCGAGCCGAGCGCGTAGCCGATGCGCAGGCCGGCTAGCGAGCGCGACTTGCTCATCGTCTGCACAACGAGCAGGTTTTCGTATTTGGAAAGGAGCGGCACCGCGCTTTGTGCGCCGAAGTCAACGTATGCTTCGTCGATGATGACCACGCAGTCCGCGTTGTGCTGGAGCAAATCCTCGATGAAGTCGAGCGATACACCGCGCCCGGTCGGTGCGTTCGGGTTGGGCAGGACAATGCCGCCGTTCGGCTTGTCGTAGTCACGGACATTCACGCAGAAGTCCTCGTCCAGCGGCACGGTCTCATATGGGATGCGGAACAGGTCGCACCAGACCGGATAGAACGAATAGGTGATATCCGGATA
>NZ_CALWJK010000033.1 GCF_944380975.1 uncultured Agathobaculum sp. | reverse complement strand
TGTTTGCCAATCAAAGTAAAGCTCATGTTCGTACCCTCCCTTACTGTGCCTTGATCTCAGCGAGCTGCTTCTCAGCATAAGCAATGGCTTCATCCCACTGCTCCTTGGACGGCTGAGAAGAATGCGCGCCCGTACCGTCGGCAAAGGTAGCGCCCTTGCCCTTGACCGTGTTCAGCACAATGCAGGTCGGTACGCCCTTGGTCGCGTAAGCGGTCTGGATCGCGTCGTAGATCTGCTCAACATCGTTACCGTCTTCGCACTCGACTACGTTCCAGCCGAACGCCGCGAACTTCGCGCCAATGCCCTTGGCATGCTTCATAACGTTCTCGCATGCGCCGTCGAGCTGATACTTGTTATCGTCGACAAAGCAAACCAGATTGTCCAGCTGATAATGTACTGCGAACTGAGCGCCTTCCCAAACCTGGCCCTCGTCTGCCTCGCCGTCGCCGACAAAGACGAATACGTGGTTGTCGCGGCCGTCGATCTTGTTGCCAAGCGCTGCGCCGGTTGCGGTGGACATGCCCTGACCGAGCGAGCCGGTGGTCAGGTCAACGCCGGGGGTCTTGGTGCGGTCGGTATGGGACGGGAAGTTGGTGTGCGGCTGGTTGAGCGTATACGCATCCTCCAGCGGATAGAAGCCCTTCAGGCCGAGGGTAGCGTACATTGCCGGGCCGGCATGTCCCTTGGACAATACGCACCAGTCACGATCCTCCCAGCGGGGGTTCTTCGGATCAATCTTCATTACTTCACCATACAGAACGGCCAGCGCGTCAATGATGGACATCGAGCCGCCCACGTGGCCAAAGCCAAGCGAGCCGATGGTTTTCAGGGTTTCCAAACGGATTTCCTGCGCAAATACGCGAAGCTCCTGCATCTTTTCTGCTTTCTGCATTGCATACACCTGCCTAATTCAAAATATTTTCTCTCCACGGAACAGGTTCCGGCAACAGCGGCAGCCGGCCGCTGTATATCGATTACAGTGTATCACCAAGCTACCCAGATTTCAACCAAAATTCACACATTTGTTCACAAAAATTCCATCCCCCGTTTTGTACCCTTCGGAATATTTTATAAAAAATTGCTGTCATTTTTTCGAAATTTGTTTGTTATGTATTGGTTGTATTTCTATCTATTTTTGGTTATCTTATTCCAATATTCCCACTGCGTCCGCATTCTTCTCCCCCTGTTCCGCCTCGGACAGATATGACCAAAAAACAACCATATTATTGCCACGAATAAATATTTTTTCATTTAAAATTCCCGCTTAAATCGAAAAAATATTGCTGCGTTCACGCCCCCGCATACAATTGTTTGTCATTATAGCTCATATTCGCCCAATTCCGCCATTTTTTGAGCCAGTAGACAATTTATGCATTTTTTGATACACTATTAGAAATTATTCTGGTTAATTTTCGGGTAAGAATGGAGAAAAGGGAAGATGAAAGTCAGCCGTCTCAATTCAATTGAACAATACGTAATTTCACGCGAAACCGTCAGCATTGATGAATTATGCGAGGTTTTTGGCGTTTCCAAGAACACAATCCGCCGCGATCTGAACGAACTTGAGGTGCGCGGACACATCACCAAGGTATACGGCGGTGTGACTGCTACCGTTCCCTCCGGCGCTGTGCCGACCCCCATCCGTTCCGGGCTCAATCCGATCGACAAATCTCTGATCGGCCGTCTCGCCGCGGAGGAGGTTGCCGACGGAGACACCATTTTTATTGATTCCGGTACGACAACACTGTGTCTGCTTCGTTTTCTGGTTGCAAAGAAGCGCATCACCATCATCACACACTCGCTCGGTGCGCTCAGTGAGGCATCCAAATACGATAACCTGAACATTATTTCGCTTGGCGGCATTTACAGCCCGACCACCGATTCCTTTGTCGGTCTGTCTACCATTGAGGCGCTCAGCACTATGCGCATCAATAAGGCGTTCATGGGCGCAACCGGCGTATCCCTGACCGCAGGCATGACCAACACCACTTTCCTCGAAGCGGAAATCAAGCGCGCGGTTGTCCATCGTGCAGACATGATTTACGGCATGGTGGACTCTTCCAAGATCGGCAAGGAGGCCATTGTCACGTTCTGTCACCTGAAAGACCTGACTGCTTTCATCACAGACCGCGAACCGCCCAAGGAATACGTCGATCTGTGTCGGCAGGAAGGCGTGAAGCTGCGCTTTGAATAAGTGCGTTCCCTTTACTAATTACATAAAAAGCGGCATCGGATCGGTTCCGATGCCGCTTTTTTGTTTTTTCAACTGCTGTCAGACCTTTTTGCGATAATTGGACGGCGAAACGCCGTAAACCGCCCGAAAGCGTTTAATAAAGTAACTGAAGTTGTCAAATCCCACGTTAAAACCGATTTCCATAACCGGAAGATCGCTCTCACGCAGCAGGCGCGCCGCCTGCTCGATACGCAGGGAATTGATATGCTGCGTAAATGTCCGCCCGAAATTCTCCCGGAAAAAGCTGCTGAAATACTGCGGCGACAAGCCGAAATGCGCAGCCACTGCGGTCAGTGACAGCGGCTCGGTGAAATGTGCGCCCAGATATCCAACAATCTCTTTGAGTTGACGCGCCTTATAATCCGCACCCGGACGCACGCGCCGTCCGGTCAGCAGGCCCTGCTGCGCACATACCGCCACAATCCCCAGCAGCGCTGCCTTGACCGCCAGCTGGTATCCTGGCGCGCGTCCCAGACAAGCGCGGACGATCTGTGCAAGCAGCGCACGCACCTCACGCTGTCCCGCCTCTCCCACACGCAGGCTAGTCACAAACCGCAGCCGTCCTTCCGCCAGTGGTGCGAGCAGCTCGGTTTCCGCCTGATCGGCCCGCGCAAACTGCAAAAAATCCGCTGCGAATACGAACGAACGGAACTGATTTTCCCGCCCCGCCGCGCGGATTTCGTGCAATTCCTCTCCCGCAGCAAAAAACACATCCCCATGCTCGCCCTCATACACATGATCGGCAATCGTCAGCGACACATGCCCCGCATCCACCGTGATAATCTCCAGTTCCGGATGCCAGTGATAAGGGATAAAATCGCTGTCATCCGCCTCGCTGCCGTCCAGTGCGGGATAAATCTGAAACGGAAATGCCTGTGTACCGTGCTCCCGTTTTTCCCGCCTTGCCGCGTCCATGGCATCCCTCCGCATTTTTCCTTAAAATAGTGTTATTGTTTGTGAAGATATTGCAAGCATTTTCGCCGCTATCTGCTATAATTATAGTCACAAAAGGGAACAAACGCAAGAGTGCGGCAACAGAAAATCGTATTTTTGTTGTATCATTTGTCAGAAGAACCCTACCGGTTTTTGTGCTAAATGCCAAAGCGTTCCCACCAGCCTGCGCACGGTTGAAAGCCTTCACCGCCGCATGCTATAATATTCTCGGCAGATTGTCCATAGCAATCCGCCAGCCGTCCGGCCGCCGCGCCGGACGATGCAACCAAAAAATCTTTTTTTGGAGGGAAA
This sequence comes from uncultured Agathobaculum sp., assembly GCF_944380975.1. Taxonomy (GTDB): domain Bacteria; phylum Bacillota; class Clostridia; order Oscillospirales; family Butyricicoccaceae; genus Agathobaculum. The sequence continues at coordinate 21,719 of NZ_CALWJK010000033.1, read as the reverse complement.
CAGTTATGTACATTGATAAGCAAGTCAAGCGCGGATACAACGAATACATCCGTCTGGACGAAGGCATCGGCAAGGACGCCATGATGGACGTTGCCTTGCTCGTGATGGAGGATGGCGACACCTACTCCTTTGAGGAGCCGGAAAAGGAACTGGCTGCGCTGGTGTTCGACGGCAAGTGCACGATCGAGTGGGATGACCAGTCCTACGATGTCGACCGTCCCAATCCGTTCGACTACAATCCGTCCTGCCTGCATGTCTGCAAGGGCACTAAGGTGAAGATCACCGCGCATGGCCCCTGCAATATCTATATTCAGAAGACCCTGAACGACAAGACCTTCCCGAACAAGATGTATAAGCCGGAAGACACCGACACTTGGGCACGCGGCAATCAGGGCGAACTGATGGGCTGCATCAAGCGCGACGTGCGCACCTGCTTCGATCTGGATAACGCGCCTTACTCCAATATGGTGCTGGGCGAAGTTGTCAACCTGCCGGGCAAGTGGTCGAGCTATCCGCCGCACCATCATCCGCAGCCGGAGTGCTACTTCTACCGCTATGACAAGCCGATGGGCTTCGGCGCAGGCTGGGGCAACGGCGAGATCTACGAGACCCACCACAACGGCCTTGCAATCATCACCGACAAGATGCACTCTCAGGTTACCGCACCGGGTTACTCCTGCTGCTACGCATGGGGCATCCGCCATCTGCCGGGCAACCCGTGGGACAAGACCCGTATCGACGACGAGGAGCATCTGTGGCTGCTCGAAGATGATGCCAACGACCACATCTGGCACTGCCCGACCGGCAACTGATTCAACATCCGAAAATCAATTAGGAGGAATACATACCTATGAAGCATATGGAAACTGTACGCCTGACCGCTTCTCAGGCACTCGTCCGCTTCCTCGAGAACCAGTATGTCAGCTACATTGACATGGATGGCAACGAGCAGGAGCATAAGTTCGTCAAGGGCATCTTCATGCTGCCCGGCCACGGCAACGTCGTTGGCTTCTGCAACGGCGTGGAGCAGGAACTGAAGGACATGGTTGTCTATCAGGGCAAGAACGAGCAGGGCATGGCGCTGGCCGCTGTCGGCTATGCAAAGCAGATGCGCCGCAAGCAGATCTTCGCTGCTACCTCTTCTGTCGGCCCCGGCGCGTGCAACATGATCACCGCCGCTGCAACCGCTACCGCCAACAACATCCCGGTTCTGATCCTGCCGGGCGATATCTACGCTTCCCGTCAGCCTGACCCGGTTCTCCAGCAGATGGAGCAGCCGCACAACCTGACCATCTCCGCGCACGACGCGTTCCAGGCTGTCACCAAGTACTGGGGCCGCATCAACCGTCCGGAGCAGGTCATGACCGACATGATCTCCGCGATGCGCGTGCTGACCGACACCGCCAACACCGGCGCGGTTGCAATCTCCCTGCCGCAGGACGTACAGGCGGAAGCTTACGACTATCCGGTTGACTTCTTCCAGAAGCGCGTATGGCGCATCGACCGTCGTCCGATCACCAAGTATGCGCTGGAGAAGGCTGTTGAAGTCATCAAGAACGCAAAGAAGCCGCTCCTGATCTGCGGCGGCGGTGTTCGCTACGCAGAAGCGCACAAGGTATTCAAGAAGTTCGCTGAGGACTTCGGCATTGCCTTCGGCGAAACCCAGGCGGGCAAGAGCGCGGTGGAATGGACCCACGAGCTGAACCTCGGCGGTCTGGGCACCACCGGCGGCATCGCTGCCAACAAGCTGGCGCACGAGGCGGACGTTGTCATCGGTGTCGGCACCCGCTACACCGACTTCACCACCGCTTCCAAGTGGCTGTACCGCACGGACGCTAAGTTCGTCAACATCAATCCGTCTGAGTTCCAGGCGTACAAGATGGACGCAACCCCGGTTGTAGCTGATGCCAACGAGGCGCTGACCGCAATCGGCGAAGAGCTCAAGAAGATTGGCTACCACACTGATGCTGCTTACGCGGAAGCCGTTGCCGCTTACCGCAAGGAGTGGTTCACTGAGGTCGAGCGTCTGGATAACTGCACCTACACCGACAAGGACTCCTTCATTCCGGAAATCAACGACGCGAACCGCGAGTGCGTTGAGAAGTACATCGAGGACACCGGCTGCAAGCTCTGCCAGACCGCAGTTCTCGGCGCGATCAACCACCTGATCGACGATGACTCCATCGTTTGTGCTGCTGCCGGTTCGCTGCCGGGCGATATGCAGGGTCTGTGGCGTGCATCCAAGATCAACACCTATCACATGGAGTACGGCTACTCCTGCATGGGCTACGAAATCGCTTCCGCACTGGGCGCGAAACTGGCTTGCCCGGACAAGGAAGTTTACGCAATGTGCGGCGACGGTTCGTTCGACATGCTGCACTCCGAGCTGATCACCTCTGTCCAGATCGGCAAGAAGATCAACGTTATGCTGTTTGATAACGCTTCCTTCGGCTGCATCAACAACCTCGAGGTTGGTCAGGGCAATGCCTGCATCTGCACCGAGAAGAACATGCTCGAGGACGGCGTGACCAACGGTATCCACAAGGGCAAGGTTATGCAGATCGACTACGCTGCTATCGGCGCGGCATACGGCTGCAAGACCTACACCGTCAAGACCATGGATGAGCTGAAGGCTGCCATTGAGGACGCGAAGAAGCAGACCGTTTCTACCGTTATTGACATGAAGGTTCTTCCCAAGACGATGTCTGCTGGTTATGAAAACTGGTGGCGTGTCGGCGTTGCGGAAGTATCCACCAAGCCGGAAGTACAGGCTGCCCGCAAGGCGATCGAAGATCACCTGTACGAAGCCCGTCATTATTGATCTCTCTCTTACTCTTTTATAAAAGAGCGCCTTCGGGGTTTTCCCGAAGGCGCTCTTTTCGTATGTTCATTTATATAAGTCATCCGTATGACTTACAACATTTGCAGCAGCTCGATTTCTTCGCCGGACGGGCCGGTGAAAAACCAGTTTTGCAGGCCGCCGAAGGTCTCCGGCATGACCTTTTTCTCCGGCGTCATGAACGAGATCACGCCAGCCTCCTTGAGTGCAGCAGCAACCTTGTCCAGATCGTCCACATACACCGCAAAATGCGGGATGCTGCCCTCCCCCGCTGGAACCAGCTCATCCGCAGGCGGCTCGATCAGTTCGAGCAGGAAACCACCGAACTCCACCAACGTCAGCTTCTTTTCTCCTGTCGGCGTTGGCACCGCGTCGCGCTTATATACACTGCCGCCGATCTTCTCATAAAACGCAATGCTTTCCTCCATATCCACGGTATAAATCGCGATATGGCCTAATCCTTTGTATAACTCCTTCATCTCAACAAGCCTCCTTATTGGTATCATTTTAACACATTCCAGCGGGCATGCAAAGTCTTTTCCCCGCTGCACAAAAAGAAGAGGGCTGCCCCACAGTAGGGACAGCCCTCTTGATCGCTATGTACCCTCTTATTCCTGCACCGTCTCGGTAACCGAGGTAGATGCCTGATTTGCCTGATAGCGTTCAAAGGTAGAGGTCTCGCTCTTGCCGAAGCCAAGGGGAGAGAAGATGATATACGCCGCCACCATGACGAGCAGCGTAATCGTCGCCCAGATCTTGCCGTTCTTCCACGGCGTCATATCGACCGCCTTGGCATCATGCAGCACAAAATCCTCCGGACGCGGATTCTTCTTGACGATCACCCACATCAGCAGCATGTCGAACACGAACAGGATGGCGGTAAAGTACAGATAATGCACATCCTTGAGGAACGGAATCACGTTGCGCAGACCGAACTGCAAGGTGAAATACAGCACAACGTGCACCGGAATGACGATCTTCGCCGCAATAGCCGGTACCTTCTTCCAGAAGAAGCCGCACAGCAGGCACACGAAGATCGGCGTGTTAAACGCAGCAAAAGCCGAGTTTACGAAGCTCGTGATACCGCCCATGTACAGCATGAACGGGCTCATGATGGTGGATACGACCGCGACGATCGTACCGAAATTCTGGCCAACCTTAACCATGTGCGCATCGGATGCAGTCGGATTGAAGATCGGACGGTGAATATCCAGCGCATAAATGGTGGATGCAGAGTTGAGCACCGAGTTAAAGGACGAGAGGATCGCACCGAACATAACCGCTGCGAAGAAGCCCAGCACCGGCTTAGGCATAACCTGCGCAACCAGCATCGGATAAGCCGAGTCGCCGCTGCCCCAGTCCTGACCGGGATAGGCCAGCGCACAGATAACACCCGGCACAACGATAATCAGCGGGGTCATGATTTTGAGGAAGCCCGCAAATACCGCGCCCTTCTGCGCTTCCTTCAGGTTCTTCGCGCCAAAGGCACGCTGGATGATGGACTGGTTGGTTGCCCAGTAATACATGTTGTTGACCAGCAGACCGGTCAGCAGCAGCGGCCACGGAAGCCACGGCTCGGGAGAGTTTGCTTCGTTGATGGCATTCAAGTATGCCGGATCGGTGTGCAGGAACTTGTCAAAGCCGTCGAGGAACGAGCCGTCGCCGCCCAACTGGCCGGACAGGAACATGAGGCCGAACACCGGCGCCAACAAGCCGCCGACGATCAAACCAAGACCATTGATCGAGTCGGACAGTGCAATGGCCTTCAGGCCGCCAAAAATCGCGTAGATCGAACCTACGACCGCAGTAGCCACACACACGATGGCGATTGCTGCAAAATACGAAATGCCGAGCATTTCGTCCAGACCAAAGATGTTTACAAACACCTGCGCACCGGCATACAGGATGTTCGGCAGCATGATAACTACATAGCTGAGCAGCACGATGATCGAAACCAGACGGCGTGTGCCTGCGTCATACCGCTGCTCGAAAAACTGCGGGATGGTAGTCAGGCCCGTCTTAAGGTATCTGGGCATCAGCACAAACGCCAGAATAACCAGCGCAATGGCGGAAGTAACCTCCCAGCCCATCGTACTCATACCAACGCGAACCGCCTGACCGTTGTTACCGACCAGCTGTTCTGCGGACAGGTTGGTCATCAGCAGGGAACCCGCGATAACCGGACCTGTCAAGCCGCGGCCGGCCAGATAATAGCCGTCCTGCGTATCCAGATTATCGCCGCGGGTTTTCCACCACGAGATAACTGCGACGAGCGCCGTGAATGCCACGAAGGAAATCGCGGCGAACATCAAGGAATTAAAAAACTGCATGTTTTCTCCCCTTCTTGTTTTTTCTTTCTTTCCCGGATCATAGGACTTCTGCTTCGCATACTCCCCAGCAATGCAAAGCAGCTGTTTTGCGGGCGCGCGCACGCAAACACCCAAAAAAACGGACCACCAGTTTTCACCGAAGATCCTTAACGTGCACGCAAACCGTGTCCTGTTTCCTGTCATACATTTTAGCACCATGTTCCTGCGTTGGCAAAACATTTTTGAGTTTTTCTGAGCACTTTGTTTAATTGCACATAATCTGTTTTTCCTTTTTGTCAAATTCGCACTAAAAAATTTTTATTTTCACAATAAATTACTCATTTTATAATCATTTATGTGCTCAAAATTTATTGTTCACTTTTTACAAAGAAGCATAAAGAAGTGCTCCGCACCTTTGGCGCGGAGCACTTTTTCTCATGGCTCATACCATGTGTCATCCCGTTTATTCACATCGAACAGCTGCGCATACTGCATCATTTGATATTTAGCAAGCAACGTATCTGGCTCAACCGTTTCCATTGCCATCCAGCTTCCATCCGGTAAATAGTACCCTGCGTTATTGATGCGCGGTATCTGCTCGCGCACAGCCAAACGAAGCGCATCATATCCGGATGTGGAACATCCAAGCGCATCCAGTGCAAAAGCAGTTAAATAATTTGCGCTGATCTGCACATCCTGCTGTTCTTCAATATCATAGTTTGCCCAAATGAAGAACGGCGTTACCATTTTCTTCTGCTTTTCCTCAGGTGCGCGATCCGCATCCGTGTTTCCGAGCAGTTCATCATAAAAAGCGCTTGGTACATTCGGCTGATGGTCGCCAAAGAAGATGATGGCGGTCGGCTCATCCACCTCAGAAAAGTATGCCAGCAATTCCTCAAGTGCGTTATCGCTTTCCTTTGCCAGCGACAGATACTCATCCACCTCCGGGTACTTGCCTGCATATTCCCCGGTCAGATGGATCGTCTGCGTGAAGTTATCGCTGTCGTCCGGTATGTACCCGCCATGGTTCTGCATTGTCACATTGAACATAAACAGCGGCGTACCAGGCGTTTTATTCCTGTAAACCTCAAAGATTTTATAATAATCCGAACGGTCACTGACGTAGCTGCGCAACCGCTCCGTATCGTCTTCTCCGAAATCATCTTCATACAGCTGCGTATCAAAGCCCAGCCGCTCATATACCTGCTGGCGATTCCATGAAGTCGCACGGTAAGGGTGTAGCGACACGGTTTGGTATCCCTGCGCAGCGAGCCCAGATACCACCCCCGGCGTCTCGCGCTTGACATACATCTGATACGGCGAACAGCCATACGGTAGGAACGCCATGATATCCCCTGTCAGCACTTCAAACTCAGTCGTCGCCGTGCCCCCGCCAAAGGTGGACACCAGCAAATCACCGGTGATCGTATTTTCCCTTCCTTCCAGCGAATGCAGGAACGGCAAATAATCCTCGTTTGTCTCGAAATCCCCCACATCATGCAAATCAGCAAACGATTCATTCATAATCATGATGATATTGGGGCGAAATTCTTCTTTTGTTCCGTCATATTCTTCGGTGATCTGTGACAAAGCATCGGCAGAATACCCTGTTGGCTGCTCCACAATGGTGTTGCCCGCCGTCCGACAGAAATAATACCACTCACTGTATTCCAAATTCCCCTGCCAGAAACCAAAGCTGTTGCCTGCGAGCTTTAATCCATACAGCCAGCCGCAAAGCAACAGAGAACAGGTGATAAACTGGCAGCGTCTCGGTGTTGATACCCGGCGCATGCGCCATACGGCAATACAGAACAACACGGCTATCGCCAATGTCTGCAAAACGGAAAGCTCCACCGGTACTGAATAGTTTGCAGCAACATTTTTTGCTGTGCCAATGGCAAAAATATCGCTGAGCAGCACCGGTGTGCCGCGAAACACCGTCACGTAGTGGTCGATCAGTGCATACAGCAGCGTCAAGCCCATGCCGATACAACTTGTCAACCGAATGCTGCCGACAAACACATACGCCAACCCGAATATCGCTGCATGATAGACATAGCCCTGCCAAATCGCCGTATTGCCAACAATAATGCCGCCCTTGACCACATATTCGGTCAACAGCAGTGCAAATGAGCTGGCTGCCAGCAACACCAGAATATCATGCACAGCCAGTTCAAACGCTGTTGCCCGTCTGCGCGGGCGCAGCAGAAATGGCAGTGCTGCCAAAACCCCGATCGGCTTCTGGCTTTCCGGCCTGTAAAAGATCGTACCCTTTTGGAGCAGATACACCGCCGCATAAATCAGCAGTACCGCCAGCACGGCATTGATAATATAACCCAAAATTTTCTTATCTTTTGCTTGTTCTTTACATTTGGGGTACACGTTTGCTATTCTCCTTCTGCATAGTAGCAAAGCCGCTACGGGATTGCCGCAGCGGCTTTGTTTGGTCTGCTGTTATGCTTCCGTATCCTTTTCCACGCGCGTTACGGCAATGGAAAGATCGTCCAGCTGCTTGGCATCTACTACATCCGGGCAGCTCATCATCAGATCGGACGCGTTCTGCACCTTGGGGAAGGCGATCACGTCACGGATGGAATCCAGACCCGCCAGCAGCATGCACAGACGATCCAGACCGTAAGCAAGACCGCCGTGCGGAGGCGCACCGTACGAGAACGCGGTGATCAGGTGACCGAACTGCTCCTTAGCGCGCTCCTCGGTGAAGCCCAGCGCCTCAAACATCTTGGTCTGCAGCTCCGGGTCGTGAATACGGATCGAACCGCCGCCCAGCTCGCAGCCGTTGAGGATGATATCATACGCCTTGGCGCGTACCTTGGCCGGATCAGTATCCAACAGCGGGATATCCTCGTCCATCGGCGCAGTGAACGGATGATGCTTGGCAACCAAACGGTCCTCTTCCTCGCTGTACTCAAACTGCGGGAACTCGGTGACCCACAGGAGCTTGAAATCGTCCTTCTTTGCAAGTCCAAGACGCTTTGCCAGTTCGCAACGCAGCGCACCGAGCGAAACGAGCGCCGTTTCCTCGGAGGCATCCGCCACAACGAACAGCACGTCGTTTTCGTGCATATCCGCGCGCTCCTTGATGGCCGCGATCTCCTCCTCGGTCAGGAACTTGGCAAAGGACGAGGTCATCGAGCCATCGGCCGCGACCTTCATCCACGCAAGACCCTTGGCACGATAGGTCTTGACAAAATCGGCCAGCTTGTCGATCTCCTTGCGCGGGAACTTATCCGCATAGCCGTTGATATTGATGAGGCGCACGGTACCGCCAGCCTCCACTGCACCCTTGAACACGCCAAAGCCGCAGTTTGCCGCAATATCCGAAATATCCTTGATCTCAAAGCCAAAGCGGGTGTCCGGCTTGTCCGAACCGAAACGATCCATCGCCTCACGCCAGGTCAGACGCGGCAGCGGCAGCTGGATATCGATATCCAGTACTTCCTTGAACACACGCTTGAGGAAGCCCTCGTTGACCGCGATCACGTCGTCCTGCTCGACAAAGCTCATCTCGAGGTCGATCTGGGTGAACTCGGGCTGGCGGTCGGCGCGCAGGTCCTCGTCGCGGAAGCAGCGGGTGATCTGGATATAGCGGTCCATGCCCGCGAGCATCAAAAGCTGCTTGTACTGCTGCGGGGACTGCGGCAGGGCGTAGAACTTGCCCGGATGCACGCGGGACGGCACGAGGTAGTCGCGCGCGCCCTCGGGCGTGGACTTGGTCAGCATCGGGGTCTCGATCTCGATAAAGCCCTGCTCGTCAAAGTAGTTGCGCGCGACCTGCGTGACGCGGTGGCGCAGCATCAGATTCTTCTGCATGGACGGGCGGCGCAGATCGAGGTAGCGGTACTTGAGGCGCACCTGATCGCCGACCTCCTTGGAGTCGTCGATCTCAAACGGGGTGGTCTCCGCCTTGGAAAGGATGCGGATGTCCTCGGCAATAATCTCGACCTCGCCGGTCGGCATCTTGCGGTTGATCGCCGCCTCGTCGCGCGCGACCAGCTTGCCGCGCACGGCTACAACGAACTCGGTGCGGCAGGTGAAGGCGATGTTGAACAGGTCGGCGTTGACCGACTTGTCAAACGTGCACTGCACAATGCCCGCGCGGTCGCGCACGAGCAGGAACAGCACGCCGCCGTTGTCGCGCACGCGGTCGACCCAGCCGTTGACCGTGACTTCCTGCCCCGCGTCGGACAGACGCAGGTCGCCGCACATATGCGTGCGCTTCATCCCGTGGATAGAAGTTTCATTCATGTTTATCAATCCTTAACTTAATGTTATTTGTTATCGTTATTTTCGCGCAGCGCCGGGCGCACACGCTCAAAGTAGCCGGCCAGCAAGAGCACCAGACCAACCAGCAGAACTATAAAACCAATGAGCACGAGCATACCTGCGTTCTGCATCCCAACCAACAGGATGAGCAGACCGCCCAGCATCACCAGCAGCCCACAGATCATCTGCGTGCATCCCCAGATCAAACGCTTGATGTTGTCCATATCCCATCCTACCCCCTGTATTTACTTGTCGCAGATAACCTTGCCCTGATTCTTTGCCGCAAGGCCGTCCCGGATGCGGGTAATGGCCTCGTCCAGCGAAACCTTGACCTGCTCGCCGGTCTCCATATCCTTGACCGCGAGCACGTTCTCCCTGATCTCGTCCTCGCCGAGGAAGATGACGTACGGGATGCCCAGCTTGTCGGCATAGCCGATCTTGTGCTTGAACTTCTTCTGCTCGCTGTACAGCTGCGTGCGGATGCCCGCCTCGCGCAGAGAAGTCGCCAGCGCAATCGCCGCGCCCATATCATCGGTCATCGGCAGGATGAGCACATCAGCCGGCGCCTTGTTCATGCTGTCGTTCAGATAGCCCTGCTCGCCCAGCACATAAAACAGGCGGGTCAGGCCAATCGAGATGCCCACGCCCGGCAGCTGCTTGTCGGTGTAATACTCAGCAAGGTTGTCGTACCGACCGCCCGAGCAGATCGAGCCGATCTCCGGATGGTCGAGCATCGCAGTCTCGTATACTGTACCCGTGTAGTAATCCAGACCACGGGCAATCGTCAGGTCGATCTCGAAATGATCGTCCGGCACGCCGAACGCCGTCATGTACTGCGCAACCGTTCTCAGTTCATCCGCGCCCTGATCGAACACGTCGTTTTTGCCCTTATAGCCATCAAGCGCAGCCAGGATGCCCTGCGTACCGCCCGGCGTTTCGATAAACGCCAGCAGCTCGTCCGCCGTTTCAGCTGCAACGCCAAAATCATCTACCAGAATAGCCTTGACCTTTTCCGCACCGATCTTTTCCAGCTTGTCGATCGTGCGCATCACATCGCCTGCTTTTTCCGTCAGGCCGAGAATGGCAAAAAAGCCGTTTAACACCTTGCGGTTGTTGATGCGGATCTTGAAGCGCTCAAGGCCCAGCGAGGTAAAGGTCTTGTAGATGATGCTCGGCACCTCGGCCTCGTTGATGATATCCAGCTTGCCGTCGCCAATCACGTCGATATCCGCCTGATAAAACTCACGGAAACGACCGCGCTGCGCGCGCTCGCCACGGTACACCTTGCCAATCTGGAAGCGACGGAACGGGAACGTCAATTCGCCGTAGTGCTGCGCGACGTACTTCGCCAGCGGCACCGTCAGGTCAAAGCGCAGCGACAAGTCGCTGTCTCCCTTGGTGAAGCGGTAAATCTGCTTCTCGGTCTCGCCGCCGCCTTTGGCCAGCAGTACCTCGGAGGACTCGATCAGCGGCGTGTCCAGCGGATAAAAGCCATACAGCGCATAGGTCTCGCGCAGCACCTGCATGATGCGCTCCATCTGCACCTGCGAGGCGGGCAGCAATTCCATAAAGCCGGACAGGGTTCTGGGTTTCACTTTTTCCATACTTTTTGATTCTCCTCAAGACAGACGATTGCACCGAATAGGCCCATTTGCCCATCCGGTGCATTGCTTTCTGTCGTTTATTTTTTATTCTTGGGATTGACAATATTACGCCAATCCAGATCACCGCGGTCGAGACCAAGGATGAGCATTTCGGCCGTTGCGGAGTTCGTAGCGATCGGGATGTTATGCATATCGCACAGCCGGGCAATGGCGTGCACATCCGGCTCGTATTGCGAGTTCGACATGGGATCGCGGAAAAACAGGACAAGGTCGATTTCGTTATACGCAACGCGGGACGCGATCTGTTCCTCACCGCCCTGCATGCCTGCCAGACACTTATCAATCTTCAGTCCGGTTGCCTCTTCCACAAATTTTCCCGTCGTGCCGGTTGCACAGATATCATGCTTTGCCAGAATGCCACAATACGCCATACAGAACTGAACCATCAGTTCCTTTTTCCGGTCGTGCGCGATAAGCGCTATGTTCATTTCCGAAACATCCCCTTTCCACATACCACATATATGCTGTTTCCACTCTCAGTATTGCGTCAACCATGCTGTTTTGTTGCTGATGTTTTGCAGGGAAGATGCTTAACCATGTATCGTATCGCTCAAATGCGAATCAGCGGCACTCGCTCGCCGTCCAGTCGGCGCGCGATGTTTTGAAACGCACGCGCTGCACCCGAATGCTTGATGGTCAGAATGCTTTTTCCGCTGTTGCCGCAGGAGATCAAATCCTCGTCCTCCGGTACAACGCCCAAAAGTGGCAGACCCGCTTCATCCATCGCGTCGTCGATATTGCCCGACTTGCCGCGGCAGATCATCTGCGGACGCACCCGGTTGAGCACCATGCGAATGCGCTGAATACAATATTCCTCTTCCAGCTTGCGTGCACACCGCTCCGCCCCGCGGATGCAGGCCCGATCGGTCGATGTGACAATGACCGCCTGTGTCGCAATGTGCGCCAGAAAAGAAAGCTCTGCAGGCAGCCCGGCAGGGCCGTCCACCAGCAGGTAATCAAAGCCAGCTTCCTCCGCCTGTACCGCCAGTTGCTCCATACCGCGCTCACTGAGTGCAGGCAGCGCCACCGGAGCCGTCAGTAAGTACAGGCTTTGGTACTCCGGATGCCGCGCCATGGCATCGCCGAGCGGCACAGCACCGCCCGCCACATCGGCAAAGGAATACACCACTCTGTCCGACATGCCCAGCACAATATCCAGATTTCGAAGGCCGCAGTCGCCGTCGATCAGGAGCACGCGGTGCCCGAGCTGCGCCAACGCAACGCCAACGCCCGCTGTAAAGGAGGTTTTCCCCGTGCCGCCCTTACCGGACGCAACCAGAATCACCTTCAACATACCGCCTCCGAAATACAAAAACTTATATATTGTATTATAAACTACCAACCGTCAATTTACAAGCACTTGTGCAAAGTTTTTATTGCGCTGAAGCGTTCGTTACGGAACCATTGTGTTTTCGCTCTGTATTGCTTCCACCGTATCCGGCTCCTCTTCCGCGAAATACGCGTCGAGAATATCCCGTACGATCGGCGCGACCGCAGAGCCGTGTCCCGCGCCTTCACCGACCACGCAAATGACGATCTCCGGATCGTCAAACGGCGCAAAAGCGACGAACAAGCCGTTGGTGTATTCAATCACCGCGCTGTTCGGATCATCAGGATCGGACAGCTCATACATTTCCGCCGAACCGGTCTTACCGCCGACCTTGATCGGATAATCGGCAAAGGTCGTTGCCGCGGTACCGCCCTCCGCAGTAACCTCGCTCATGCCCTGCATGACCAGATTACGCGTTGCGTCCGAAAACTCGATCGTACCGATCACCTCGGGCTGCCGCTCCTCTACCACATCGGAATAATCATAGGTCTTGATGCTCTTGACCAGCGTCGGCTGGTACAGCGTGCCGCCATTGACGACCGCTGCCATGTAGTTAGCCAGCTGCAAGGGGGTGAACAGGTTGTCCGACTGGCCGATCGCGGCGTTGACATCGTCACCACCCTGCCACTCGCGCAGCGAGGGGTCGTTTTTGCGGTTTGCCTCGCGCTCGGTCGGACCGGCTGCCTGACCGGCATACTCCGCGATCTCCACGCCGGTCACATTGCCAAGGCCAAATTTATCACACCACTGCTCCAAATGTGCACCATGTGCACCGGTGAGCTGCTGGCCGACGTTATAGAAGAATACATTGCAGGAATATTTGATCGCCTGCGTCACATCCAGCGTCATAGGCTGATCGTGGTTGGAACAAGTAAAAGTCACGCCGCCATACTCAAACTTACCATCACAGGTATAGGTTGTATTCGCGTCGATAATACCCTCCTCAAGCGCCGCAATCGCGGTCAGCACCTTGAAGGTAGAGCCAGGCGGATACAGGCCCTGCGTCGCGCGGTTGAGCTCCGGGCTTCTGGAATCGCTGGAAATCTGGTCATAATCCTTGTTGTAATTTTCCAGATCATACGTCGGATAGGACGCCATGACCAGCATCTCACCCGTGTCCGGATCCAGTGCAACCGCAGCGCCGCCGCGCTGATACTCAGACAGGTAGTTTGCCAAAGAATTTTCCGCCACTTCCTGCAGCTCCAGATCAATGGTGGTGATAACATTGTCACCCGGCTGCGGTGCATACGAATTGGCGTGGTCAGTGATGCTGTCGCCGCCCAGATCGGTTTCAACGGTGCGCGACCCCGCCGTACCATGCAGGTATTCCTCCAGCGCCGCCTCCAAACCGCTTTTACCGATGGTGTCGTTCATGGTGTAGCCCGCCTTATCCTCATACGGGCCGCCGTTTTTCGTGCCCGTCCATTCCTCGGTATACATCGGGCCAACCGTTCCCAACAAATGCGCGGCATAGGTGGTATCATACTTGCGGATGGCTTCGCTCTGCACATCCACACCGGTATACTGCTGGTGGTGCTCCTTAATATAGGCGATCAAATCCATAGAAACATTGTCCGCCAGGGTAAAGGTCGCGTTATTGTTAAAGCCCACACGGCGCATGCTGTAATACAAGCCGACCAGCGTGCGCGCATCCGCCTCGGACAATCCAGTCGGCATGCCGAGGCTTTCCTCCATATAGGCGCGCATAGCGCTGATAAACTCAGAGGCAGACACCAGCGTAGTTGCATCAATCTGCGACACTTGGTCAATGAGATTACCGTCTGCATCGTACTGCGGATTTTCCTCATTTGCCGTGCTTGCAGCAGCCTTGGCATCCTGCACAGCTTTGAGACCAAGCGTATCCGCGCTCTGCTTGATATAGTCAGACAGCGCCTTGCGCTCGGAATCGCCCTCCGCGCCAACATATTCGTATAGTGCGGTATCCGTGATCGGCATGACGTCATTGAGCACTGCGGCACTCGTTTCCTCTGTCGTATCCGTTTCTGCTTCAGTGCCGTCCTCGGTATCACCGCCGGTCGTGTCCCCGGATGCAGCCGCAGCCCCGTCCGCCTTGACCCGGTTTGCCAGATCCAACAGGACCTCAAAGCGGTCCTCCTTATCCTCCCAAAAGGAGGAATAGATCAGCACAAGGGAAAAGCCGGTCTGGTTTGTTACCATTGCCCGTCCATAGCGATCCAAAATTTCTCCGCGCGCTGCCGATACGGTAGACGTTGTTGTCAAAAAGCTTGCCGAACGGCGTACATAGCTTTCCCCATTGATCAGCTGTAGCTGAAGCAGCTGTCCGCCTGCAAGTCCCACGCACAGCAGCAACAGACAGCCCAGCACCAACAAGCGGCGCAGCAATTGAGTTTTATTTACCATAGGGGTTCCTCTTTTCGCTTCTCATCGGTTGGCGAATTTTCGACTGATTTTCTGCATCGGCCAATACACGATAAAGCAGAACAGGCAAGCCAGCAGCGTTCCGCCGATGATCTGCCGCAGCACCAAACCAAACGAGGCGCCGGCCTGCGGCAGCAGATAGGAAAAATATCGCAAAAGCCCGAGCACAATCATTTCAAACGCCGTCATCAGCACCATGGACACATAGCTTCCGCTGAGCGTCAGACGGCTCATCTCCCCCGCAATAAACCCGAAGATCAGGAAAAACAACGGATACAGGCCGTCAATGCCGATAAAGCCCAGATCGTAAAACAGCCCCACTGTGATGCCGATGATGACGCCCTCGACCGGGCCGTCCAGCAGCGCAGCCGCAGCCACCAGCGCGGGCAGCAAATCCAGATGGTATCCGCGAATCGACCATGTACCGAACAAACTGGTTTGCAGCACATAAATCAGCAGCACAAACAAGATGTACAGCACAACCTTCGGGATGGATAATTGTTCTCTCTGCATGTACTCACTCCGTAGTATCCGTAAAGTCGGTGACAATGGAAACGCTCGATACGGTATCCACATTCACAAACGGCTTGATGACCGCATAATAGGAAATGCCGTTTTCCTCCGGCAGCACGCTTTCCACCGTGCCGATCATCACGCCCTTGGGGAACAGTCCCCCGCGGCCGGAGGTCTCCACCGTATCGCCAATGACAACGCTGGAATCCTCGGTCAGATAGGACAGACGCAGATTGCCATCCGCCATCAGGTCGTAATTGCCCTCGGCAATGGCGGTTTCACGGGTGCGGGTAATGAGCGCGCCGCACTGCATCTCCACATCAATCACGGTTGTGACCTCACAGTTATTGGAATATACCTCGCTGACGTAGCCCACCATACCGTCCACCGTGGTAACCAGGTCGCCTTCCTCCACACCGTGGGACGAGCCCTTGTCCAAACTGAGCGTCATCGCCCAGTCGCCCGGGTTGCGGGCAATGACCTCTGCATTGATGGTCGTCAGTTCACGCGTGCGCTCGGGCTGGCCCGCCGCTGCGCGCAGCTGGTTGTTTTCCTCGATCGCCAGTTCCGCGTCACGCACCGTCTGCTCCATATCGCGGATTTGCTTCTTCAGTTCCTCATTTTCCGCCTTGAGCTCGTCAAATTCGGTGAAGTACCCGAACCCTTTGCCCAGCGCGCCGGTCACACCGGAGGCCAACCGCTGTACCGGCGTGGTCACAAAGCTGACCAAACGGGTCACCGGAGACGGATTGCCGGTTACACCGCTGTACAGCGCGGACAGGATGCACAGCACGATCACAACCACCACGCCGACCACAAAACGGGACCCCACTCTGTTACGTCTTCGCAAAAGTTCTAAACTCCTTTCATTGTTCCAAGCAGCGCCGGTTTCAACAGGTTTCCCGCGCAATCTGCCGCAGGATCACATGCAGTCCAGCCACCGGCAGGCCCATAACACTGTAATAATCGCCTTCAATGCCCTCAATGAGCAGCGCACCGTGCCCCTGTATGCCGTAAGCGCCCGCCTTGTCCAGCGGCTCTCCTGTGGCCAGATAGGCCGCCAGCTCGTCCTCATCAAAATCACGGAACGTCACCCGCGTGCGGGTGCACAGCGTGCGCGCCTCGCCTTTCGGCGGCAGAACAGCCAGTCCGGTCAGCACCTCATGCGTGCGTCCGCGCAAACGGCGCAGCATGTCCGCAGCCTGTCTTTCGTCCGCAGGCTTGCCCAGCGGCAGACCGTCTATTGTGACCATCGTATCCGACCCGATGCACACCGCATCCGGCTGCATCTGCTGCGCTGCCTGTGCTTTGAGCTGCGACAGGCGCACGACTTCTTCCTCGAGCGGCGCGCCGGGACGCAGCGTTTCATCTGCATCCGCCGGACAGACGGTAAATTCCTCGGTAATCAGCGCCAGCAGTTCGCGTCTGCGCGGCGATGCGGACGCCAGAACGATTTGCATTATTCGACTCCTCTTTTATATAGTCCGTTGGTGAATTCCCCCTCCAAGGGGTTGCCTTCGAGGAATGCGCAGGCAATCCGCACACATTCCTCGGGAGATTCGGTTGTAAACAGCAGCCGCGCGGTCTGCACGCCCAGCGGCCGCACATCCTCACGCAGGCACAGCGCACGGTTGCCCAGCAGCGTATTGCGGCAGCCGTATTCCGGCAGCAGCGCAAAGCGCTCGCCGCGCCGGTCGGTCAGATAGGTGACGCCGTTCTCGCAGCTGCACTTGCCGCCGTGCTGCCGACGGATGGCGCAGTTTTCAAAGATCATCAGCGGCAGATAGCCGTAGACGATCATTTCGGTTTCCAGTGGGCCGCACATGTCGCGGATCTGCGCCAAACGCGCCTCAAACGACAGTGTCTGCCGCTGTATGCCCATTTCAGCCAGCGCGTGCAGCGTCTTGCTGTTGAACGCATTCAGCCCAAAATCACCGCGCACGGCAAAGCCTAGCCGCCGCGCCATCGCAACCTGACCGATGTTGCCCGCCAGCACGACCCGCGTGCCGCGGCTCATCGCTTGACCCAGCAGCATTTCGATCTTTCCCTGCTCCGCATCCGAAAAGACGCGCGGCAGAATGACCGGCAAACCGGTCTGCGCCGCGACATCCAGCGGCACATAGATGGTTTCCAGCCCCAAATCACGCAGCGCGTCCGCCTGTGCTCTGGTACGCACAGACGCGGTGTAGCCGCAGAAGCCGGTGCGCGGACGGCTGTCGTCGTCACGCGCAAGCAGCGCCCCTTCCAGCCAGTCCCGCGACGGCGGAGCCGCACGTTTGGCCAGCAGCAGCGCCAGCGCGTCGCGCCGCATTGCGTTGACTGTCGAGGCTGGGATAGCAAGGCCGTCCGCGACCTCGATACGCAGATGATTAACATAAAACGGCGTGCCGCCCGTCTTGCGCAAGGATTTTTCCACCATTTCCGGTGTTGTCGGCCGGGTACGCGCCCGCTCGACCGCCGCGGCAGACGAAACCCCGTCTGCGCTGAGCACCGCACCCGTGTCCTCGCGCGCGGTAAAGCACAGCGAAACCGGCACTAGCGGCGCTTCCTTGCCCTCGGCGAAGCGGTGCGCCGCCTCATCATACAGAGACTGCACCTCATGCAGCGGCACGTCGGTCTTGGTGCCGAACATCGCATCGCCCTTTTTGTCAGTGTAGTAGCCATCGGTAAAGCCGTCGCGCGAAAAGACGCGCCGCAGCGTGTCTCGCTCCTCGGGTGTCGGGTTGCGGCGTTCCCGCAGCAAATCCGCATAGATTTTCGTAACGATCGCAGTGTATTCCGGCCGCTTCATGCGTCCCTCGATCTTGAGCGAGGACACGCCCAGATCGGCCAGTTCTGCCACATGCCCCGCCAGCGCCAGATCCTTGAGCGAGAGCGGATATCCCCCGCTGTACGGCAGGCGGCAGGGCTGCGCACACAAGCCGCGGTTGCCCGAGCGCTGTCCGATGACCGCAGACAGATAGCACTGCCCGGAATAGCACATGCACAGCGCACCGTGCACAAAGACTTCGGTCTCCACGCCCGCCTGTTCGGTAATCAGGCGCACTTCGTCCCGCGTGCACTCGCGGCTGAGCACCACGCGCGAAAAGCCGAGGTCGCGTGCCTGCTTTGCGCCATCGAGGGTATGAATGGTCATTTGCGTGGACGCATGCAGCGCAAAATCCGGCGCGTGCGCATGGATCAGGCGCGCCAGTCCCAAGTCCTGCACGATCAGCGCATCCGCGCCCGCCTCGTACAAGAACTTTGCGTCACGCAGCGCCGCATCCAGCTCGCGGTCGCCTGCGAGAATATTCAGCGTGATATTGGTTTTCACATTTCGCGCGCGGCAATAGGCGATGGCATCCGCCATCTCATCCGCTGAAAAGCCCTGCGCGTTGCGGCGCGCGTTGAACGTGCCGAAGCCCATATACACCGCGCCCGCGCCCGACTGCACGGCCGCGCGCACCCCTTCCGGTGAACCGGCAGGTGCCAGCAATTCTATCTTACTCATTTATGACGGTTCCCCGGATGATTTGCGCTGTTGCGGCTGACCTGCTGCCGCAGAGCGGTGTTCTCCGCCTCCAATGCGCGGCACTTAGCTTCAGCAGCTTCCGCCGCTGTCTTGGCCTTGATATATTCATCGGCAAGGTTGACCGTGGCAAGCGCCAGCGCCCGTGTGGACGCAAACGACGCCGAACCGCCGCACTCCGCGATGGTCTGCTGCGCCAGTTCCGCCACCTCGTTCATATATTCCACAGATTCCTCCGCCAGCATGGTATACTGCTGTCCTGCGATCTGTATGGTCACACGGTTTGCCATGCAAATCCTTCCTTTCGCAAAAAAGTCGTTGAAAAGGCATAATTTGATAAAATATAGTATACCACAACCCGTCCCCTTTTGGAACACAAAATCTGTGCAAAGATACGCTGTCCTACCCCCGTTTTTTGTACACAACGATGTCAGCGCGCAAATTTGTAAAAGATTTGTGTTTTTCTTGTGTGATACGCTGCACTGTGCTAAAATAAGAATGAATTATTCCGTCCGGATGAACGACCGGACAGACATCAGGTGAGATTTATGCTGCATATCAACGAGGTACGCCGCATCGTGGTCAAAGTGGGTACCTCGACGCTGACATACGAAAACGGAAAACTCAACATCCGCCGCATCGAACGGCTGGTGCGCACGATCAGCGACCTGCAAAACCGTGGGTTTGACATGGTTCTGGTCTCGTCCGGCGCGGTGGGCGTGGGGGCTGCCAAGCTCGGGCTTGGCGGGCGACCGCGCGAGCTTGCGATGAAACAGGCCGCCGCTGCGGTCGGCCAGTGCGAGCTGATGCATATTTACGACAAAATGTTCCTCGAATACGGCATCAACGTCGCGCAAATCCTGCTCACGCGCGAAAACATCATTGACGACGACCAGCGCGAAAACATCCACAACACATTTACCGCGCTGATGCGCACCGGCGTTGTGCCGATCGTCAACGAAAACGACACCGTCGCTACCGCCGAGCTCAAGCATATCGAAAACTTTGGCGATAACGACACCCTGTCCGCCGTGGTCGCGCGCATGTGCGACGCGGATTTGCTGGTCATCTTCTCGGATATCGACGGACTGTATGATTCCGACCCGCGCAAAAACCCGCAGGCAAAGCTGATCGGACACGTGTCCAAGATCGACGCGAAAATCCGCCGCATGGCGGGCGGCGCAGGTTCGGCGCACGGCACAGGCGGCATGGCGACCAAGATCACCGCCGCGGAGTTGTGCATGGATGCCGGCATCCCCATGCTGGTAGCCAACGGTGACAAAGACGATATCCTGTATGACATTGTGGACGGCAGGCCAGTCGGCACGCTGTTTGCACGAGAGGAGGAACACGCATGACCAAATTCCATATTCATCGGCTGACCGACGTGCTCTGCGGCGGGAATCTGCGTGTTTTCTCCAAGGCTCAGGTCATTGCCGCGCTGATCGGCGGGGCCATCGGCGCATTTCTGGGCGTACAGGCATACTGCAACGGCTGGCTGGGCTGATTCCTGCCAGCTTCCATACTGATTTTTGGATAAACGAGGTGAAACGCCATGCGGCAACTTCTGGAAATTGCCGAGGATGCGCGCCGTGTCAAGCACGCGGTGGCAAAACTCGGCACAAACGATAAAAACCGCGGCCTGCTCGCCATTGCGGATGCGCTGGAAGCGCACGCAGACGAGATCATCGCCGCCAACCGCATCGACATTGAAAACGGCCGCGCCGCCGGTCTGGCGGACGGACTGATCGACCGGCTGATGCTGGACGAAAAGCGCATCGC
Organism: uncultured Agathobaculum sp.; assembly: GCF_944380975.1. GTDB lineage: Bacteria > Bacillota > Clostridia > Oscillospirales > Butyricicoccaceae > Agathobaculum. The sequence goes on along the minus strand of NZ_CALWJK010000033.1, from coordinate 1,090 downwards.
AGGCATTGCGGAGGGCTGCCGGCAGGTGGCCGCACTGCCCGACCCGGTCGGCGAGGTGCTGGGCATGCACAAGCGTCCCAACGGTCTGCTGATCGGGCAAAAGCGCGTGCCGATGGGCGTCATCGGCATCATTTACGAGGCGCGCCCCAATGTAACCGTGGACGCGGCGGCGCTGTGTTTCAAGGCTGGATCGGCCTGCATCCTGCGCGGCGGCAAGGAGGCATTTCATTCCTCCATGTGCCTGACGCAGCTCATGCGCAGCGCATTGGAATCGGAAGGTCTGCCCGCCGATGCGATCAACTTGGTCGAAGATACCTCGCGCGAGAGCGCAAACCAGATGATGAAGCTGAACGGCTATCTGGATGTGCTGATCCCGCGCGGCGGCGCAGGGCTGATCCGTGCGGTCGTGCAGAACGCGACCGTTCCGGTCATCGAAACCGGCACGGGCAACTGCCATGTGTACGTTGACGCCTCCGCTGATCTCGAAATGGCGCAGCGCATTCTGGTCAATGCCAAATGCCAGCGGCCGAGCGTGTGCAACGCGGCCGAAAGCCTACTGGTGCATAAGGATGTGGCCGCTGCATTCCTGCCGATGGCGGTAGAGGGCCTTGCGCCCGACGGCGTTGTGCTGCACGGCTGTCCGCGCACCATGGAGATTCTCGGCAATGCAGTGCTGCCCGCAACCGACGAGGACTACGGCCGCGAATACCTCGGATACGAGATTTCCTGCAAGGTGGTCGATTCGCTCGATGAGGCCATCGACCATATCAACCGCTTCAACACCGGACACTCCGAATGCATCGTCACCCGCGACTACACCGCTTCGCAGCGGTTCCTCGACGAAGTGGATGCGGCAGCAGTCTATGTCAACGCCTCCACCCGCTTTACCGACGGTTTTGAATTCGGTTTCGGTGCAGAGATCGGTATTTCCACCCAGAAACTACACGCGCGCGGCCCGATGGGACTGACCGCGCTGACCACCACCAAATATATCATTTACGGAAACGGACAGGTGCGCTGATGAACAAAGGCATGGAGAAGGAATACAAGTGGCGCGCCGATGAAGGCTTATTGGGGCAGGCACTGTTAT
>NZ_CALWJK010000032.1 GCF_944380975.1 uncultured Agathobaculum sp. | reverse complement strand
GATCTAGAACCCAGCATACGGAACTCAAACTTGTTGCCGGTGAAGGCAAAGGGAGAGGTACGGTTGCGGTCGGTGGTATCCTTCTGAATATCCGGCAGAACGGAAACGCCCAGATCCATCTTGGTCTTAGCAATATCGGTGTAATCCTCGCCGGACTCGATCGCGTCGAGAATCGCCTGCAATTCGTCGCCGATGAACATGGAAACGATGGCCGGAGGCGCTTCGTTGGCGCCCAGACGGTGGTCGTTGCCCGCAGACGCGACCGAAATGCGCAGCAGATCCTGATATTCGTCCACTGCCTTGATGACCGCCGTCAGGAACAGCAGGAACTGCGCGTTTTCGCTCGGGGTCTTGCCCGGCTCGAGCAGGTTCTCGCCCTCATCGGTAGAAATCGACCAGTTGTTGTGCTTGCCGGAGCCGTTGACGCCGTCGAACGGCTTTTCGTGCATCAGGCAGATAAATCCGTGCTTCTGCGCCACGCGCTTCATGACCTCCATGGTCAGCTGATTGTGGTCGGTAGCGATATTGGTAGTGGTGAACACCGGCGCCATTTCGTGCTGCGCCGGGGCAACCTCGTTGTGCTTGGTCTTGGCAAAGATGCCGAGCTTCCACAGCTCTTCATCCAGCTCCTGCATGAACGCAGCCACACGCGGGCGGATGGAACCAAAGTAGTGATCCTCCATCTCCTGTCCCTTGGGGGGCTTCGCACCGAACAGGGTGCGACCGGTGAAAATCAGATCCTTGCGCTGCGCATAATCCTTCTTCTCAATGAGGAAGTATTCCTGCTCGGGGCCGACCGTCGTGGATACACGGCGAACATTCTTGCCGAACAGCTTGAGCACACGGCAGGCCTGCGTGCTGATCGCTTCCATCGAGCGCAGCAGCGGGGTCTTTTTGTCGAGGATTTCGCCAGTATACGAGCAGAATGCAGTCGGGATGTAGAGCGAACCGTCCTTGACGAACGCATAGCTGGTCGGGTCCCATGCAGTGTAGCCGCGGGCTTCAAAGGTTGCGCGCAGACCACCGGACGGGAACGAGGATGCATCGGGTTCACCCTTAATCAGTTCCTTGCCGGAAAACTCCATCATAACGCTGCCGTCATCGGTGGGCGAGATGAAAGAGTCGTGCTTCTCCGCCGTTACGCCAGTCATCGGCTGGAACCAATGGGTGTAATGGGTCGCACCCTTGGAAACCGCCCAATCCTTCATGGCGGTCGCTACAACCGCAGCGACATCTGCGTCAATCGCTGTGCCCTCTCGCATGGTTTTCTTCAGCTTTTTGTAAACGTCCTTGGGCAGACGTTCCTTCATGACGGTCTCGTTAAAGACCATGCTGCCGAACAACTCCGGAACATTTTTGGATGTGTTCATGAATGGTTCGCTCCTTTATATGTGAATTTGTTACCCAACGAATGGAATATAACAAAACAGGCGCTGCGGGTCGTGTTCCCACAGCGCCTTTGCTGTTAACACTTTGCATTATAGCTGTCTGTTCCTCCTTTGTCAAGGTTTCTGAGCACTCTTTTTCGCCCAAACAGATGATTTGATACAAACCTCTGAAAACACACGGAGAAAAATGTGACCATTCTATGCAAATTGTAAAAAGTTGATGATTTCCACCGTTTTCCCGCTTGACGCTGCCACCTGTACTGTAATAGAATAGATGCACGGACAAAGGCGTCCACCAGAGCCGGGGATCATTCTATCCTCGGCTCTGGTGGGCGTCTTTTTTTTATACCTTTCCCCGCCCGACGGCGTATTCCACGTACTGACGCATGTCCGGCGGCCGGCTTCCCCGCAGAGGGAACGCCCTGCAACGCGTTTATATAAAGGAGGAAGCACCATGTTGCAAAAAGAAGGCAAAATCCGCATTCCGGCGGGCTGCGCGATCTCCGGCATCTTCCATAAGGACGGCACGCGCGAAAATGGTACGCGCATCATCGACTCCATCCGTACCATGCACGACCGTTCCAACGGTCTGGGCGGCGGCTTCGCCGGTTACGGCATTTATCCCGAGTACGCCGACTTCTATGCGTTCCATGTATTCTATGATACACAGAACGCAAAGGACGAATGCGAAAAGGAGCTCGAGCGGCACTTTGATATCGTAAACCTCTCTAAAATTCCAACGCGCCGCCACCCCCGCATCACCGATGAGCCGATGATCTGGCGATATTTCGTCACCCCGCTGCACACCAAACTGGCCTCCAGCCAGCTGGATGAGCGCGAATTCGTCGCCCGTTTCGTCATCCGCATCAACCATACACTGGATGGCGCGTACATCTTCTCTTCGGGCAAGAATATGGGCGTATTCAAGGCATCCGGTTTTCCGGAGGATGTTGGCGAGTACTATCGCCTGGAGGAATACGAAGCCTACTCCTGGACCTGCCACGGCCGCTATCCGACCAACACCCCCGGCTGGTGGGGCGGTGCGCATCCGTTCGCGCTGCTGGACACCACGGTGGTTCATAACGGCGAGATTTCCTCTTATGACGCAAACCGCCGCTTCATTGAAATGTTCGGCTATTCCTGCGACCTGCTGACCGATACCGAGGTCATCACCTACATCGTTGATTATCTTGGCCGCAAGCTCGGTCTGACCCTGGAAGAGATCAGCCGCGTCATTGCGGCGCCGTTCTGGTCTACCATTGAAAAGCAGGAGCCCGCCGAGCGCGAACGGCTCACTTATCTGCGCAATGCCTTCGCCTCTTTGATGGTCACCGGCCCGTTCTCGATCCTTGTGGGCTTTGAGGGCGGCCTGATGGCACTCAATGACCGCCTCAAGCTGCGCAGCATGGTGGTGGGCGAAAAGGACGAGACGGTTTATATTGCGTCCGAAGAATGTGCGGTGCGTGTGATCGCACCCGAGTTGGATCGCATCTGGGCGCCGCGCGGCGGCGAAGCGGTCATCGTCCGATTGAATGAAGGAGGAGAGCAGTAATGGCGATTGATTTTCTGTATCCGCAGTATGAGGTCGTGCGCAATTACGACCGCTGCATCGCCTGCCGCGCCTGTGAGCGGCAGTGTGCCAACGAAGTACATTTTTATGATCCGGAATTTGAAAAGATGATGGTGGACGAGAGTAAATGCGTCAACTGCCACCGCTGCGTCTCGCTCTGCCCGACGCGCGCACTGAAAATCGTCAAAACCGATCACACCTTCAAGGAAAACGCCAACTGGACAGGCAAGGCCATTTCTGAGGTTTACCGGCAGGCTGGCTCGGGCGGCGTGCTGCTGTCCTCGATGGGCAACCCCGAGCCGTACCCGATTTACTGGGATAAAATCCTCATCAACGCATCGCAGGTCACCAACCCCTCGATTGACCCGCTCCGCGAGCCGATGGAAACCAAAACCTTCCTCGGCAAAAAGCCCGGCAAAATCGAGCGCGACAAAAACGGCCGTCTGGTTCCCAACATGTCCCCGCAGCTCGAACTGAACATACCGATCATGTTCTCCGCGATGAGCTATGGCTCGATCTCCTATAATGCGCACGAATCGCTCGCCCGCGCTGCCTGCGCGCTGGGCACCTACTACAATACCGGCGAGGGCGGCCTGCATCAGGACTTCTATCAGTACGGCCCGCACACCATTGTGCAGGTCGCGTCCGGCCGCTTCGGCGTACATAAGGACTATCTGGAAGCGGGCGCAGCCATTGAAATCAAGATGGGGCAGGGCGCAAAGCCCGGCATCGGCGGCCACCTGCCCGGCCACAAGGTCGGCCCGGATATCTCCAAGACCCGTATGATCCCGGAGGGCACGGACGCCATCTCCCCCGCTCCGCACCACGATATCTACTCGATTGAGGATCTGCGGCAGCTTGTATTCTCGCTCAAGGAAGCAACCGAGTACAAGAAGCCGGTCATGGTCAAGATTGCCGCAGTACACAATGTCGCCGCCATCGCGTCCGGCGTTGCCCGCTCGGGTGCGGACGTGATCTGCATCGACGGCTACCGCGGCGGCACAGGCGCCGCACCGACCCGCATCCGCGACAACGTCGGCATCCCGATCGAGCTGGCGCTCGCCGCAGTCGATCAGCGGCTGCGCGACGAAGGCATCCGCGATCAGGTTTCTGTGGTCGTCGGCGGCTCCATCCGCAACTCGGCCGATCTGTTAAAAGCCATCGCGCTCGGCGCGGATGCATGCTACATCGCCACCTCCGCCCTGCTCGCACTGGGCTGCCACTTGTGCCGCTCCTGTCAGACCGGCAAGTGCAACTGGGGCATTGCGACCCAGCGCCCCGAACTGGTGAAGCGTCTCAATCCCGATATCGGCTCCCAGCGTCTGATCAATCTGGTCACCGCATGGGATCACGAACTGAAAGAAATGATGGGCGGCATGGGCATCAACTCGATCGAAGCGCTGCGCGGCAATCGATTGATGCTGCGCGGACTCGGCCTGACCCAGAAGGAGCTTGATATCCTCGGCATCAAGCATGCGGGCGAATAAGGAGGAAAGCAACGATGAAACGAGTTTATGTCAATGAAAAATGGTGCCTCGGCTGCCATTTATGCGAATATTACTGCGCCTTTGCCAACTCCGGCAAGTCCTCGATGGTCAAGGCGCTCAAGGATCATAAAATCGCGCCGCGCATCCGTATCGAGGAGCGCAATAACATCTCCTTTGCGGTTAACTGCCGCCATTGCACCGACCCGCTGTGCGTCAAGGGCTGCATTTCGGGCGCGCTGACCATCGTAGACGGCGCGGTGCAGATTGACTCGGATAAGTGCGTCGGCTGCTACACCTGCATCCTGTCCTGTCCGTATGGCGCGCTGTCGACCTCCAACGAGGGCGCAATCCAGAAATGCGAGTTGTGCGCCAAGAACGAGTTTGGTCAGCCCATGTGCGTACAGGGCTGCCCGAACAAGGCTATCGTCTATGAAGAGAGGTGAAATCGGCATGAATTACGTGATTATTGGCAACGGCACCGCCGCAGTCGGCACGATCGAAGGCATCCGTGCGGTCGATCGCGACAGTGCTATCACCGTCATTTCGGATGAGATTTATCCGGTGTACGGTCGTCCGCTGATCTCCTATCTGCTGCTCGGCAAAACGACCGAGGACAAAATGCTGCATTACCGTCCGGCTGACTTTTACGAGAAAAACGGTGTCAAGACCATGCTCGGCCGCACGGTGACCAAAATTGACCCTGCTGCAAAGACCGTGCTGCTCGAGGGCGGCGAGGCTGTGCCCTATGACAAGCTGTGCATCTGCACCGGCTCGCGGCCATTCGTCCCGCCCATGGAGGGCCTGGAAACCGTGCAGAACAAGACCAGCTTTATGACGCTGGACGACGCCAAGCGGCTGAACACCATGCTGGGCGACCAGAACGACAAGCGTGTGCTCATCATCGGCGCGGGTCTGATCGGTCTGAAGTGCGCCGAGGGCATCTACCAACGCGTGGGCGAGCTGACGGTCATTGACCTTGCGCCCCGCATCCTGCCCAACGTACTGACTGAAGCGCCTGCCGCCATCATCCAGAAGCACATCGAAAGCAAGGGTGTGCGCTTCATCCTCGGTGACAGCGTTGCCCGGTTTGACGGCAATACCGCCACCCTGCAAAGCGGCGGCACGATCGACTTTGACGTGCTGGTGATTGCGGTTGGCGTGCGGCCGAACACCGAACTGGCAGCGGACGCGGGCTGCGAAGTGAACCGTGGTATCCTGACCGACGATCACTCCGCCACCACTGTGCCGGATATTTACGCGGCAGGTGACTGCACCGTGTCGCACGACATTACCGCGGATACCGACCGAATTCTCGCCATCCTGCCCAACGCTTATATGCAAGGCGAAACCGCAGGCCGCAACATGGCGGGCGGCAGTACATCCTTCGACAAGGCCATCCCCATGAACGCATCCGGCTTCATGGGGCTGCACATGATTACCGCCGGTGCTTATGATGGTGAAACCTATCTCGAGCAGGACGAAGAGCACTATAAGCTGCTGGTCACGCGGGATAATCATCTGGTCGGCTTCATCATGATCGGCGATGTAGACCGCGCGGGCATCTATACCTCTCTCATCCGCGAGCGCACCCCGCTCGACACCATCGACTTCGACCTGATCCGCGAAAAGCCGCAGCTGATGGCATTCTCCCGTGCCGAACGCGCGAAAAAGTTAGGAGGCGCACACTGATGACCACTGTACAGGCAAACCTTACCTATTATCAGCAGCTCAATGAGCAGATCCGCGCGATCGACGACAGCGAGATCACGGTGGAAAACGTGATCGGCCAGCGGTATCTCGGCTGCGTCTCCGCGGGCCGCACCATCACCATCCACGGCACGCCAGGCAATGGTCTGGGCCAGTACCTTTGCGGCTCGACCATTGAAGTGTTCGGCAACGCGCAGGAAGCGGTGGGAGACACCATGAACCAAGGCGATATCATTGTCCATGGCAATGTGGGCGACGCCTGCGGCTACGGCATGCGCGGCGGCCGCATTTTCATCGAGGGCAACTGCGGCTATCGCGGCGGCATCCATATGAAGGCCTACGAACAGCACTTCCCCGTTATCGTCATCGGCGGCAAAGCCGGCTCGTTCCTCGGCGAATATCAGGCGGGCGGCCTGATTCTGGTGCTGGGACGCGGGCAGGACGGCGCCTACCCCGCCGGAAATTTCTGTGGCACCGGTATGCATGGCGGCAAAATTGTGTTAAGATGTGATAAAGCCCCGACCGGTCTGCCACCGCAGGTGCTGGTCAGCCCGGCATCGCAGGCTGACCTTGACGGCATTACGCCGTATCTGGAGGAATACTGCCGCCATTTCGGCGGCGACGCTGCCACCCTGCTCGCGCAGCAATATTATGTGCTGTCCCCCAATCCGGAGGCCGGTTACCATCAGCTTTATACCTACGAATCCTGATTTTTGCGCTGCATGGCGCATATCATATTTATTCAGAGAGGAGCGCGGCTCTTATGGACACCACCATGCACGAAGTGCTGCAATTTATCGAGGAAAACGACGTTAAATTCATCCGTCTGGCCTTTTGCGACATCTTCGGCAATCAGAAAAACATCGCCATCATGCCGACCGAACTGACGCGCGCCTTTGAACACGGCATCCATTTCAATGCGTCCTCGCTGCGCGGATTTCTCAATGTCGATGACTCCGATCTGCTGCTGTTCCCCGACCCCGCGACGCTGTCCGTGCTGCCGTGGCGGCCCACGCAGGGGCGCGTCGTGCGGTTCTATTGCGATATCCGCTATCCGGACGGTACGCCCTTCGAGGGCGACGGCCGTCACCTGCTTCGCGAGGCCAGCCGCCGCGCCCGTCAGTCGGGCTATTCCATCATGATGGGCACAGCAAGCGAGTTTTACCTGTTTGAGCTGGACGAGAACGGACGTCCCACCATCATCCCTCACGACCACGGCGAATATTTCGACGTGGCTCCGCTGGACAAGGCGGAAAACGTGCGCCGCCAGATCTGCCTGACGCTCGAGGAAATGAATATCCAGCCCGAATCCTCGCATCACGAGCAAGGCCCCGGCCAGCATGAGATTGACTTCCGCTATGCGGAAGCGCTGGAGGCGGCGGATAATTTTGTCACCTTCAAGTGGGTGGTCAAATCCATTGCCGCATCGAGCGGTCTGCACGCCTCATTCCTGCCCAAACCCCTGCCCAGCATTCCCGGCAGCGGTCTGCACCTGTCCATTTCCATCATGCGGAACGGACAAAATCTGTTCCACCCGGGCTTTGACCAAAGCAAGGATGGACGCAGCTTTGTTGCTGGCATCTTGCAGCACGCGGCGGAAATGACCATCTTCGGCAACCCGCTGACCAACTCGTTCCAGCGGCTGGGCGAATTTGAAGCGCCCAAGTATATCACTTGGTCGCACCAGAACCGCGCGCCGCTGATCGCCGTGCCTCTGGCAAACGGCAAGCTGGCCAACCGCATGAAGGTGCGCTCGTTCGACGGCTGCATCAATCCCTATATCGTCTTTGCGCTGCTCATCCACGCAGGTCTGGACGGCATCGAACAGCAGCTGCCGCTCGCCCCTGCGTGCAATGACAACCTGTTCACCGCCTCGGATGCGGTACGTGCCCAATATCAAGCGCTGCCCGGCTCACTTTGCGAAGCCATCCGCTGCGCACAGGACAGCCCTTTCATCACCCGCCATCTGCCGACGAAGGCGCGCGAAGCGTTTTTCGCCGCCAAGCAGGTCGAGCACGACCGCATTGCACTGGCGGATGACCGCTTTTCCGCCGAGCGCGCGCTGTACTTCGAGCGCTACTGATTTTACTCCCATCCTTACCCGAAAGGAGGGAAACGCTGCTTGGAACGCATCATGATCGTTTCCGCCACGCAAAAATCCCATGCCATGCTGACACAATTTCTCACCTCCTGCGGCGTGCAGGCCAAAACCGTTGCGGTTTCCTCCGGTTCGGAAGCCCGCCGCGCACTGGTGGACGGCGACTTTGATCTGGTTCTGGTCAACACGCCCTTGCCGGATGAATTCGGCCATGAGCTGGCGCAAACTGCCGCATGCGATACGCTTGCCGGCGTGATCCTGCTGGCAAAAGCCGAAGTCGCCGACAGTGTTGCCGAAAAGGTGGAGGACGACGGGGTTTTTGTCATCCCCAAACCGTTGTCCCGCACACTGTTTTTACAGGCGCTGCGCATGACGCGCGCCGCACGCTCCCGCCTGACGGGTCTGCGGCGCGAAAACCGCCGCTTGCAGCAGCGTATCGAGGATATCCGTCTGGTTGACCGCGCCAAATGCCTGCTGATCGAATGCTGCGCGATGAGCGAGCCCGAGGCGCACGCCTATATCGAACAGCAGGCGATGAACCAGCGGCGCACCAAACGGGAAATCGCAGAACACATCATCTCCGGCGGCATGCCGGAATGATGCGCTTTTGTGCGATACCGCTCAAACCATCCGTCCCGCTGCGACAAAATTTTTCCCCTTTTTTTGAAATGAATAGAGAAATTCCCGGCGGATTATGATATACTAAATGGTATATGAGCAACGGTCTGTGATCGCCCTGCTCATATACCATTTTTTGTTTTTTCTAAGGAGGGAGCCCGCTTGAAGCTGTCCTTCACTAAGATGCACGGCTGCGGCAACAACTACATTTATTTCAACTGTTTTGACCAGACGGTACCCGATCCCGCGTCGCTCTCCGTCCGGCTGAGTGAGCCGCACTTCGGCATCGGCGGCGACGGCATCATCCTGATCTCCCCTTCGGACAAGGCGGATGCGCAGATGCGTATTTTTAACGCCGACGGGTCGGAGGGCAAAATGTGCGGCAACGGCATCCGCTGTGTCGGCAAATACCTGTACGACAACGGCATGACTGACGGACGCACCACCATCACGGTCGACACGCTTTCGGGTGTCAAAACGCTTGAGCTGACTGTCGAAGATGGCAAAATGGTATCCGCACGCGTGGACATGGGCGCGGCGATTCTGAAGCCTGCCGATATCCCGGTCAACCTCGAAGGCGACACGGTCATCGGCGCGCCGATCGTTGTGGACGAAAAGGTGTATCACATGACCTGCGTCTCCATGGGCAATCCGCACTGTGTCCTTTTCCTCGATGAGGACATTGACGGGCTGGATCTCGAACGGATCGGCCCCAAGTTTGAACACCACGCACTGTTCCCGGAGCGCGTCAACACCGAGTTCGTGAACGTCATGCCCGACGGCACCCTGAAAATGCGCGTGTGGGAACGCGGCTCGGGCGAAACCTGGGCCTGCGGCACAGGCGCATGCGCGGTGGGCGTCGCCGCAGTGCTGACCGGACGCGCACAAAAAGGCGAGGATATTACCGTACATCTGCGCGGCGGCGATCTGACCGTGCGCTACACCGACCAGACCGTGTTCATGACGGGCGCGGCAACGACCGTATTTAAGGGGGAAATCGAGTTATGACAAAATACATCTTTGTGACCGGCGGTGTTGTCTCCGGTCTGGGTAAGGGCATCACGGCCGCGTCGCTCGGCCGCCTGCTCAAAAGCCGCGGCCTCAAGGTTGCTGCGCAGAAGCTGGACCCGTATATCAACGTGGACCCCGGCACGATGAGCCCGTTCCAGCACGGCGAGGTTTATGTCACCGACGACGGCGCGGAAACCGACCTCGACCTCGGCCACTATGAGCGTTTCATCGACGAGGACCTGAATAAGTTCTCCAACCTGACCACCGGCAAGGTATACTGGAACGTGCTCAACAAGGAGCGCGCAGGCGAATATCTGGGCGAAACCGTGCAGGTCATCCCGCATATCACCAACGAGATCAAGTCGTTCATCTATTCGGTCGGCAAAAAGACCTCGGCGGATGTTGTCATCACCGAGATCGGCGGCACGACCGGCGATATTGAATCCCAGCCCTTCCTCGAAGCCATCCGTCAGGTGGCGACCGAGGTCGGCCGCCGCAACTGCCTGTTTATCCATGTCACGCTCGTGCCGTTTATCTCCGGCTCGAACGAACCCAAGTCCAAGCCCACCCAGCACTCGGTTAAGGAGCTGCGCGGTCTGGGCATTTCCCCGGACATCATCGTCGCGCGTGTCGATCAGCCGCTGGACGACGATATCAAGCGCAAGATCTCGCTCTTCTGCACCGTGCAGGAGGACTGCGTTATCGAAAACCGCACGCTTCCTGTGCTGTATCAGGCGCCCATGATGCTGGAGGAAAGCCACCTGTCCGATATCGTCTGCCGTGAGCTTGCTATCGGCGCGCCCAAGGGCGACATGAGCGAGTGGGTCGAGATGCTCGAGCGCATCGCCTCCCGCAAGGAGCATGTCAAGATCGCACTGGTCGGCAAATACGTCAAGCTGCACGACGCTTATCTGTCGGTTGCAGAGGCGCTGCAGCATGGCGGTTACGAAACCGGCTGCTTTGTCAATATTGACTGGGTCGATTCCGAGGAAATCAACGACTCGACCGTGGACAAGCTGCTCGGCGAGGTCGACGGCATCATCCTGCCCGGCGGCTTTGGTCCGCGCGGCATCGAAGGCATGATCTGTGCGGCAAACTATGCCCGCACGCAGGGCATCCCCTACTTCGGCATCTGCCTCGGCATGCAGATCGCCGTTATGAGCTATGCACGCAACGTGCTCGGCTTTGAGGACGCAAACTCCTCTGAGTTTGACCCCGATTCCACCCATCCGGTCATTGACCTGATGGAAAGCCAGCAGGGCATTTCCAAGAAGGGCGGCACGATGCGTCTGGGCGCATATCCGTGCAAAATCCGTCCGGACACCATCATGGCATCGGCCTACGGCTCGGAGATGATCTCCGAACGCCACCGCCACCGCTATGAGTTCAACAACAACTTCCGTGATCAGATTGAAACCAAGGGCATGCTGATCACCGGCACTTCCCCCACGGGCGAGCTGGTGGAGACCGTTGAGATCCCGAACCATCCGTTCTACATCGGCGTACAGTTCCATCCCGAGTTCAAGTCCCGTCCCAACCGCGCGCATCCGCTGTTCAAGGCGTTTGTCGCAGCATCGCTGAAAAGGAGCAAAAACAATGCAGATTAATAAGCACTACGACGATCTGGAGCAGAGTTATCTGTTCTCCACAATCGCACGCAAGGTAAACGAATATTCCGCCGCTCACCCGGAAGCGGACATCATCCGTCTGGGCATTGGCGACGTGACCCGTCCGCTCGTGCCTGCCGTTATTGACGCGCTGCACGCAGCGGTCGAGGATCAGGCCAAGCAGGAGACCTTCCACGGCTACGGCGACGAGCAGGGCTACGGCTTCCTGCACGAAGCGCTGGTCGGCTACTACAAGACCCACGGCGTAGACCTTGACACCAACGAGATCTTCATCTCGGACGGCGCAAAGAGCGACCTCGGCAACATTCTGGACATCTTTGGCGCAGACAACACCGTACTCATCCCCGACCCGGTTTACCCGGTATACGTTGACACCAACGTCATGGCGGGCCGTAAGGTCATCTTTATGAATGCGACCGAAGAAAACGGCTTCCTGCCGCTGCCGGATGCGTCGGTGCATGCCGATATCATCTATCTCTGCTCGCCCAACAACCCGACCGGCGCGGCCTACGACCGTGCAGGCCTCAAGGCTTGGGTGGACTATGCCAATGCCAACAACGCTGTGATCCTGTATGACGCAGCGTATGAGTGCTTCATCGAGGATGAAAACCTGCCCCGTTCGATCTTTGAGATCGAGGGCGCAAAGACCTGCGCGATCGAGTTCTGCTCCTTCTCCAAGATGGCTGGCTTCACTGGCACGCGCTGCGGCTGGACGGTTGTCCCGCAGGCGCTGATGGACGGCAAGCTGAACAAGATGTGGCTGCGCCGCCAGACCACCAAGTTCAACGGCGTGCCCTACATCGTACAGAAGGGCGCAGCAGCTTGCTTCACCGAAGAAGGCATGAAGCAGATCAAGGAAACCCTCGGCTACTACAAGCAGAACGCCAAGGTGCTTTCCGAAACGCTCGACTCGCTCGGCATCTGGTACACCGGCGGCAAGTCCAGCCCGTATCTGTGGCTCAAGTGCCCGAACGGCATGGGCTCGTGGGAGTTCTTCGACTATCTGCTGGAGAACGCCAACGTAGTCGGCACGCCGGGCGCAGGCTTCGGCAAAAACGGCGACGGCTTCTTCCGTCTGACCGCTTTCGGCGATCAGAAGCGCACGCTCGAGGCGGCGGAGCGTCTGAAAAAGCTGCTTTCCAAGTAAAATCTAAGGGCTGTCCATGGGGACAGCCCTTTTTATCTGACAGGAGGAATGCGCATGGGAGTTTTGTTTGCCAAGCGGTGCGTGCTATGCGGAGAGTTGCTGCCAGCCGCCGGCACAGGCAAAGCCATGCTGTGCTCTGCCTGCGCATCTGAGGTGCGGCAGCGCTACCGCTGCACCCAGACGCCGCATGTGACGGGTGCGGACGATGCTGCCGCAGCACTGTACTACACCGGCAAGGTGCGCGATGCCATGCAGCGGTTCAAATTCCAGCACAAACAGCACTATGCAGACTGGTTTGCTGCGCAGATGCTGCCGCTGCTAACCGAGCGGCTGGACATATGGCAGCCCGACCTAATCACGTTCATGCCGATCGGCTGGCTGCGGGGACGCGAACGCGGCTACAATCAGGCCGAACTGCTGGCCAAAGCCGTCGCGGAACCGCTTGGCCTGCCCTGCCGGGCGACGCTGCGCAAACGCGCGTTCACACCCAAGCAATCCGAGCAGAAGGATGCGGCCGCGCGCCAAAAGAACGCGGAGCGGGCGTTGATGCCGCTGGCAAATGCCGAAGTGCGCGGCAAATCACTTGTGCTGGTGGATGATATTGTCACCACAGGCGCAACGGCAGCGTCAGCGGTCAGGCTGCTGCGCAAAATGGGCGCAGTGAAGGTTTATGTGCTGGCCGCAGCGCGCACGCTCGGTAAATAGAAAAACCGTCCCTTATGGGACGGTTTCTTCAATTTCATAATCATGAATATGCCATTCATGTACTCGTCCATAGCTGTCGGTCGCTTCAGCAATTAATTCTAAATCCTCAAAAGACTTGGGTACAGTCCAATCCGGTCGACCATAGGCGTAATATTGCCCATTCTCTTCATTGTACTCCACCAGACTTATCTCCTGGCTTTTGAGTTCCGTGTCGTCCTCCCGAAGAACCAATCTGCATTTTACCGGATAGGCGTAAAACCGATCAGACCATGCATTATAGAATCGATACTGAAGCTGTCCTCGAATCGTCGTGCTGCCGTTCTCTGATGTAATAGCACTGCCATCCATCAAGGCTTCTCCTTGCTCATCCATCCACTGATAACTAAACTCAAGCTGATATTCATTTGAAATCCCGCTCACTGTTTCCAGCAGTAGGTTACGCACATCTCTGTTTTCCCGGTTGGTCAGCGTCAGGTACACGGTAAATGCATCCCGCATTGGGATTTCTGTACTACCCACATACGAATTATTCTGTTCCAGAATCGCCGCGCATGTCCAGCTTTCGCCCGCACTTTGGATGGTAAACTTGGGGGTCTCGGTATCTGGGTTCAGTTCCTTCGGTCGCGCAGACAACGATAGCTTCAGTGTCGTCGAAACTGTCTTATTGGCATCATATTGCAGGTCATAAGCAATATCATGTTCGGACAAAGCATCCTCTTCCAGCGTGCTTTGCTGCACGGTACTTTCCGTTTCCTGCGGCTGCGCCTGCATTTGCAATGTGCGCAGCTGTTCCTCCAGCGACTGCACCCGTGCCATGGCATAGATGTTACCCAGCACACTTACCCACATTAACACTGCAAGTATGATAATAAACCACTTTGTTTTTCTCGTCAGGACGGGCGCATAAGAGATTTTCAGCCCCTCTGCGGACAGCTTAACACCCTCCGGCGGTTTCTGCTCCTTGCCCGGCAGCGGTTCGTCCGGCCGCAGCAGCGTATCCACCGGAACACCGAACAGGCGGCTCAGTTCGACCAGATTATCCATCGTGGGCACAGCCTGATCGGCCTCCCACTTGCTCACGGCCTGCCGGGACAACCCGAGTTTTTCGCCCAACGCCTCCTGACTGAGTCCTTTTTCGCGCCGAAGCGCTGCGATCTTCTCCCCTGTCGTCATATGAGATCACCTGCCTTTCTGTGCCTTCAGTGTGCCTGAAATATCCTTGAAACGCTACCAACCCGGCGTTTCTTTTTGTCAACCAGCGGTTGCCTTGGGCTTTTCCGATGAAAAAAGCCCCGAAAGACGTCTCCTTCGGGGCTTCCTGCCGGTAAGTAACGCGGGTTTATTCGACGCCCTCGCCCTCACCATCGTTACGATTGTTGAACGCATATTCCGGGCACTTGGCCTTTGCCTCTTCCTCGGTTTCATAAGGGCACGCACGCACGCGACCCTCTGTCTCGGAAAATGCAACGCACATTTTATCATTTCCGGTAGCAAACCGGCGCCGGAACAAGCACCAGAGCTTCTTCATCGCACAACATCCTTTCCTGCCGATTGATAATATTCTAACAATAAATATTATAACGAACCTGATATCCCTTGTCAATCAGGTTCGTTATTTTTTTATCAAATTGTCTGCGCCGCTTTATTCGCCGAAGAACTCCTCGTGAATCGCCTTGACGGCCTTCTCGCTGTCCTCTTCGTTAATCAGGACGGAAATCTTGATTTCCGAAGTGGAGATCATGCGGATATTGATGCCTGCCATCGCCAGCGCTTCAAACATCTTGGACGCAACACCTGCGGAGGATGCCATGCCCGCGCCAACAATAGATACCTTAGCGACCTTGGTATTGATCGAAACATCCTCATATCCGATCATTCCGGCATTGTCCTCCAGGATTTTACCGACGCGCTCTGCATCGTCCTCACGGATGGTAAAGGAAATGGACTTTTTATTATCGCGGCCGACCGACTGGAGGATAATGTCGATATTGACATTATGCTTGGCCATGAGCGAAAACACCTTAAACGCCGTGCCCGGAGTATCCGCTACATTGATAATGGCTACACGCGCACAATTATTATCACGGGCAACACCCGATACATTCATTTTTTCCATGTGAGAACCCTCCTTGACTTTCGTACCCGGATTGCGGGTAAAGCTCGAAACGACCTCCAGGTCGACGTTGTATTTTTTCGCCATCTCAACCGAACGGTTGTGCAGAACCTGCGCACCGAGCGACGCCAGTTCCAGCATCTCATCATAGGTGATCGCATCCAGCTTGCGCGCATTGGGTACAATACGCGGGTCTGCGGTATATACGCCGTCAACATCGGTATAAATCTGGCACAGGTCAGCGCCCAACGTCGCCGCAATGGCAACAGCCGTCGTATCCGAGCCGCCACGGCCAAGAGTCGTCACATCGCCGAGCTTGTTGATGCCCTGGAAGCCCGCCACAATGCAGATCTTTCCGTTATCCAGCTCCGCCTGCAGACGGTCGCCCACAATGCGCTTGATGCGCGCATCCGAATAGTTGCTGTTGGTTTCCAAACCAATCTGCCAGCCGGTCAGCGAAACGACCGAAAAACCGAGCTTCTGGATCGCCATTGCCAGCAGCGACATCGAGATCATCTCGCCCGTGTTGAGCAGCACATCCATCTCACGCTTGGACGGATGCTCGTTCAGCTCCGCCGCCTTAGCGATCAAGTCATCGGTGGTATCCCCCTGCGCGGAGACCACAACAACCACCTTGTTGCCGGCCTGCGCAGTTTTGGTGACAATATCCGCAACATTTCTCAAGCGCTCGGTATCAGCTACCGAAGTGCCGCCGAACTTTTGCACAATAAGACTCATATTGTTTCCGTTTCCTCCTTATATAGCCTGCCGCAGACGCGGCCTCGCTCACATGCGTTTGACGGTCGCACCCACCTCATCGCAGCGCAGCTGCACAGCCTTCCAATGCGGATATTTTTCCGCACAGACCGCCTGCGCACGCGACAGATAGTCACGATCCCCCTTATATACCATCGCAACGATGGACGGGCCAGCGCCCGAAATAAACGCGCCCAGCGCGCCGAGTTCCTTCGCCTCGCGGACAATGTCCTCGCCGTTTTCGATCAGGCCAAAGCGGTACGGCTGGTGCAGGCAGTCCCCCGTTGCCACATCCAGATTTTCCAGCTTGCCGGTCGTCAAGCTGCCAGCCAGCAACGCTGCACGTGCCAGATTGTACACCGCGTCGTGATGCGCGATGGTTTTGGGCAGCGCCGCACGCGCTTTCTCGGTCGAAAGCTTGAAGTCCGGAATGAACACGATAAAATCAATCGCACCGTGCACCGGCACGCGCACATGATGTACATGGCCGTTTTCCAACAGCGCCACACAGAAGCCACCCAGAATAGCGGGCGTGGAATTATCCGGATGCCCCTCGATCGTGGCCGCAAGGTCGATAATAGCCTGCCGATCGAGCGGCTCACCCAGCAAAGCATTCGCCCCCATAATACCCGCAACCGTGCAGGCCGAGGACGAACCCAAACCACGCGTCTGCGGAATGGCACAATCCTCAATGATTTTCAGGCCGGAAAGCGGCTTTCCGCATTCATCATACACCCGTTTGGCACACTGATAGATCAGATTGCGCGCATCCTTCGGCACAAACTGACCGTTTTTATCCGAAATATCAATGTGATCGCTTTCGTCCATGTCGATCACGTTATAAAGCTCCAGCGCAATGCCGATGCTGTCGTAGCCCGAGCCCATATTAGCACTCGTCGCCGGAACAGTCACACGAACCATTTTCTGTTATCCTCCTCTTACAGCATACGCATGGCAGCGCGCACTTCGCCACAAGCGTTCAGCTTTTCGATCTTCTCCTGCATATCCGCAGTGGACAGGCGGCGGGTCTTGACGACCACCACGCCGTCAACCGGCTCGGTCAGGCTTTCCACCGGCAGCAGTGCTTCCAGATCACGCGATGCGCCCTTGAAACGAACATACCACGCGCTTTGCAGCGTGTCAAGCGGACGCAGCAGATTTTTCGACCCATCTCCCCAGAAAATGCGGCGGCGATGGTCTGCATGCTCGATGCAGTCGAGCATATCTGCGACTACTGCCGAAGCAGTGGCAAGCTTGCCCGCACCCTTGCCGTAAAACATCACATCACCCGTGGCGTTGCCGTTGACCATGATGGCATTGAACACATCCTCTACCGAAGCCAGCGGGCTTTCCTTGTGGATCAAATGCGGCGCAACATAGGCATACGCCGTGCCGTCCTCACACCGTACCGTGCGGCCGAGCAGCTTGATGACACAGCCCAGCTTATCGGCGTTTGCTACGTCCTCCAGCGTGATCTTCGTGATGCCTTCGCAGGATACCTGATCGGGATCGAACTTATCGCCAAAGGCCAGATCCGCCAAAATGCAGATTTTACGGCAGGCATCGTGACCCTCGATATCAGCCGTAGGGTCTTTTTCCGCATAGCCGTTGAGCTGTGCCTGCTTGAGCGCATCCTCAAAGGTGACACCGTTATGGATCATCTGAGTCAGGATGTAGTTGGTGGTGCCGTTAAGAATACCGCAGATCTCATTGAACTCGTTGGCGGCCAGACATTGCAGCATCGGGCGGATGATCGGGATACCGCCGCCGACCGATGCTTCAAACATATAGTTGACGCCCTTTTCCTCCGCGATCCGGAGCAGCTCCTCGCCACGGGTTGCGACCAACTCCTTATTCGAGGTGCACACGCTCTTGCCCGCCAGCAGGCAGCGGCGCGTGAACTCATAAGCAGCCCCCACGCCGCCCATGACCTCGGCCACGACCGTGACCTCCGGATCGTTTTCGATCACGGAAAAGTCCGAGACAAACTTATGCCCATACGGC
Organism: uncultured Agathobaculum sp.; assembly: GCF_944380975.1. Classification (GTDB taxonomy): domain Bacteria; phylum Bacillota; class Clostridia; order Oscillospirales; family Butyricicoccaceae; genus Agathobaculum. The sequence goes on along the minus strand of NZ_CALWJK010000032.1, from coordinate 7,331 downwards.
AGCGCGGAAAAATCGCGCAAATCGAGCACATATTTGACTTCGACCGGCTCACCGACCACGCGCGCGATTTTTTCGGCGTTCATTTCAAACACCTCATACACGCCGGAGCCTACCGTACCGTGTCCCATGATTGCTGCTTTTATCATAACCCTGTTTCCTTTCTCTCGGTTCTATTTTTATTCAGATGCCAGAATTTCCACCTTGCTGACGCCCTCCATCTGTTCCGCACGGTGCATCAGTTCCTCAACCGAATATTTCATTTCTCCGGTACGGGCGGAAATGGTCACAGATGCTTGCCCGCGCATTGGAATCGACTGGTTGACCGTCAGCAAATTCGCACCCGAACGGGCCATCAACCCCAGAATGCTCGACAATACGCCCGGCTGATCGTGCAGCATAAAGTGGAAGGTCACGATCCGGTCGGTTGTCGCCTCGAAAAACGGACGCACACCATCCTTATATTTATAATACGCACTGCGTGACAGCCCGGCAATCTTTGCCGCCTCGCTTGCCGTCGCCGCTCTGCCCGAGGCAATCGCCTCATTTGCTTCGATCACACGCTGAAACACTTCCGGCAGCAGTGTTCGTTCGACCAGATAGTATTTTGGTTTTACCATGCGCTGTTTGTCCTCCCTAAAAAGACATGTGTCTTTCTCACGCTTTCCTATCATACCATAAGCGAGCGCTAAGTGCAAGGGAATAACTGATAAATTTCCCGATTTTCCTCACATACTTTTGTCATATATGACAAAGCGGTTATCCTTTTCTGGTCAAATCGCGTATGGCTTTCTTTGCATCGGTATGATATACTATATAGAATTGTGAAAAAGAAACCGGAGATTGAAACAATGCATCAGAAAAGTGTGAATGGTACCTTTACTTCAAAAGTCGGCTTCGTGCTGGCGGCGGTCGGCTCTGCGGTTGGCATGGGCAACATCTGGATGTTTCCTTATCGCACCGGACAATATGGCGGCGCGGCCTTTCTCATCCCGTACCTGCTGTTTGTCGCACTGTTCGGCTATGTCGGCCTGTCGGGCGAATTTGCTTTCGGCCGCCTGACCGGAACCGGCCCAATCGGCTCTTACGAATATGCGATGAAAACGCGCGGCAAAAAAGGCGGCGCGATTCTGGGCGCAATTCCGCTGTTTGGCTCGCTCGGCATCGCCATCGGCTATTCGATCATCGTCGGCTGGGTAGTCCGGTGCGCGTTTGGCGCGCTGACCGGTACGCTCATGACCACTGAACCGGAAACCTATTTCGCGCAGATGAGCGCAGCGCCCTTGTCGAGTGTGCCGTGGCATGTGATCGTTGTCGTGATCACGGTTGCTATCCTAATTTTCGGCGTTTCAGGCGGCATTGAAAAGATCAATAAAGTGATGATGCCCGCGTTCTTTATCCTGTTCCTGATTATCGCGATACGCGTGCTCTTTTTGGCGGGTGCGCTGGAGGGCTACAAGTACCTGCTCGTGCCGCAGTGGGAATCCCTGCTCAATCCTAGTACCTGGATCATGGCGATGGGACAAGCATTCTTCTCGCTGTCGGTAACTGGCTCAGGTATGATTATTTACGGCTCCTATCTCTCCAAAAAAGAGGACGTTGTCCATTCTTCCTGTATGACCGCCGTGCTGGACACCTGTGCGGCGATGCTTGCCGGCTTCGCCGTTATCCCCTCGGTATTTGCCTTTGGTCTGGACCCGGCATCCGGCCCCAAGCTGCTGTTCATCACGCTGCCGCGCGTGTTCCAACAGATGCCGCTCGGACGGCTGTTTGCCTTCCTGTTCTTCATTTCTGTGCTGTTTGCCGGTATCACTTCGCTGACGAACATGCTCGAAGCGGTATCTGAAGCGGCACAGACCCGCCTCAAGCTGAACCGCAAAGCCGCGGTTGTGCTGGCTGGTGCGGCAACGCTTGCCGTCGGCCTGTTCATTGAACAGGAATCCCTGATGGGCCGCTGGATGGATATTATCACGATCTATGTCGTGCCGATCGGCGCGATTTTGGGCGCAGTAATGATCTACTGGGTACTCGGCGTTAAGAACATCAAGAAAGAGCTGATGGAAGGCCGCGAAAAGCCTCTCAGCCCTGCTTACGACTTCCTCGCCAAATATGTCTATGTCTTTCTCGCCGCGCTGGTTGTGATATGCAGCTTTGTCATTCCCGGCGGCATCGGCTAAGTAAAAAGCACAAAGGAGCGGCTTGACCGCTCCTTTTTCTTTCGCTCCCACGCGCAAAACAAAATCCCACGGTTTCCCGTGGGATTTTTTGCTTGCAGAAATCAGTCCTGCTTCTGCGAATCCTCAGACGCGGTCTTTTCTTCCTCGTTTGACTCGTGTGCGTCGGTGGCTTCAGCCACGCTTTCCGGCGCCTTGCCAACCTTCGCATCCAGTTCTTCCTTCAGTTCGGTCATCAAATCCTCGCCGACTACCTTATCCGGTACGACCTCGCCATTGAATACCTTGACGAAGGTCTCGCCGTCCATGGTTTCGTTGCGGATCAGATACTCCGCTACGTTGGTCATCTGCTCCAGATGCTCGCTCAGCAGCTTCTTGCAGGCACGATACGCCTCTTCGATGATGCGATGAATCTCATCGTCGATCTCTGCTGCCTTGACCTCGGAATAGCCCTTACCCGCTGCAAAGTCGCGGCCCAGGAAGATTTCTCCGCTGTCCGAACCGTAATCGATCGGGCCAAGCTTCTCGCTCATACCGTAGCTGGTGACCATCGCACGCGCCATCTGGGTTGCCTGCTTGATATCACCATATGCGCCGGTCGAGATATCCTCCATCGTCAGCTGCTCGGCTACACGGCCGCCCAGACAAACGATGATATATTCTTCCATATATTTCTTAGTGCGATATGCCTGATCCTCCTCCGGCAGCGGCATGGTAAAGCCGCCCGCACCGGAAGAACGCGGAATGATCGTAACGTGATGCACAGGGTCCTGCGTCGGCAGCACATGGAAGCAGATCGCATGACCAGCTTCATGGTACGCCGTCAGACGCTTATCCTTATCGGTGATGATGTGGCTCTTCTTTTCGACGCCCATAACCACCTTGAGCAGGGATTCTTCAATCTCTTCCTGCGAAATCAGCTTCTTATTGCGTCGCGCTGCCAACAGCGCTGCCTCGTTGAGCAGGTTTTCCAGATCCGCGCCGGTGAAGCCCGCCGTGGTCTTAGCGATATCCGCGAACTTAACATCCGGATCGAACTGCTTGTTGCGCGCATGCACCTTGAGGATCGCTTCGCGGCCCTTGACATCCGGTGCGCCGACATAAACCTGACGGTCAAAACGGCCCGGACGCAGCAGCGCGTTATCCAGAATATCCTTACGGTTGGTTGCAGCGATGACGATGACACCCTCGTTTGCGCCGAAGCCGTCCATCTCGACAAGCAGCTGGTTAAGCGTCTGCTCGCGCTCGTCATGTCCGCCGCCGAGGCCCGCGCCACGCTGACGGCCGACCGCGTCGATCTCGTCGATGAACACGATTGCCGGGGCATTCTTCTTGGCCTGCTCGAACAGGTCACGCACACGAGACGCACCCACACCAACATACAATTCAACGAAATCCGAACCGGAAATCGACAGGAACGGCACGCCTGCCTCACCTGCGACCGCACGCGCGATCAGGGTTTTACCAGTGCCCGGAGGGCCGACCAGCAGAACGCCCTTGGGGATACGCGCGCCGATCTGCACGAACTTCTGCGGATTCTTGAGGAACTCGACAATCTCCTGCAATTCCGCTTTTTCTTCGTCCGCACCGGCAACGTCGTTAAACGTCACCTTGCGCTTATCGTCCTGTGCCAGCCGTGCGCGCGCCTTGCCGAACTGCATCGGACCTGCACCGCCGCCGGATTGCTTGTTCATCATGAAATACCAGAATGCGCCAAGCAGCACAATCAGGATGATATATGGCAGGAACTGCGCCCACCACGGAATGGTGGTGGTCACATAATCGACCTCTTTGAGGGTACCGTCCTCCATCTGCTGCGTGATCGTCTCGCCGAGCTGCGCCCACCAGATATCACGCGAACCGCCTAAATCATAACTGACAACGCGATTCTCATCGCGCAGATGCATGGTCAGCACCGAATCGTCTACCTTATACTGGTCTACCTTACCTTCGGTGAAATAGGTAAACACATCCGAATAGGTAATCGGCTCGGTTTGCTGGGTCTGGCTGATGACATAGCTGACGCCCGCCAGAAGAAATACTAAGATGATGAGATAAAGGCCAAAGCCTTTCATTTTGCCTTTCAAATTGGTTTGACACCTCTTCCTTGTTGATATTTACTCGCCGCCGTAAACGCTCGGCTTCAAAATGCCGATATACGGCAGATTGCGGTATCTTTCAGCATAATCCAGACCATAGCCGACCACAAACTCATCCGGGATCTCAAAGCCCAGATAGTCGACAGGCACATCCACCTTGTGCCGCGCAGGCTTGGACAGAAGCGTGCACAGACGGATAGACTTCGCACCGCGCGCCTTGAGCACCTGCATCAGATAGCTGAGCGTTACGCCGGAGTCCAGAATGTCCTCCACGATCAGCAGGTCACGCCCATCGATCGGCTGCTCGATATCCTTGATGATCTGCACCTCGCCCGAGGTTTTGGTTCCCTTGCCATAGCTCGACACGACCATGAAATCCACATTGCAGGGTGTGTCGATCTTGCGCGTCAGGTCTGCCATGAACACATAGGAACCCTTGAGCACGCTGACGATCAGCGGGTTCTTATCCCGGTAATCCTCCGTGATGCGTGCGCCCATTTCCGCGACCTTATCCGCGAGTTGCTGCTCGGTAAAATAGATTTCCTTGATATCGTCCCGCATATCATATGCCATTTTTCAATACCCCTCTATTTTTATTTGCATCCGCGCGCCTCCCTGCGGAGAACGCGAACAATCCATGCCTATATCCTGCACGGCGATCACGCCGGTTTTGTCCGCCACGACCGCCAACCCATCCCGCTTGCAGCGTGGAATTTTCCGGTCGATCAGCAGCTTTTTGAGTGTCCGGCTGCCGCCTGTTTCCGTCAGACGAATCCGGTCGCCCGCCTTGCGTGTGCGAACGCACAATGATACGAAATCTATTGTACCACAATCCACGCAAAAAGTATTGAATGATTTGTAAAAAACTTCGTTTTTTTCTAAGACATGCACCGAAACCCGCACGCTGCCGTTCCACAGCGTCTGTTCGGACGGGACGACAAGCGGCACGGCATCCCGCACCTGCTGCTCTTGCTCCCGCACCAGCCGCAGTGCACTATATTCACGCCGCGCGGTAAAGCCATGCGGTAAGGCGCAGCAGGCAGAAGGCTTTTGGCTGTCCAGCAGCTGTTCCAACGCGAAAATATGCTGCGCGGTCAGATCCCGCAGCGGCATACCGTCCTGCGCAAGCAGCCGCCGCAGTGCACGTGCGCGCACCGCCGAATGCGCCTGCCGCAGCGGAACAATGTCCCATGCACCGTCAGGCCGCGCGGCCTGTGCCAGACATTCCTGCGCCAATCCGCCCAGACAGTCCTCATCCTGCCGCAGCAGATAACCCAGCCGCGCCGCAGCCTGCGCTGCCATCGGCTGAATCGCCCGCAGCGCGGGCACAACCGTGTGCCGGATGCGGTTACGGGTGTAAGCGTCGTCTGCATTCGTGCTGTCAGTGACATAATCCTGTCCGATTGACGCAAGATATTCCTCGACCTGCGTGCGTTCCACCCGCAGCAGCGGACGGATGATCTGTCCGCGCACAGGCGGGATGCCCGCCAGCCCTTTGGGGCCTGTGCCGCGCACCAGATGGAACAACACGGTTTCCAGATTGTCGTCTGCGGTATGCGCGGTGGCGATTTTCTCGTCCTGCGCGGCATCTTGCAGCCGCGCATAGCGGATGCGGCGGGCGGTTTCCTCCACGCCATTCCCCTGCTCGCGCACCGCTGCAGCAACATCCACACGCTCAACTGTCAATTCGACACCTAAGCGCATACACAGCTCCCGGCAAAATGCTTCGTCCAGATCGGACTGCGCACCGCGCAGGCAGTGGTTCAAATGAAACGCCCGCACCGGATAGCCTAGTGCCCGCAATCCATGCAGCAACGCCACCGAATCCGCGCCGCCCGACAGCGCGACCAGCACCGGTTCACCCTGCCGCAGCATATCATATGCCGCGATGGTCTGCTTTATCTGTTCCAGCATGGCCTCAGTCTCCATGGATGCGATCGGGATTGGAGAAGGTCGTATACTGACCGACCCACTGCAATTCGATCGTCCCCGTCGCACCATGACGGTTTTTCGCAATGATGATTTCTGCGATGTTCTTGTTTTCGCTCTCATCATCATAATAATCGTCTCGATAGATGAACATGACGATATCCGCGTCCTGCTCGATGGCACCGGATTCACGCAAGTCAGACAGCATCGGCCGCTTGTCCGAGCGCTGCTCGGACGCACGCGACAGCTGCGACAGGCAAACAACCGGCACGTTCAGCTCTTTCGCCATAATCTTGAGCGAACGCGAGATCTCTGCGACCTCCTGCACGCGGTTATCCATGTGCCGTCCGCCGACATGCATCAGCTGCAAGTAGTCAATGACAATCAAGCCCAGTTCCTCGCCCAAACGGCGGCACTTCGCTTTGATTTCAGCAACCGTGATCGCGGGATTGTCATCCACGTAAATGTTCAGTCTGGCTAATACACCCGATGCACGGGCGATCTTGACCCAGTCCTCTTCATCCAGATTGCCGGTTTTCAGCTTCTGCGACTCGATGAGCGCTTCGCTGGACAAAAAGCGGCTGGCGAGCTGTTCCTTACCCATCTCAAGCTGGAACACGCACACGCCCGTCCCCTTTTTGTAGCCGCGCGGCTTGTCTTTGACGCTTGCCTTGGCAGCGTTGAGCGCAACATTGAGCGCAAACGCCGTCTTACCCATACCGGGACGTGCCGCAATCAGGATCAGGTCGGATTTGTTCAGGCCGGTCAGCGCAGTGTCCAGCGCATGGAATCCGGTCGACATACCCGGAATGTCGCTGTCCGACTTAGCGCGTTCATCCAGCTCGGTATACAGGTCGGCAATGACCTCGCTGAGTTTAGACAGACCCTTGATTTCACGCCCCTGCCGAATGCTGTAAATCCGCTGTTCCGCCAATTCCGCAATGCTGGCGGCTTCGCCGCGCGCCTCAAGCGCGTTCTGCTGAATCTCGCTGCCTGCATCGGCCAGCTGCCGCAGCAGACTTTTATCGCGCACGATGCGCACATATTCGTTTACATTGCGCGCGCCCGGCGTGACCTCCATCAGCTGGAACAGGTACGCGCGGCCGCCCGCCTCGTCATAATAGCCCATACG
>NZ_CALWJK010000031.1 GCF_944380975.1 uncultured Agathobaculum sp. | reverse complement strand
GCTGCGTCTGTCTCCCCGATTGCTGCGGTTACCGGAAACAGTAATCAAGGAAAATCTGTGTCCCGTCCGGTGCGAAAAAGCTTTTTTCACATCGAGACGGCTCTTGGCATACACCACGCGGTCTCCTCACCGAAAAATCTGCTGATGATGACCGGCTCCTTTGCGCTCAGCATCATCCTGATTCTGAGTTTCTCCGTTCTGGTGCAATGGGTTCAACTTGCCCTCAATCCGCTGCAGCCATGGGCGCCGGACGTCTTTTACAGCAGCCCGGAAAATCAGTGTGAGATCGATCCATCTTTTGCCGCCGAGGTGGCGGAGCAGCCCTATGTCAAGCGCGCCTTTGGCCGGATGTACCAAAGTCTCCCCGCAGTGTATGAGGGAAAATCGGGAACGGTCGATCTCATCTCTTATGATGCGCAGCAATTCCAGTGGGCAGAGGAGGATTTAGTGTCCGGGGATATGGACGCGGTCCGGAACGGCCGCGGTGTCCTGACGGTTTTTGACAAAAGCAACACCCTGCAAGTCGGTGATGGCATCCAACTGGACAGCACTTCCCTCACGGTGGCCGGTGTTCTGGAAGATAGCCCTTTTGACACGTCGGATCGGCCCACGGTGATCTGCTCGGAGGCGCTGTTTACAGCAATCACAGGAAAGGATGCCTACGCGATTCTGGATGTGCAGCTAACCCCGAACGCTACACAACAGGATGTCAATCAGCTTCAAGCTTTGGCCAATGGACAGTATGACTTTTATGACCGTCTTGCCCAAAACAAGGACACTCAAAGCACCTATTTCATGTTCTGCCTCTTTGTGTACGGTTTTCTGGTAGTTATCACCCTGATCACCATTATCCATACAGCAAACAGCATTGCCATGAGTGTATCTGCCAGAACAAAGCAATATGGTGCTATGCGTGCCGTGGGTATGGACGGACACCAAATTCAAAAGATGATTACCACAGAGTCTGCCACCTACACCTTACTGGGGCTCGTTGCAGGCTGCGGGTTGGGCCTACCGCTGCACTACTTCCTCTATGGGCAGATGATCACCAACTATTGGGGCACAGCTTGGCATCTGCCCCTTTCTTCTGTAGGCGGGATTTTGGTGCTGCTGGTATGTACCGCTTTGCTTGTTCCTTTGGCCCCCGGAAAAAGAATCTGTAATATGGCAGTGGCCGAAACGATCAACGAATTATAATAATTTTCGGGCCAGCACACAGCGAATGCTTTTGCATGCTTGTGCACTATCATGCCGAACAAAAGAGAAAGGAGCTGTTAAGCTCCTTTCCCATCTCAATTTCGTTTCCGGTATACCACGATCTCCAGATCAGATCCACCGCTTCCATACAAACACACCAGCAGATGCTCTGCACAACCCTTCGAAATCTCTGACTGCAAAAGACAACCATATCTCTCTGCAACCCACATCAGTTGCTCAATTAGCCGATTATGCTGCATTCCCCAATACTCTGTATCGCATCCCACTGATTTTTGTATGTCGTAATCACACCGATCTGCTCATTTGAATGCGATTGGATGTAGGAAGCAATTGCGCGGCATTCCGCCGGACTGGGTGCACTTTTGCACTTTTTCGTGTGACGCCGTTGCATGCAAGACGAAATATCCGTCTTATGCGCAGGTTTTCCATATTCACCGTTGCCAATTTCCCTTATTTCCGCGATTCGCCGCGACTATTTCCCAAAGCGCGAAAAAAGCAAAAGCAAAACTTTTTCAGAGACATAAAGAAGAAAAGCACTCCATTCGGAGTGCTTTTCGCAACTGGTGGGAGGTGGTGGATTCGAACCACCGAAGTCATAGACGACAGATTTACAGTCTGTTCCCTTTGGCCACTCGGGAAACCTCCCATATGAAATTGTCCTTTGCTCAAAAGGTGTGGAGCTGGTGGACGGACTTGAACCCCCGACCTGCTGATTACAAATCAGCTGCTCTACCAACTGAGCTACACCAGCGTTTCGCAAGTCTTGTCTGTCTCAGCGACTTGTATATAATAGCATACTGTTTCCAACCTGTCAATACTTTTTTCGATTTTTATTTTCCGATTTTTATATTTTTTCCGAAGGCGTCAATAGAGTCCGAAACCTGCTGCAAAATCGTCAGGAATGCGCCGGACAATTCCGGATAGCGTTTGCTGATTTCATTGGGCGAAATCGAAACGCCATGCAGCATTTCCTGCTCCAAACCGAAACCGCCCTCTCCCTTTGCTGCTGTGCGGATGCGAAGCTCATGCTCCTTCATACGCGCATCGCAAAGATATTCAAACTGCTCCCGTGATGTGCGAAACACCGCCTCCACATTGGTCGGGTCTGCCATATACAGATAACGGTATACTTTATAGATCACAACCGACAGATACGCTTCCACCTCATGCGGAAGCTGCTTGCTTCCCATCTGCTCAGTCAGATCCATCAGCAGCGAAACCGCACGCACCACCTGATTTTTCTCCCAGCCTGTATGTATCTGTACATCCATGCGCTCTGCCGGTACTGCGGAGCCATCCCGCGCCATCGACCTGCCCAGCAAATAATCGCAGGACACCCCATAATAATCCGCGGCACGCACTACAAACGGCAAGCCCGGCTCGCGCAAGCCATTTTCGTAATGGCTCAGAAGCGCCTGCGACACCCCAAGGTCGCCCGCAGCGGTTCGTTGGCTTATTTTCTTTTCCCGTCGCAAAAGCGCGAGTGTACGAGAAAAATCACTGGTCATATCTCTGCTACCCCATCATAAAACTATGTCTATTATACAGCGTGTAATCGCACTTGTAAAGAACGAAAAAGTTGCGTTTCCATCGTTTTTTTTACAAATAAAGCCCCCTACCCTGCCATTACATGATTTGGTTGCCAGTTTTGAATTTTATAACTATATATGGTGGTCAGACATTTTTTCATGTTAAAAAACAGGGATCTTCTCCATCTGAAAATGCACTTTGTTTTCGCTTGACGCATATGCTGACGACCGATATAATAAAAAAGAACGAAAAAAAGCATGGTGCGGCGGCTTGGTCTGCTGCACCATATATGTTTCTATGAAAAGGAGCTTTCCCATGACAATCGAACAAATTTTGAAAATGCGTCAGGAAGCCAGCGGCCTGAACAAGCTGATGCATATGCGTGTCATCACGCTAGACAAGGACGGCGGCGCAACTGTTGAGCTGGATCTGACGGAAGAGCTGCTCAACCCGCTCGGCTTGGCGCACGGCGGTACTATTTTTACGCTGTGCGACATTGCCGCAGGCTCCGCCGCTGCCTCTCACGGACTGGTTGCTGTGACGCTGGACAGCAATATCCATTACTATCGTCCCGGCCGTCTTGGCAAAACACTGACCGCCGTTGCCTACGAACGCAAACGCGGCAAGAAAACCGCAGTTTACATGGTGGAAGTACATGACGACGAGCACAGGCATATTGCGGACGCTGTTTTCACCATGTTTTACACCGGCCAGACCCTTGAGGACATGCAGCATTGAGCGGCGTCACCTCTGCAATTGTCCCCCCACTTCTGAACTGGTATGACCAAGGGCATCGCGACCTGCCATGGCGTGCATATCCCACACCCTACCGTGTGTGGGTCAGCGAGATCATGCTCCAGCAAACACGCGTACAAGCTGTACTCGGGTATTTCACCCGTTGGATGGAAGCGCTGCCCGATGTGCGCGCACTCGCGGAAGCAGACGAGTCAGTTTATCTGAAACTGTGGGAGGGACTGGGCTACTACAGCCGCGTGCGCAACTTGCACCGCGCTGCGGTCGAGGTCTGCGAGAAATACGGTGGCGAGCTCCCCGCCGATTATGATGCGCTGCTCGCGCTGCCCGGCATTGGAGATTATACCGCCGGAGCCATCGCGTCCATTGCCTGCGGCATTCCCGTTCCCGCGGTGGACGGCAACGTGCTGCGCGTTGCAGCGCGGCTAGATAACGACTTCACCCCTATCACCGACACGGCATTCAAAAAGCGTACACGCGCGCGGGTTGCCGACCTGATGCCTACCGATCGGCCGGGTGACCTCAACCAGTCTCTGATGGAGCTGGGCGCCATGGTCTGCCTGCCCAACGGTGCGCCGCTGTGCGGTGACTGCCCCGTGCAGCACCTATGTCTGGGTTACCACCACGGAAACGCCGCCCTCCTGCCCTTGCGCGCAGCAAAAAAGGCACGCCGCATCGAAAACCGCACGGTTCTGCTGCTGCGTCACGGCTCGCTTGTCGGGCTGACACGGCGGCCTGCCTCCGGCCTGCTTGCCGGGCTGTGGGAGCTGCCTGCACTGGAAGGCCACCTCTCCCCGGATGAAACGCGTCAGGCGCTCGCCGCGCGTGGTTGGCAGGTATCCAGCCTACTGTCCCTGCGCCCTGCCAAGCATGTATTTACCCATGTGGAATGGCACATGAACGGGTATTATATCGAACTGGCAAACCAGCCGGAAGAATTGACCTTTGTCAGCCCATCCGCTCTGCGCGCGGAGTATGCGCTGCCCAGTGCGTTCCGCGCCTTTCTTTCTGTCATTGAGGAGGAAACATGAATCTGCAAACCGTTGTCCATACCATCCCGCCGCTGTATGACAGCCATTCGCGGGTGTTGCTGCTCGGCTCGATTCCGAGCCCCAAATCGCGCGAGGCGGGCTTCTTTTACGCACACCCGCAAAACCGCTTCTGGCGCGTGCTGGCGGCTGTGCTGGGCGAAGAGGTGCCGCAGACGATCGAAGAAAAGCGCGCGATGTGCTTAAAGCATCATGTTGCGCTGTGGGACACGATCGCCCGCTGCGATATCGCAGGCGCATCGGATACCAGCATCCGAAACGCCGTTCCCAACGACATCGGCAAGCTGGTGCGGGAAAGCGAAATCACCCGCATTTTTGCAACCGGCGGCAAATCCGCCGAGCTGTATCGCAAGTTCATCGAACCACAGCTGCATATCCCGATCATGCAGCTTCCCTCCACCAGCCCGGCGAACGCCGCTTGGTCGCTCGAACGGCTGATTGAGGCCTATCGCGTGATCTTATAGAAAGAGGGCGTATTACCAACGAGCAAAGAACTATTCCCCAATGCCGCACTGAAAAAACTGATCTGGCCGCTGGTGCTGGAGCAGGTGCTTTCCATCACGGTTGGCCTTGCCGACACCATTATGGTATCCGCAGTAGGCGAAGCAGCGGTATCCGGTGTGTCGCTGGTCGACATGCTCAATGTACTGATTATCAATATCTTTGCCGCGCTTGCAACCGGCGGCGCGGTGGTTGTCGCGCAGCTGCTGGGCGCGCGTCAGAACCGGCGCGCGTGCAATGCGGCACGGCAGCTGTATTTTGTTGTCGCCTGCATCTCCATCACGCTCAGCGTGATTGTCATGCTGATACGCGCTCCCTTGCTGCGGCTGCTGTTCGGCTCGATTGAGCCGGACGTAATGGACAGCGCGCTCACCTATCTCACGGTCAGTGTGTTCTCCTACCCGGTGCTGGCGATTTACAACGCAGGCGCCGCACTCTTCCGCGCGCAGGGCAATTCCCGCGTGTCCATGCTGATCGCAGGACTCATTAACATTGTCAATCTGATTGGCAATGCACTGCTGATTTTTGTGCTCGACTGGGGCGTTGCAGGCGCAGCCTTGTCCTCGGTCATCTCCCGCGGCGCGGCAGCAGTGGTCATCACAGCCCTGCTGTTTCAGCCCGAACATATTGTCAGTCTGCGGCGCGGCGGCCATTTACGTCCGGACGGTGCGCTCATCCGCCGTATTTTACAGATCGGCGTGCCGAACGGACTGGAAAACAGCCTGTTTCAGCTGGGACGCATTCTGGTTGTCAGCATGATTGCCCTGTTCGGCACAACGCAAATCGCTGCCAACGCAGTCGCCAATAATCTGGACGCAGTGGCCTGCATTCCAGGACAGGCAATGAACCTTGCAATCATCACGGTCGTCGGTCAGTGTATCGGTGCAGGCGATATCGAGCAGGCACGCCGCATGGCAAAAAAGCTGCTCAAAGTCACCTATCTGATCCTCGCCAGCTGCTGTTTGGCAACCATTCTGGTTATGCCACTGGTGCTGCAAGTATACAGCCTGTCCCCTGAAGCGCTTGCGCTTGGAAGAACACTTGTCCTGATCCATAACTGCAGCGCGATGCTGATCTGGCCACTGTCATTCACCATGCCGAACGTACTGCGCGCAGCGAACGACGTACGCTATCCCATGGTATGCTCGATCGCATCCATGATGCTGCTGCGGCTTGGCAGCGGCTATGTATTGGCTGTGATGTTCCAAATGGGCGCGATCGGCATCTGGATCGCTATGGTTGCCGACTGGCTTTGCCGCGCCATTCTGTTTACATTGCGCTTTGCCAGCGGACGCTGGCTGCGTACTGCCAAAATGTAAAACAAGAGAGCTGTCATAAGACAGCTCTCTTGTTTTTAGTATTTATCACCGTATGCCTCGCTGCATGCACAAGGCAACATTGCCTCTTCCGTTCCTACTTCCTGTTGCTGAATCTTCTCATATCCTTGATTCGGATTGCATTGAATCTTAAAGCGCGATACCAGCTGACGCATAACCGTCGCCTGGCTGGCCAACTCTTCACTGGCTGCGGCGCTTTGCTCCGCAGTCGCAGAGTTAGTCTGTACCACAGCGGAAATCTGATCCACACCAATCGAGGTCTGCTTGATTGTTTCATCCTGATGCTTGGAATTGACCGCAACTCGCTTTGCCTGATCGGTCAGCTTTGCAATGATACCGCTCACACGCTCGAGAGAGCCTGCCGTATCCTGCGCCACTGTCTTACCGTTTTCCACTGCACGCATCGATTGGGAAATCAGTTCTGCGGTATTGCGGGACGCTTCCGCCGTGTTTGCGGCAAGGCGACGCACTTCGTCCGCCACAACAGCAAATCCCTTGCCTGCTACACCCGCTCGTGCCGCCTCTACCGCTGCATTCAGCGCGAGAATATTGGTCTGGAACGCAATATCCTCGATATTCTTGATGATCTTCTCGATCCGGGAAGAGCTGTCGCTGATCTCGTCCATCGCGCGCAGCATCTCACGCATTTTTTCTGTACTCAGACCTACTTCCGCAACCGTTTCATCCACACTGCACTCCACTTCGGTCATTGCCTGCGAATTTTCATCCACCTGCTGCGCTACACTCATCAAGGTGGCAGCCAGTTCCTGAACGCTGGAAGCCTGCTCGGTCGCACCCTGGCTCAAAGCCTGTGCACCGTTCGCCACCTGCTCGGCACCACTTGCCACCTGACTAGACGAAGTGCTGATTTGGCACATAACATCATTGAGAATGGAGATCAGCTCATACACTGCGTCACGCAGCAGACCGTACTCGCCGGTGTATGCAGCGTCATTCTGGCTTTTTGCGTCAAAACGACCTTCCGCCACTGCCTTCAAGCCATACTGCAAATCCTGCGAAATAAATACGACACGCTCAATCGTACTGTTGACTGCTTCAGATAATTGACCAAACTCATCTCTGCAATCATATTGCACCGCTGCATGCTCGAAGTCGCCCACCTTCAGCGCTTCCATTCCAGCCAACAATCTATGTACAGGAACCAGAATATAGCGCATCATCAATGTGATGAAGATTACAATGAAAATCACGCACACAACCAGAATGGCAAGGATAATCATGAATGCTGTCATTCGCGTAACGCGCAAGCTTTGCCCCTGCGCATCTGCATTCTGATTGATTTCATCATTCAATTGCAGAATCATATCCGCTGCCTCGTCAAAGGCCGGCGCGTACTGTTCCAGATAAATATCATACGCCAGCGCAGAAGCCTGCTCGTTGTCAAACTGCTTTGCCTGCTGCATAATCAGCGAATTGATCGAGGAAACGCTACTGAGCTTGTCCCGAATGCTTGTAATTTCAGCCTTATAGTCTGCATTGGTCTGCTCAATCGCATCCAACGAATTATACAGCGCCTCCCTATCGGTTTCCATTGCATCGGCTACCCGCTGATAATCCTCTGCATTGTCTGCAATAATGGCATTGAGCAAATATCTTTGCACGGAAATCATGTTTCGTCTGACCAAACCGATTTCTTCCATCGTCGGAACGATGTCGTCCGCATATTGCTCACCGATTTTTGCCATTCGATTCAGCGACGATACGGAAGCCAGCCCTACAACCAGCATCAAAAGAAAGATGCTGCTAAAACAAATAATCAGCTTCCATTTCAGCTTTAGGTTCTTCATATCCATACCTCATCTCTTTCCAAATTCCTATTCTCTTTTCTTTGTCTTGCCTTCTTTCTTTACAGCAATCTCGCGCGTTTAAAAAAATGAATCCTCCCTTCCCACACATATCACACAATATTTTATGTTATCGTCTAAATCATTTTGAACATAACGTTGCATGATGTAACTTTTGACAAGAAAACCAAGAAATCATATTGAAATAATCAATAAAGCCGGTGCGTGATGAAATTCACGCACCGGCTTTTCATTTCCATATATCGCTGCAAAAGCGCTTACAGGATCCACTCTTCCTGTTTTTCCTCGCCGCAGTAACGACGCAGCGTCTCGCGGATAGCGCGCGGCCCCTTGTTCAGCTCATTGAACATGCGCACAACCGTCTCGCCTACGCCGATCTCAAACAGGTTCACGCCAAAATAGTAACGGTTAGCCAGCAACGGATACAGCTGCTCCTCGGATACCTCGTCTCCCAGCTTGGGATTACCCATCAGAGAACGGATGTGATCGAGGTTGGTATCGGGGCTGAGTTCAAACGGCTCACCGCGATCGTCCACGCCGACCAGATAACGCAGCCAGCCCGCCAGTACCAGCGGGATATACACCAGCTTGGTCGCACGATGCGCGGGCAGCGTCGAATTATAATACGCATACAGCGTCACGCCAAAGCGCGGCGCGATCTTACGCGACGTATCGGTCGCAATACGCTGCGGCGAATCCTGCAGGAAGGGGTTGGGATAGCGCTCACCCAGTACCTCATGCAGGAAGGAAACCGGGTCAATGACGCCCGGATCGGCAACCATCGGCATAGCCTCCTGCTCACTCATGCGCGTGACAAGGTTGACCAGTTCCTTATCCTTCATTTCCGCACTGATCTGCGTATAGCCCAGCATGCAGCCATATACGCCCAGCGCAGTATCCATCGGGTTCATGCAGGTGCTGACCTTCATCATCGCGGACTTTTCCACGATGTCGCGACGGGTCAGGATCACGCCGCACTGCTCGAGCGGCGGATGGCCGTTCGGGAATGCATCCTCAATGAGCAGATAGTGCGGGCTTTCCGAGTTGACATAAATCGCCGCATAGGTGCCCTTGGCCGTGACAAAGGGACGGGCATTCTGCAAGCCGTCCTCTTCCAGCTTATCCGCAATGCGGGTATCCGGATGCGGTGTGATCTTGTCGATCATGGACAGCGGATAGGTGTTCTTCTTGATCAGATAGAAATACTCATCCTCGGTGATATAACCCTTTTCCTGCCACGCCTGCGCCATATAGCGGACGGCGCGCTCCAGACGGATGCCGTTATCCTGACAGTTATCCAGCGAAACAAGCGCCAACGGCGGAAGCCCAGCGCGGCAGCGTGCTAGACTGAGCGCTGCGAGTTTGCCGAAGAAAGAGCGGCAGCCTTCCGGCCCGTTATCGCGGTCATGCGCATAATCCGGCAGGAACTCATGTTCATCGTTCTGAATCACATAGCCTTTTTCCGTCAGGGTAAAGCTGACCATCTGCAAGGACGGCGCGAGGAATACCTCGCTCAAGCGCGTCCCATCCTCGCTCAGCTTGAGGCTCTCAGTCACCGAGGCGACAACCTCTTTGTTGATCGTGCCGTTGGAATACAGCGTTACGACCAGCGAAAGATGGTCGCAAGCGCGATAGCAACGGTCGATCAGCTCTTCGTCATAGCCATCGCAGCAAATGACGCCAGTATCCGACAGGCCTGCGGTCAGCATACGCTGTGCCAGCACAGCGGGAAAAGCCCGGAACAGGTTGCCCGCGCCAAAGTGCAGCCACGTCGGCGCTGTGCGTGTTGCTTCGCGCACCGCGTCGATGTCGTACTGCGGCAAGCGGTAACCCTTCCAGGACGCGTTATGTTTGATGCTTTCTTTTGTCAATTTCATAAAGCAGTCACTTCCTTTCAGCGAACGGAATACGCCGTTCATCCCTATCGTATATAGTATACCAAAACTTTGCCGCTTTGCATAGGGAAAATCGGAAATCTCTACAAAAACTAAACAGCATTGTCATAAAAAAGCCGCACGGCTATACCGTGCGGCAAAAGATCCATTATAAACTGTTGTTTTTCGCGGCATGGTTGACCTCAACCGTGCCCGGCAGCGCCCGATAAAGTCGCAATACCAGCTTCATTGCAAAATATAGCAGTGCCGCTTCGATCGGCAGCATAATGAGGTTTTTGGGTACGCGCAGCGCGAGCAACGCCCCCATTGCTTTGCCGCCTGTAATCGTCAGCCACAAGGTATTAAGGCCGATGTTGCAGAACAGGTTGATGCAGGCCTTCGCGCCCACCGCACGCCAGACAGAAACCTTACGCGGATACAGCCAAAGCCCCCAGAACAGCCCTGCAGTGATCGCAGTCAGCGTATAGCCCGGGAAATACGCCCCCATGGTCAGATTTCCTGCAAAATAACCGAGTACATCCGTACACACGCCCGCCATCATACCCACCACTGGGCCGAATAGCATGCCGATCGCCGCGTTGCACAAAAAGCCGAAGCCGATGCGCAGGTTGGGCGGCAGCTTAATGGTCAAACCAAGTAAGTCAAGCGCAATGTTGATGGCAATAAGAAGCGCAGTCAGCGCCAAACACCGCGTGCTTTTGAGTTCTTTCAGGGAGCGAGAAAAAATATTTTCTTTTTTGGACATAGAAAAAGACACCTCCTAAATCAATTCATCTGTTGCCACAGCGATTTAGGAAATGCCTAAACAGTTGCAGCAGCGGGATGCGACTACAATACCGCAGGGGATTTTCGTCCCTTTCGTCCGCTGAACAACTCCCCGTCTCAGCGGCACTTAACGCATTGCAGTCTACTCTGCTTTTTCCGTTTTCTATTGTATCATGGTTTTACGCCTTGTCAATACCAAATACCGCACGGATGGTGCGGCATACGCCGTCCTCATCATTGGAAGGGCAAATGTGCTTAGCGGCAGCTTTGAGCGCTTCATGGCCGTTTGCCATCGCATAAGACTCCCCAGCCGCCTGCAGCAGCTCCAGATCGTTCATGTAATCCCCAAAGGCCATGCATTCCTCGGGCGTAATATGCAGGCTCTTGCACAGCGCACTGACCGCAAGCCCCTTGTTAATCCCTGGACGCATCAAATCCATCCAGTCTTCACCCGAAACCACCATCTGCGAGGTCTCCGCAAACGCATGGAACGCCGGAAGCAGTACCTCTTCCGCGCGCCCCTTGCAGTATATCGCCACCTTACACACCGGCTCATGCCGACAGAATTCCAGCAGATCGGGCACTACCGTGCGCCGCACACTGTAATGAGCGGCGTTTGCCAGAAATTCCGGATCGTCCAAGGTTTCATAAAAGCCGCCGTCCCGCGCGGATACAATCGCCTCCACGCCCGGCAACGAACGCACCACCTCGATCGAGCGGCACACCTCCTCCGCCGGCATGGCTTCAAACGAGATCATGCGCGCGCCGTCACAAACCACCGCACCGTTTTCACAGATGTAAACCAACTCATCCGCGATCTCGCCAAACTGTGCATAGAGCGTATAATATTGCCGCCCGGACGCTGGTGCAAAACGCACGCCCCGCTCCCGCAGCGTATGAACCAGGGAAAAGAAGCCCTCCGGCAGCCGTTTTTGGCTGTCCAGAAGCGTGCCGTCCATATCGGCGGCAATCAGTTTGATCGACATGAATACCCGAAATCCTTTCTATCGGTTTTTGATCCCTTACAGGAACAGGCTGCCAACTTGATAAACCACCATCGCTGCAAGATAAGCCAGCACGGTCTGGAACGCAGCCGCGCCAAACGCCCAACGCCAGCCGCCCATTTCCCGCTTGATGGTAGCAAAAGCGGACATGCAGGGCATATACAGCAGCGTAAACACCAGGAAGGAATATCCGGCCAAGGGAGTGAACACTGTACCGAGCAGACCGGACAGCATCGCACTATCTCCGCCTGCACCATACAGCACGCTCATCGTGGATACGACCGCTTCCTTTGCCACCAATCCGGTCAACAGCGCAACCGACTCCTGCCATTGTCCGAAGCCAAGCGGCCGGAAAATCGGCGCAATGAATGTGCCGATCACGCCCAGAATGCTCTCCCCTGCGTTCTGCGCCACATCAAGCGAGGGCGTAAAGTTTTGCAGCAGCCAGATGACCACACTCATCAGGAAAATGAGCGTACCGGCGCGTGTGATGAAATCCTTGGCCTTCTGCCACATATTGAGCACCGTGCCTTTGAAGGACGGCAGACGATAGGTCGGCAATTCGAGCACAAAGCCCGAGGAAACCTCTTTGAAAATCGTCTTTTTCAGCAAAAACCCTGCCAGAATGCCCATCAGAATGCCCAGCACATACAGGCTGATGACCACCAGCCCCTGATGCGCGCCAAACAGCGCGCCCGCCACCAATGCATAGACCGGCAGCTTCGCGCCGCAGGACATGAACGGCGTCAGCATAATGGTCATGCGTCGGTCAGCGTCGTTTTCCATCGTGCGCGCCGCCATGACGGCGGGCGTGGTGCAGCCGAAGCCCATCAGCATCGGCACGAACGACTTTCCCGACAGGCCAATGCGGCGCAGCAGCGTGTCCATGATGAACGCCACGCGTGCCAGATAACCGGTGTCCTCCAGCACAGACAGGAAAAAGAACAAAATCACAATCTGCGGCAAAAAGCTCAATACACCGCCCACACCGCCGATCGCGCCGTCGCAAATCAAGCCGATCAGCCAGTCCTGTGTATGCGCCGCCGTCAAGCCATTGCGAATCGCAGGCGAAATGATGCTTTGGATCAGATATTCCATCCCATCGCCCAGCAGCGAACCGATTGGCCCAAAGGTGCACCAGAACATCAGGAACATGAAAAACGCGAAAATCGGCAGCGCCCATACGCGGTGCAAAACGATTTTATCAATGCGCTCGGTCAGCGTCTCTTTATGTACCTTCGGCCGATGGTAGGCGGCGCGCACGACTTCCTCAATATAGTCATACAGGGCATCCGCCAGCACCATTTCTTTATCCGTCAGGTTGGCGTGGCTCTGCATACCCGCTGCAATGGAATTGATCTCCTCGCGCATGTGCTCCGGCATCTGCAGCCGGTCCATCTGCGCCCACATCGCGGAATCCCCTTCCAGCAGCTTTGCTGCATAAAACGGCAGGCTGCACTGCCGCAGCGGCAGCGGCCGCAATTGCTCTGCTGCGCGGCGGATCGCCGCACCCACGCCATGTAAATACGGCGGCTGCTTATCCGGCGCACGCATATGATGCGCCAGTCCATCGAGCAGATTGTGCATATTCTCGCCCTTTTTGGCGGAAATCGGCACGACCGGCACGCCGAGCCGCTCAGACAGCACATCGCAGTCGATTTCAATCCCCTGCGCGCGCGCATCGTCCATAAAGCCGAGCGCCACCACCATCGGTAGGCCTAAGGCAATCAGCTGCAAGGTCAGATACAGATTGCGTTCAATATTCGCCGCGTCCACGATATTCAATATACCGTCCAGCTCGTCCGACAGGACGAACTCACGCGCGATGATCTCCTCCTGCGTATAAGGTGAAAGCGAATAAATGCCGGGCAGATCGACAATGTCAATGCCCACGCCGTCGTGACAGATATGACCGGTCTTGCGATCGACCGTCACGCCCGGCCAGTTGCCGACATGCTGGTTGGAGCCGGTGAGCCGATTGAACAGCGTGGTTTTGCCGCTGTTCGGATTGCCAATGATGGCAATGGTTTTTTTGCTGCTCATGCGCGTTCCTCCAGCACTATTTTTTTCGCTTCCGCACGCCGCAGCGACAGGCTGTAGCCGCGCAGACGTACTGCGACCGGGTCTCCAAACGGTGCGATGCGTTCCATCGTCACCACCACGCCCTTGGTGATCCCCATATCAAGAAAGTGCCGTTTGAGCGCACCCTCTGCAGTGATGGATTCGACCACGCCGCTCTGTCCCGGCTTTAAATTGTTAAGAGTTTTCATACTGTGCCCCCATGCATTGCCAAAAGGCCATATGCTATTTTATTATAAAATGGCAGTTAGCAAATGTCAACGGAACGGATACGCCGTCCCACCATCCAAATGCTACAAAGAATGATTTGCAAATAAATAGATTCGCCAATGTTCAAATCATCCAGCGGAGAATCCGCGAAGGACTGCACATAGCCATCCGGCGGCAATTTGGTCGTCGGCAGATAGGCGTCCAACGGCGGCACGGTCTCCCCTGTCACATACTCCCACATTTGCAGGAACAGAGAGGTCATGTTTGCTGTTCCTTCACCGCGCAGCATGATGCCGGTATCTTTCCAGTGTCCAAAGCGGACTTTTTTATTAATGTATTCATCCGCCAAGTTGATGCCGCCCATGTATCCGACGTTTCCATCAATAATCATCATTTTTCGATGATTGCGATAGTTCAAATAAGTGTTGAGCGTTGGAATGAACCGGTTAAAGCGCACCGCACGAATACCCAGCGAGACCAAATATCTGTCATAATGCTGCGGAAGCGTAGCAATCGAACCCACATCATCATAGATGACACGTACATCGACGCCCTCTCGCACCTTTTGCTTAAGGATGTCCAGAATGGTGTTCCACATGATGCCTTCTTCGATGATAAAGTACTCAAAAAAGATAAATTTATGCGCCCGTTTCAGTTCCTCACACATGGACGCAAACATTTCTTCTCCCAACCGGAAGTAATGTGCCTCTGTATTGGTCCATGCAGGCATACCATCCAAAGATGCAATATATCGCGCACGAGAAGCGTGGCGCGGATACCGCTGCGCCAATTCTTCCGTCGCCGGCGTGCGCATATAGTCTCTAAAATCCGGCGGATTCGGCTCATATTTGTGCTGTGTGCGCGCCCGGTTGAGCGGTGTGTTTCCCCAAAGCAGATAGAATAGCCCACCAAACAACGGCAACAGCAAAATGACAATGATCCATGTAATCTTATAGGTCGGATTATCATATTTACGGACCAGCCAGATCACAATAATCACGCTTAGCACAGTCAACGCGCGCGGCACCCACTTGGAAGTTTCGCTCAGCCATCCCAGTCCATACATCACAATTAGCAGCTGCAGCGCCAACAAAAAGCCGCCCACAACCCGACGGTCACCTAACAGGCGGCCAACCAGTCTACGCATAACCCGACTCCTTTCATCAAAAACTTTCACGTATATCATGATAGCGCACCAAATCATAAAAGTCAATGCGCATGCATTGCCCTCAGTTCGAATCTGTGATAAGATAAAGTATACAAATTTCAAATTCTTTACCGGAGGACGATAGCAATGCCCCATACCCCTGTTCCTGCCGATGAACTGTCGGCACGTCTTGACCGCTTGCGCCATGCCATGACCCAGCGAGACCCCGCATGGTCCATGATGATTTTGGATAACAAAATTGATTTATACTATTTTACAGGAACAATGCAGGAAGGAGCGCTCGTCCTTACGCCCGGACAAGCTGTCCTGTTCGTGCATCGCTCCTATGACTGTGCACGACAAGAATCTCTCTTTGAGGATATTCGCCCGCTCGGCAGCTTCCGCGGCATTGCAGAAGCCTTTCCCAGCATTCCGGAAACGGTTTATGTGGCAACCCGCACAATGACGCTACAAAAGCTGACCATGCTGAACAAATATCTTCCCTTTACTCCAAAATCCGCAGACGATGTGCTTGCGCAGCTGCGCTCGGTCAAGAGCCAGTACGAGCTGGACTGCATGCGTCAGTCCGGTCGCCTGCACCAGCAGGTCATTGAACAGATCGCGCCTGCCCTGCTGCGTTCCGGTGTCAGCGAAGCACGGCTTTGCAGCGAGGTCTGCACCGCGATGCTTGAGCGTGGCACAATGGGTATTTCCCGCTTTAACCAACCGGCGGCAGAAGATGTGTTGGGCGTTGCCAGCTTCAGTGAAAACAGTCTGCGCGCCGCAGCACTCGACAGCCCCTCCGGTACGGTCGGCACCTGCATCGCTATGAAATCCATCGGTTCTTCCGAGCGCCGCCTGCGTGAAGGCGATGTCGTTTTGCTTGATATTCCTTGCGGCATGCACGGTTATCACACTGACAAGAGCATTACCTTTTACTACGGAGAACTTGCCCGCCATCCGCAGGGCGATTTGATCCGTGCCGCACGAGAGCAGTGCATTTTTCTGGAAAACGAAGCAGCCGCTATGATGAAGCCGGGCGCGGTGCCGGCAGAAATCTACGAAAAACTGCTCACCTGTGTCGATCCCGTTTTCCGCAGCGGTTTCATGAATGCTTGCAAATTTCTCGGCCATTCCATTGGCCTGACGATGGACGAAACCCCGGTTTTGGCCAAGGGGTTCACTACTCCACTTGTATCCGGCATGACGCTCGCCGTCGAGCCCAAAATTGCGCTGGATGGCATCGGCCTGATCGGCTGCGAGAACACCTATGAAATTGTGCCGCAAGGTCCTGCACGTTCCCTCACTGGTGCGTGCGATACCTCTTTTGAAATCATCGGCTAAGTCTATCCATCCGAAAGGAGTATGCCCATGTATCCGTTTACACTTGTCACCGATTCCACCATTGACGAAACCGCTTCTTATTTCTCTCAGAACGATATCAAATGTGTGCCGCTCGCCTTTACCATTGATAACCGCACCATTGAAGAGGACTGCGGCCAAACCGTTTCCTTCCATCAGTTTTACGATTTGCTGCGGCAAGGCAAACAATCGAGCACCTCACAGGCAAAACTCGATACGTTCCTGACCGTGTTCCGCGAAGCATTGGATGCTGGGCAGGATGTACTGTATATCGGTTTTTCATCCGGTCTGTCCGGCACTTTCCACGCAGGCTGTATGGCACGCGACGAGTTGGCTCCGCTCTACCCAGATCGAAAGATTTTTTGCGTGGATTCGCTTGCCGCTACCGGCGGCGAATATCTGCTGGTCGATAAGGCCCGCGAAATGCGCGACAGCGGATGCAGCGCCGAGGTGACGGCTACTGCGATTGAGCAAATGCGTCTACATGTCATTCATCTGGTCACCGTGGATGATTTGGGACATTTACACCGCGGCGGACGACTCAGCAAAACCTCCGCAGTTGTCGGCAGTCTGCTTGGTATCAAGCCACTCATCTGGGTCGATAACGAAGGCAAGCTTAGCGTATGCGGTAAGGTACGCGGACGGCAGAAAGCCATCCAGTATCTGGCTGACCGCACAATACGTGAAATGTCTGACAAAAAACAAACTGTCCGCATTTGCCATGGCGACTGCCCGGAGGACGCGCAAAAGCTGGCAGATCTTCTGAAACAAAGCGGCGTACAGTCGGACATCCGTTATATCGGCACGGTAATCGGTTCTCATACCGGCCCCGGCGTGCTGACTACCTTCTTCTTTGGCGGCGACCGCAAGCCAGAATAACTTGTTTAGGAGAAGAAGCAAGCTGCGTCAGACTTTCTCTTTTCTAGCTATAAAAAAGCTCCCTCTATGCAAGCATAGAGGGAGTTTTTTTTGAGCTCATTTGGGGATTAATAATCAATCGTCGCCATGACTTCGGAAACATCGGGCTTTTCCGAGATCAAGCCCTCGTCATACATCCAGTCGATATTCTCCTGCCAACAGTCTGCGCTCTGGCTGAGGAATGGCGCATCCGTCGTCTCCATCAGCGGAAGAAGCGTCTGACAGGACTGCTTTTCCACATCCGGATCAAGCGGGAAATTGGACTCATCCTGATTATCCAGCAACACCTGCAACACCGTGTCTGTGTCGTTCTTGAAGTCCTCGAAGCCCTTCTGGCAGGCGCGCAGAAAACCAGCCAATACATCCGGCTCATTTTCAATCATTTCATCGTTGGCAAGGAAAATGCCTTCATAGTATTGCGGCACACCAAAATCATCCGGGAAGAAGTAGTTGACTTCAAACCCTTCCTTCTCCATCTGCGGCACCTCATGATTGACCAAGCACCCGATCGTTGCATCGACATTGCCCGTCACCATCGAGCTCATCAGGTCAAAGCCGACATCAACCATCTCCACGCTCGATGGGTCCTGACCGCTGTTCTTCATGATGCTATGTACCAACGCTTCGGACAGTTCGGTACCCGCGTAACCAATGGTCTTGCCGACCAGATCGGCCGGCTCAGTAATATTCTTTTCCTTGAGCGACAGAATGATGTTCAGCGGCGCCTGCACCACTGCACCAATCGACTTGACCGGCACGCCCTGTTCCACGCGTGCCTGAATAACATCCTGCTGATAGTACAGACCAATATCTGCTTTTCCTGCCGCAACCATGCTCATTGCGTCATTAACGCCCGCGGGCGGCTGGATATTGACCGTCAGTCCCTCCTCAGCAAAATATCCAGCTTGCTCTGCCTGATACAGAAACGCATGCAGGGCATTCGGATACCAGTCGAGCACAACGGTCAACTCACGCAGATCACCGTTACTATTTTCTGCGTTTTCTGTGTTATTTCCGGCCGTCTGACCACCTGCACAGCCGCTCAGAAGCAGTGCGCACGCCGCCAGTGCGGCAAAAGCTCTCTTTTTCATCTATATTCCGTTCCTTTCTGTTATAAACTGCCACGCCAAGTGATAACCTTTTTCTCGACCCACGACACAATGGCAACTGCCAGCATGGCAACAACACTCAGCAGCACAATGGGCGCAAACACGCCCGCGCCGTCAAGCTGGGTCATCATGCGACGACTGAAATATCCCAGTCCTGCCTGCGCCCCTAACCACTCGCCGATCGCTGCGCCGATGATGGACAGCGGAATCGCCATTTTGATGGACGAAAAGAAATACGGCAGCGCAGCGGGCAGCTTGAGCTTGCGAAAAATGTCCCACTTACCCGCGCCAAAGGTTTTCAGCATGTCAATCATATCCGTGCTGGCCGATCGGAAGCCATCAAACACCGTAATGGCAATCGGAAAAAATGTGATCAGCACAGTAACCAGCACCTTGCTCCAGATGGTATATCCAAACCAGAGCACAAACAGCGGCGCAAGTGCAGTCGTCGGAATGGTCTGCGATGCCACAATCAGCGGATAAAGCATCTTCTCAGCGATCGGGCTGGCATCCATCCATACCGCGAGCAGCAGGCCCAGCACAATAGAGATTGCAAGACCGATGCCCGTGCATAAAAGCGTTGCGGGCAGGTGTGCAGTCAGCAACGGCCCCCTCAGTTCCCACATGCGTACCAGAATCTGTGTTGGCGACGGCAGGATATAAGCCGCATCCATGCCCATTGCGCCCGCCTGCCATAGAACGAGCAGTACAAACAGAAACAGCAGTGCGGGCAGATTGGCGTTTTTCCTCATGCCGACACCTCCCGACGCAGCAAGTCGATCAGCTGCTCTCGCAGAGCAAGCATGCTCGGCTCAGTCAAGCATGCGCGCGTGCGCGGATATGGCGCAGGCACTTCAAACGATTCCAGGCGACGGATCGGCATTTCTTCCACGACCAGCACACGGCTGGACAAGAAGATCGCTTCCTCCACATCATGGGTGATGAACAGCACGGTCTTGTGATCGCTCTCCCACTGATCGAGCAGCCACTCTTGCATATTGATGCGCGTGAGGAAGTCGAGCGCGGAAAACGGTTCGTCCAGCAACAGCAGTTCGGAGCCGGTCAGCAACGTGCGGGCAAAAGCCGCGCGCTGACGCATGCCGCCAGACAACTCATCCGGACGCTTATCGCCCCAACCGGACAGTCCGACGTGCGCGAGTGTCTCGTCTGCACGCTGCACCATCTCCGCACGACTGATACCGCCGCGAATCTCCATGGGCAGGCACAGGTTGTCCCGCACATTGCGCCACGGGAACAGCAGATCGCGCTGCGGCATGTAACCGCAGTAGCCGCGCCGACCGTCGATTTTCTCTCCGCCGACCAGAATCTCGCCCGACTTTTTAGACAGCAGTTGATTGGTCAGTCGAAAAATGGTTGATTTTCCGCAGCCAGACGGGCCGATGACCGACACGAACTCGCCTTTCTCAATATGAAACGACAAACCATCTATGATATTAAAATCCTCGCTGTCATACTGGAACACAACGTTTTGAAACTCAAGCATTTACATCGCCTCGTTCCATGCCATATCCCAGAACATCGCCTCATAGCGTGAGCAAGTGACAAAGATATCAGTCAGCCGTTGGAGCTGCGCTTCGGTGTAGTCCGCGCTCAAGCGCTCCATCAGCGCGATTAGGCGCTGGTTTTCGGCAGCATAGCTTTCGCTGGCGTAGCCGCACACCCATTCGCCATAAAAATCGTGTTTTTCTGCATCCGGATAATTTTTGACAATCCACTTTGCGATGTACTCATAGCTGATCGCGCACGACAGCACAGCTGCCATGATCTCCGCCGGACCTTCCTCCGCCGCCACTGCGCGCATATAGGCGGTATAGGACTGGTTGCTCAGCGAAGGCTTAACAGACTCTGCCTGCGCCTCGGTGATACCGAGCCGCGCCATATATCCGCGATGGATCTCCATTTCGCCGTTTAAAATACTGGCCACATAAGATGCATAGGTGCGCATGATCTCAGGCTCGCGGGACTTGACCACACCCTGCGCGAATACCTTGGCGTAATCGAACAGATACAGATAGTCCTGCAACAGATAGAAACGGAATTTGTTTACAGCAAGGCTGCCGTCTGCAATGCCCCGGACAAATGGATGGGTCAGATAACCCGCCCATATTTCCCGGGACGCGTCAAGCAGTCTCTCGGTTGTTTGGTTGTTTTTCAAGGTGGTACCCCCAATGAATGACTTGGACTGACGGCAGCTTGCCGGCAGCACTTGTTGTGATTTTTACTTAAATCAGTTGAATTTGGTGTACATTTGCCAGATCATCGGCAGTCAATAAGCTGACCGCGTCGATCAGGCGTGTGCGAAAGGAAGCGGTGCCCTCCATCTCTTTACGCACTCGTACCTGTGCTTGTTCTCCGCAATGATTCATCACCTCCGCCGCCGCAACAGCGGCCTCAAATAATGTATTTGGATTCGCGCCGCAGTACAATGCGGTCAGCGACGTGAGCATGCATCCGGCACCGGTGATCCGGCCCATCAGCTCACTGCCGCCCCGCAGCACTGCAGTGCGTTGTCCATCGGTTATCAGGTCGATCACACCGGTCAGCATGACGACCGCGCCGGTCTGCTGGCTGAACCGACGCAGCCATGCAGCAGAATCGGCAAGATTTTGTTCGGTCACACGGTCGAGCGCATCGACCTCCACACCTGCGGCGTTTTCCTGCCCCGCCGCGAGCGCGCGAATTTCGGACGCGTTGCCGCGAATGACGGACACCAGCCCCTCGGCCAGCAAGCGGCCGCACATTTCGCTGCGCAAGCGACTTGCCCCAGCCGCAACCGGATCAAGCACAACTGGATGCCCCAGCCGCTTAGACGAGCGAGCCGCTAACAGCATCGCTTCCTGCGCACGCAGCGCACCCATATTGAGCGCAAGCGCATCAGCATGCGCGGTGATCTCCTCCACCTCGCGCTCATCCTGTGCCATGATAGCCGTACCACCTGCCGCAAGGATGATATTTGCGCAATCGTTAATCGTCACGTTATTGGTAATCGAATGCACCATTGGACGAACCCGCTGCGCACACGATATGATCTGTTTTATACTTTCTGTCACTGCAGCGCTCCCTCCAACTGGCTAAAAACCTGCGTGCGCTTGAGTGCCGCCAGTACAAAGACCGATATGGCAGCGCCGACCGCAGTCGAGACCAGAAAAGACGGGACAAAAGTGAACAGCGCCGCGGCTTTATTGTTCATCAGTACTACAGCGATCGGATAGGATGCAATACCGCCCAGAACGCCTGTACCGAACACCTCACCGACATACGCAACCGGCAGCTTGGGACACAGCTTATACAGCAAGCCGCACAGCAGCGCACCGATCATAGAACCGGGAAATGCAAGCAGACTGCCAAGTCCCAACAGATTCCGAATCAGCGAAGCGGCAAACGCCATGCCAACCGCATACCAAGGACCGAGCAGCACCGCACCCAGCACATTAACCATGTGCTGCACGGGTGAGCACTTCGCGCCTAATACCGGAATAGAAAACAGGCTGCCAACCACGGCAACTGCGACCAGCAAACCCGCGATGGTCAGCTTACGGATGGATTTCTCTTTCATTTTGCACCCTCCTCCGGAAACAGACGGCAAAAATGATTCAGCGGCCCACAGCCATTTCCAAAGCCGGGTGCATGACGGATGGCATCGGTCACATAGGCTTTGGCACGCTCTACCGCTTCTGGAATATCATATCCCAGCGCCAGATTGGATGCGATTGCCGAGGACAGCGTGCAGCCTGTGCCATGCGTACTGGTGGTATCGAGCTGTACAATCTCATAACGATGGAAGTCCGTCCCGTCATACAGCACGTCCATTGCACCTGCCATATTCTTGCCACCCTTGACCAGCACATTGCGACAGCCCTTGGCGTGGATGCGGCGTGCTGCCTCCTCCATATCCGCGGGCGTGTTGATCTGCATATCCGCAATGTACTGTGCCTCTGGAATATTGGGTGTCAAAATATCCGCAAACGGCAGTATAGTCTCGATCAGTGTGCCGACTGATGCCGGATCCATCAGCGCATCGCCGTTTTTTGCGAACATTACCGGGTCGATGACCACATGCTGCGGCTTATACTGCGCAAGCTTGCCTGCGACCGCTTTCATACACGCGGGTGAGGACAACATGCCGATCTTGACTGCATCTGGTACGATATCCTCAAACACCGCGTCGATTTGCTCTTCAATCATTTTGGGACTGATGTCCTGAATGTCGATCACGCGGGCGGTATTTTCCGCAACAACCGACACGATCACGCTCATACCGAACACACCGTGTGCTGCCATCGTCTTCAAATCCGCCTGCACACCTGCACCGCCCGAACAGTCCGAACCAGCGATGGTAAGTACTTTCTTCATTCCCGTTTCCTCCTGTCTTTCTGCATGAAAAAAGGACATCCCGATCAGGATGTCCTTTCGCGTCCGAAAATGACCGCACCTGCGTGCGGCTCCAGCTTGTTCCAGCATCCCTACGTTGGCATTATCCAAATCAGGTAAGGTCGAGGTCGAAACCTCCTCTCAGCCTCCAACGGAAGCTCCCTTGCTTTATATTAAATTAGCACTTGCCGAAACATTTGTCAAGCTTTCTGTCCGCATGCGGCTGCATACGCTGCATCGTCCACTGCCTCCAGCCATTCATTGCTGCCATTCTCCCCCGGCACTTCGACCGCCAGATGCGAGAACCAACTATCCGGCGCAGCACCATGCCAATGCTTGACACCTACCGGAATATTGACCGTATCGCCCGGATGCAGTTCCACTGCGGGCTTGCCCCATTCCTGATAATAGCCCTTGCCAGCTACACAGACAAGGATCTGTCCGCCGCCTTGATCCGCATGATGAATGTGCCAGTTGTTGCGGCATCCCGGTTCGAAAGTTACATTGAAAATACCGACCTGTTCGGTGGAAACCGGCGCGAGATAACTCTGCCCAACAAAATATTGTGCGAACCCATCATTCGGCGCGCCAATCGGGAATACCATCTCGTTCTGATGAGCCGCTTTACCGTCCACTGCCTGCTCTTCTTCCGTCCAGACCTCTTTTGCCATGCGAAATGCCGCCCATGCCTTGGGCCAGCCTGCATAAAACGCTGCATGCGTCAAAATCTCTGCGATTTCTGTCCGGGTAATGCCGTTCTGCTTAGCTGTGGTCAAATGATATTGGAAAGAAGAATCCACCAATCCCTGCGCCATCAGGCTGACCACCGTCACCAACGAGCGGTCACGCAGCGAAAGCTTATCCTCCCTGTTCCACACCTGGCCAAACAATACATCATCGTTGAGCTCAGCAAATTTCGGGGCAAAGGTACCGAGAGAATCCCGTCCTGCTGTCTGCTTGACTGCCATACTGCAATACTTCCTTTCCTCTTAGATTCTGCTTCCCATTTCAAACGCGGTTTGCAGTGCCGGATGACCTTCGATATCTCCTGCATCTGTCACACCGCCGGCAAACACATTGCCTGCCAGACTCGCCTTTTCAAAACAGCTGATCCAGCCCTGTAAACCATGCACTGCGCCTTCCGGCGTTTCTGGATCATCCTCTGCTGCCGCTGTCAGCAAATAAACATCACGGAAGGCGTAATCCGAAGGAAACAACGGATTTGCCCGATCCAACATGGTTTTCATCTGACCGCTCATACCATAGTAATAGATTGGCGTTGCAAATGCCAACACATCCGCTGCACCCATTTTCTGTACAATCGCATCCGCATCATCCTGTATCACGCAGCGCTGCGTTGTTTGGCAGGACAAGCAGCCCCGGCAAACCCCAATGTTCTTTTCACATAAGTAAACGGTTTCTACCTGATTTCCTGCTTGCGCCGCACCTTTCGCAAATGCTTCGGCAAGGTTGTTAGAATTGCCGTTGCGTCGCGGACTGGATGCCACAATCAGAACTTTTTTGCTCATTTTTGATTCCTCCTGTGCATGCTTGTTTCCTCCTTTCATTATAAGAAGAAAACGATCCAATAGCAAATGCTTATCTTTTTCTATATTACATGCTTGACAAGCATGCATATCATCGGTACACTGTTTGCATCTATTCTTTATTTTATCTCATGGAAAGCGAGGCGGAACATGGAATTTCGGGTTTTAGAATATTTTTTGGCTGTCACGCAGGAGCAAAGCATTTCGGCTGCTGCTGAATATTTGAACCTGACGCAGCCCACCATTTCTCGGCAGTTGAAAGATCTGGAAGATGAACTTGGAAAGCAGCTTCTGGTGCGCGGCAAACGCAACCACAAAATCGGCCTGACTGAAGAAGGTCGTCTGTTCCGCAAACGCGCGCAGGAAATCGTGGATCTTGTGCAGAAAACCGAAAACGAAATCCGGCAATCTGGCCACGGATTGGCTGGTGATATCTTCATTGGCGCAGGTGAAACCGATTCGCTGCGCGCAATTGCCCGAGTGGCACACCTCATCCAAGAACAGTACCCAGATGTACATTTTCACATTGTCAGCGGCGATAGTCAGGATCTCATCGATCGGCTGGACAAAGGTCTTTTCGACTTTGGCCTGCTGCTTGGCACGACCGACTCCTCCAAATATGAACAATTGGCGCTGCCCATGTTGGATCACTGGGGTGTTTTGATGCGCAGAGATGCCCCACTTGCTGAAAAAGACAGCATCACACCGGAAGACCTGTGGGACAAGCCGCTGATTTTGTCACGTCAAATGATTCATTTCCCCAATTTTCTGCAATGGATACAAAAACCTCTATCAGAACTGCAAATCAGTGCAACCTACAACCTGGCATACAATGCGTCGCTGATGGCGGATGAAAAAATGGGCTATGTGTTGACACTGGATAAGCTCATCAACACCAGCGGTGACAGCAGTCTCTGCTTCCGACCACTCAGCCCGGATATCACGCTCGGTATGTCTCTGGTCTGGAAGAGATACGCAGCTTTATCCAAAGCGGCCGAATACTTTTTGGCACAGCTTCAGGCCAGCATCTCTTAAGCCTGCTTGCATCCATATCGAAACAAAAAGAGCCTGTTGCAAAATAGGCCAAAGAAAAAAAGACAGGCAGAGCAGCCCGAAAAGGGTTGCCTTGCCTGCCT
>NZ_CALWJK010000030.1 GCF_944380975.1 uncultured Agathobaculum sp. | reverse complement strand
CAGGCACTGTTATGGGCCTCCTCCCGCATCGGCACGCAAAGCCGAACACTGCACATGCAGTCGCAGTATTTCGACACGGCGGACGGGCTGCTGCGCGAGCAGCAAGCCGCGCTGCGCATGCGGAAAGAAAACGACCGTAGCGTGTGCTGTCTGAAACTGCGCAACGAAAATACCCCCGAGGGCATGCGCGCACACGAGGAATATGAATGCTTCGCGCAGACGGTTGCAGAGGGACTTTCCATCCTGCCCAAACGGGGCGCGCCGCTGACGCTTTGCGCACAGGCGCTTGCCGCCCCGCTGGAGATCATCTGCACGGTGGATTTCCGCCGCTGCGCCATCCTGCTGCAGCAGGACAATACCGTGTGCGAACTGGCGCTCGATCAGGGCACACTGCGGCACGGAGAGAAAACCGCGCCGCTGTGCGAAATCGAGCTGGAATATGTTGCCGGCAGCGAAGAGGCATTTCATGCGCTTGCCGCCGAGCTTGCCGAGCATCTTTCGCTGGTGCCGGAGCCGGAAAGCAAGCTGGCACGGGCTATGAAACTATAAATATTCCGCCGATTCAAAGGGGCTGCGCATGCGCAGCCTCTTTTATTGTGTCTGCGTCCCACGCACAGACGTTTCTGATAACTGCCGTCAGATAAATGTGCATAAAATTGTGCAAAGCGTATATTTTTATCCTGCCACGCAATTCTCTCCCCGCGTTCTTGCAAAAAAAGCAGTTTCCATGTATAATAAACATGAATTTGGGGAGGGTAAATACACATGAACTTTGACAGCATCATTACGATCGCCGCTTTTGTCGTATACCTGATCTTCATGATCTGTATCGGTATGTACTTTATGGGCAAGAGCCGAACGACGACCGATTATTTCCTCGGCGGCCGCAAACTCGGCTCCTGGGTCACCTCGATGAGCGCGCAGGCGTCGGATATGTCCGGCTGGCTGCTGATGGGTCTGCCCGGCGCCGCCTACCTGTCCGGTATTTCCGCCGGCTGGATCGCCATCGGCCTTGCCGTGGGCACTTATTTGAACTGGCTGCTGGTGGCAAAGCCCTTGCGCCAGTATACCAAAGTGGCAGATGACGCTATCACACTTCCGCAGTTTTTCAAAAACCGGTTTCACGATGAAAGCGGCATGATCTCGGTCATTGCAGCCGTATTCATTCTGGTATTTTTCCTGTTTTATACTGCTTCCGGTTTCGTTTCCTGTGCCAAGCTGTTCTCCTCCGTGTTCGGTATCCCGTATCTGGTATCGTTGCTGGTGGGCGCAGTTGTCGTAATTTCCTATACCTTCGCAGGCGGCTTCTTTGCTGTTTGCTGGACCGACTTTTTCCAAGGCCTGCTGATGTTCTTCTGCGTGGTTGCAGTCCCCACGATTGCCATCAATTCGCTCGGTGGCCCGTCCGACTTTTTTGCACAGGTGGAGGCTTTTAACCCGAACTTCCTGAACATGTTTGTTGACGGCGAAACCAACACCCCCTATACCGTGCTCGGCATCGTTTCGCTGCTCGCATGGGGGCTTGGCTACTTCGGCCAGCCGCATATTCTGGTTCGCTTTATGGGCATCTCCTCGCCCAGTGCGATCAAGAAATCCCGCCGCATCGCCACCACTTGGGTGCTGATCTCGCTGACCGCCGCCGTGCTGATCGGCGTTTCCGGCCGCATGTTCCTGGGCGACGGCCTGCTGGTCACCGCCGGTAACGAAGAAACCATTTACATCAACATGGTAAGCCATATCTTCCCGGTGTTTATCGCAGGTATTTTCCTGTCTGCAATTCTGGCTGCCATTATGTCCACGGCCGACAGTCAGCTGCTGGTCACGGCTTCCGCCATCACCGAGGACTTTTACCACAACAAGATCCGTCCGAACGCTTCGCCGTCCGAACTGATGTGGGTCTCCCGCATCTGTGTCATCGTCGTTGCGCTGATCGCCGTTTTCATCGCCACCAACCAGAACAGCACCGTGCTCGGTCTGGTGGAATATGCATGGGCCGGCTTCGGCTCCGCCTTTGGTCCGCTCGTGCTCTGCTCGCTGTTCTGGCGCCGCACCAACAAATACGGCGCATATGCCGGCATCATTGTCGGCGGCGTGGTCGACCTTGTTTGGGCGCAGCTGTCCGGTGGCATCTTCGAACTGTATGAAATCGTGCCCGGCTTTGTCTGCGGTCTGATCGCCATTATTGTGGTCAGCCTGCTGACCCCCGCTCCGTCCAAGGAAGTCACCGATCAGTTCGACTCCTACCGCACCTGCGAAGAATAAATGAAACGCAGGCTCCGGCTGTTCCTGTGGTGTGCTGCCGCCGTTGCATTCGTTCTGGGCGGTATCCTGCAATTTGCTGATCGCTTTCTCCCGCAGCAAACACTGACCGATGAAACTGCCGTGCATTTTATCGACGTTGGTCAAGGCGATTCGGCGCTGCTGCTTTCAGGCGGGCAGGCCGTTCTGATTGATGCCGGCACTGCAGAAAGCGGCGCGGCGGTTGTGCGCTATCTGGAGGACCTCGGCGTTACGCGGCTCTATGCTGCCGTGGCGACGCATCCCCATGCCGACCACATCGGCGGCATGGCGCAGGTGCTTGACACGTTTCCGGTCGAACATTTTTATATGGGGCCGGAAACGCAGAATACCACTTCTTTTTCCGACCTGCTGGATGCGCTGCAAGCGCAGGGCATCCAGCCGACTATTCCCGCCCCGGGCGACACGCTGGCGTTTGACTCCGGCGCTACGCTCACCTTTCTCGGCCCCGCAGACGATGTGCCGGACGGCAACCTGAACGACCGTTCGCTCATCACACTGTTTCAGGCCGATGAGCAGAAAGTGCTGTTGATGGGCGACGCAGAATCCGCCGCCGAACAATCACTCCTTGCACATTACCCATCCTTGCGCTGCGATGTGCTCAAGGTAGGGCATCACGGCGGCGCAACGTCCTCTTCCCTGTCCTTTCTGCAAACCATTCAACCATCCGTTGCCGTCATCTCCTGCGGCGTAGACAACGACTACGGCCACCCCGACCCGCAAACGCTGCAAAATCTGTCCCTTGCGGGAGTAAGCGATGTCCGCATCACTGCGGAATGCGGCACCGTCATTTTCCCGCTACACCCACCGTCATCAAGCAAGGAGAATGCTGCATGAAACAGACCGGTATTGTCGATCGCTTTGAAGGCGATGATGTGGTTGTTGAAATCGGTGGAAAGATGGTCAATTTCCCCCGTGCCGACGCTCCTCCGATGTTGGGCGAAGGCATGGTCGTCATCGTACGGGACGGCCGCATTGCGGAAATCGACCAAATTGAAACCCAGCGTATCGAGGACGACATGCGCCGCCGTTTTGAGCGCATCCTCGGCAAACAATCCGATGAATAAACCCTAAAAGGAAAGGCGAACAAAACCAATGGAAAAGAAACCCTTTTTGACACTCGAACAGGTACAGGAAATCACAAAGACCTATCCCACCCCGTTCCACATCTATGATGAGAAAGCTATCCGCGAAAACGCACGCAAGGTCAAGGCGGCATTCGCGTGGAATCCGGGCTTTAAGGAGTACTTTGCGGTCAAGGCAACGCCCAATCCCCGTCTGGTGCAGCTGCTGCACGAGGAAGGCTTTGGCTGCGACTGCTCGAGCTACACCGAGCTGCTTCTGAGCAAAGCATGCGGCATCACCGGCCACGACATCATGTTCTCCTCGAACGTCACGCCGAATGAGGATTTCAAGCTGGCCAGCGATCTGGATGCGATCGTCAACTTTGACGATATCACCCACCTTGACTACTATGACAAGGTTGGCGAATGGAAGGAAACCATGTCCTGCCGTTTCAACCCGGGCGGCGACTTCGTGCTGGAAAACGAGATCATGGACACCCCGCAGGAAGCCAAGTATGGCATGACCCGCGAACAGCTGATCGAAGCGTTCAAGTATATGAAGGCCAAGGGCGTCAAGCACTTCGGCATCCACGCCTTCCTCGCGTCTAACACGGTAGCCAATGAGTATTATCCTGCCCTTGCCCGCATTCTGTTCAAGCTGGCAGTCGAGGTGCAGAAGGAAACCGGCGTGCACATCGCGTTTATCAACCTGTCCGGCGGCGTAGGCATCCCCTATAAGCCGTGGCAGGAGCCGAACGACATCATGGCCATCGGCGAGGGCGTTCGCCGTGCATATGAGGAAGTTCTGACGCCCGCAGGCATGGACGATATCGCAATCTACACCGAAATGGGCCGTTTTATCCTCGGGCCGTATGGTGCGCTGGTTGCTAAGTGCATCCACCACAAGCATACCTACAAGGAATACGCCGGTCTGGACGCATGCGCGGCGAACCTGATGCGTCCGGCGATGTACGGTGCATATCATCACATCACCGTGCTCGGCAAGGAAGACGCCCTGCACGACCGTACCTATGACGTGACCGGCGGCCTGTGCGAGAACAACGATAAGTTCGCCATCGACCGCAACCTCCCCCGCATCGATATCGGTGATTACGTTTATATCCACGATACAGGCGCGCATGGCTTCTCGATGGGCTACAACTACAACGGCAAGCTGCGTTCGGCAGAACTGCTGCTGCGCGAGGATGGATCGGTTGAGCTGATCCGCCGTGCGGAAACCCCCAAGGATTATTTTGCAACGCTGGATATGACCGGCCTGTTCGATGACATCCTGTAAGGAATAGCAATAAAAAGCGTGTACTCGATTGAGTACACGCTTTTTTCATCTGTTTACAGGTTTTGCAGCAGCAACGCAGCCGCCAGTGCCAGCAGCACCATGGTCAGGGCATGCAAAATACGCAGAACACGTTGTTTCTTCGGACTTTCCCGCTCCCATCCCTCGGGCGGCGGCGCGATCTCTTCGATCGTCTCCGTACCGTCCGGCTTATGCCCAATCAGCTTGACATGACAGGTATTACAGGCAGTAAAGCCTTTGCGGAATTCTGCCCCACACTTGGGACACCAAGGCATATACTTCTCCTCCTTTAATTCGCCACGAAATACAGCAGCGCCAGCGCAACCACGATCACACCGATCACAACAGGCAGCAGCTTAAAGGAAACATTGTCCTCCATCGGCTGCTCGGGCGTTTCTATTGCTTGCTCTTCCGCCAGCCGCGCCAACTCATCCTCATCCACCGGCTGCTTCTCCAGATCGTGCTTCATTTCCTCGATCAAAGCCCGCGCCTGCGCCGTCTGGCTGGCATCTACCATGATTTCCACTCCAAAGCGCGCATCCGCACCAGAGTAGGCCTGAATCTGTCGAAAGGCTGCGGGACGATCCAACACAGCAATATCATGCTCACGCAGCAAATCGCAGATTGTTTCTGCCTCCAGTCGATTGCTCGCCGTGTAAACCGCGATTGGCTTTTCCATCCCATCCGGCAGAACAAACTTCTCCTGTTCCAGGACTTCATTTTCTTCGGGCAGCGTATCCACCAGCGGCACCTTGCAGGTGCTGCACTCTGTGAACCCCTCCCGGTATTCTGCTTTACACTTGGGACACCAAGGCATGATGCATCCCTCCTTACCTGCCGATTATAGCATATCCGGACTAGTCTTTCCAGATAAAAATCGGCAGCGGCGGATCGTGCTTGCGATTGAGCCAGTCGCAGGCCAGAACAGTGAACGCTCGGTCATTTAACGACTTTAAGCGCTCTAAAATCGCATTTTTCTCGTCATATCCGTTTTCCTTGCCGTAATAAAGCGCAAGCACCATCACGCCGCCCGAACGCAGCAGACCCAGTCCCGCATCAATGGCTGGAAGCGAGGATGCCGCGGTGGTAAAGATTTTCGGGTCGCCGCCCGGCAGCCGGCCAAAGTTGAATACGATGCAGTCGACGCTCTCCGGCGCCGCATACTTCGCCATATTGGCATGGCTATCCAGCACGACCTCGGCGGTCAGGCCCTCCGCCGACAGCAGCGCGCGCGTCTGTGCGATTGCCTCCTGCTGCACGTCAAACGCCAGCACGCGGCCCTCTGCCCCTGCCAGACGGCACAGCAGCGCAGTATCACGTCCCTTGCCCGCAGTCGCGTCAATGCAAAACGCGCCCGGTTTCACCTGTCGCCGCAGAAAATCATGCACCACATCCAGTGTATTCATACATAACCCCTCCGTTTGTGTTACCCATTGTACCACAAACGGAGGGGTTTGCCTACCGGTTCACTGCTCGAGGATGCGCCCATCCGTCGAAACAACGACTACCTGCCACGGCAGGAACTTACCGCTTGCCTGTAAGGCAGTGCGCACGGCATGCTCGATGCCGCCGCAGCACGGTACCTCCATGCGCACGACCGTAACGCTTTTGATATTGTTCAAGCGGATGATCTCGGTCAGCTTCTCGCTGTAATCGCCCTCATCCAGCTTGGGACAGCCAATGAGAGTAATCTTATTTCGGATAAAGTCCTGATGAAAATTTGCATATGCATACGCCGTGCAATCCGCCGCGACCAGCAAATGCGCCCCGTCAAAGTACGGCGCATTCACCGGAACCAGCTTGATCTGCACCGGCCATTGACGCAGTTCGGACGATACAGGCGCTGCTGTAGCCGGCGCCGCCGCCGTGGCGCGCGCAATTGCCCGCGCCTGACTGCCCGGACAACCACAGGCCAGCGGCTGCTGTGCCTGCTGCTTGGCACGCATATTGGCCTGCACCGCCGCCTCGTCGTATGGCGCGGCCTCCCGCTCGACAAAGGTGATTGCTCCAGTCGGGCAAACCGGCAGGCAGTTGCCCAGCCCATCGCAGTAATCGTCCCGCAGAAGCTTGGCTTTGCCGTCCACCATGCCGATTGCTCCCTCATGGCATGCGCTGGCACACAGACCACAACCGTTGCACTTTTCTTCGTTAATTTCAATGATTTTGCGCATCATAGTGATATACCTCCGTTTTGGAATGGATCATTGTCCCCAGTATACCCTGCCTTGCTGTTTTCGTCTGTTGTTAAAACAACAAATCCATCAAAATACGAAAAAACGGCCGTCCCACAGGGGACAGCCGTTTGATGCTTGGAAGCAGGCTCAGGCAAATAACCGCATGATATTTGCCGTCAGGATACCGCCGCCGGTACCGATGATGTAGCCCATCAGCGCCATCAGTACGCCGACCGGTACCAGCGCACCAGAGTAGGACGCGGCGAGCACCGGCGCGGAAGCCGTACCGCCGATATTCGCCAGCGACGCAACGCCGCAGGTGAACATATCCAGCTTGAAAATCTTTGCAATGACGACCAGAATGATGCCGTGGATCGCCAGAATCATAAAGCCCGAAATGATCCATACGGGAGCATCGGTCATTTCCAACAGGCTTGCACGGGACGCAAGCAGTGCAATGACGATATACAACATGACGTTGGACAACTCCGCCGCGCCCGCGATCTTGCCGATCGGAGTAACCGCCGCAACCAGTGCAATAATCGTGACAACCAGCACCGTCCATGTAGCGGAGTCGATCCACGGGGTATTTCCGCCGATCAGTGTTTTCGTCCATTCAAAAATTGCATTGCCTGCATTCTGCGACAGCGCGGAAACCAACAAGGCACCGCCGATCAGGAACAGCAGGCCAGGGAAGTTCATGTGCTTGTCCTCTTCCTTTTGCTCTTGCTCCAGACGGGCGCAGACCTCGTCAAGCGTTGTGGTAGATGCCTTGGTCCACTTATTGAACTGCGGCGCAAACGTGATCGCCCAGAGCAGGAACATGACCCACACCGAATAGTCGATCGAGTCAATGACCAGCGCATACCCCATATCCGCTTCCGAAATATGCAGTGCAGCCTGTACTGCAACCATGTTGCCCGAACCGCCCATCCAGCTGCCGCACAGTGCACCGAGCGCCTTCCACGCCTCCGAACCCAGCATACCGTTCATGATCGCATAGGTGGCGATAAAGCCGATCGAAATCGAAATGCTAGCTGCAAAAAAGCCGCCCAGCATACGCGGGCCAAGCTTAAGCACCTTGCGAATGTCACAGCGCAGCAGCATCAAGCACAGCATCGCGTACAAAATGTTGTTTTTCAGCGCACTGTATGCCCCCTTGGTAGCCTCCATATCCCATGCGCCTACGGTGCACAGCAGCATAGTCAGCAGGTACAGCAGCACCACCGGCGGCACAAACTTGAAAAACTTCCATTTGGTCAGCTTCTCCGCGCCTACCAGCACGGCTGCCAGAAAGACCAGCACCGCAATATAGGTAAAGCCGTTGGTAATCATTTGTTTTCATCCCTCACTTTTCCAGTCTCTTTTCCCATGCAGACAGCTTCCCGTTCGCCGCAACATCGGATTGTTTTTTCAGCATACAAGAAAACCGATCTTTTTTCAAGGTCTTGCAAGCAATTTGCACAGAACAGTTTGCAAAACATCTTGTCATCCTGTACAATATGATAGGATAATGTTTAGGACCCGTTAAGGAGGATTGCTATGAATTTCAAACCATATATCCGCGCGCATGCGGACGAGCTGCTGGCCGATCTGACCGCGCTCATTCAAATCCCGAGCGTCGAGGGCGAACCCGCGCCGGATGCACCCTATGGGCGCGAAGTGGCTCACTGCCTGCACGAAACGCTTGCGCTATGTGAAAAACTCGGTTTCCGCACGGTCAGTATGGACAACCGCGTCGGCTGGTGCGAATACGGCGAGGGCGAGGAAATGATTGCTGTGCTTGGCCATCTGGATGTAGTCCCCGCGGGCGACGGCTGGCAGGCCGCGGAACCATTCTCGGGTGAAATCAAAGAAGGCCGCATCTATGGCCGCGGCACGATGGACGACAAGGGTCCAACCGTTGCAGCGCTGTACGCGCTGGCTGCACTCAAGGACGCAGGCTTTGTCCCCTCCCGCCGCATCCGCATCATTTTCGGCACAAACGAGGAAACCGGTTGTCAGGATATGGTGTGGTATCTTGAGCACGGCGGTGAGGTTCCCGTCATGGGCTTCACACCAGATGGGGAATATCCGATCATCAATGGGGAAAAGGGCATCATGAACTGCGTATACGCCCGCAAGCTGAACCAAATCGGCGATTACCGCCTGACACGCTTTGAGGGAGGCACCGCCGGCAACGTCTCCCCTGCCTACGCGGTAGCGGAGCTTATCTGTCCAGCCGATGCCGCAAGCAAGATTGCGCTGGATAAGGTCACCGTCACGCCCATCGACGGCGGCATACGCGTCGAGGCGGCGGGCGTGTCAGCCCACGGCTCAACCCCTGAGCAGGGCGAAAACGCGATCGGCCGTCTGGCTCTTGCGCTGTCGCAGCTCCCACTGGAAGGCGACCTTGCCGACTGCATGGCGTTCCTTGCAGACCGCATCGGATTAGAAACCCGCGGTGAATCACTGGGACTTGCCATGCGCGACGACCTTTCAGGCGAACTCACGGTTAACCTCGGCGTTGCGGCCTTTGCAGAGGACACGCTTTCGCTCACCCTATCCGTGCGCTATCCGGTCACCAAAACCTATGATATGGCGCATCCGCGTCTGGAACGCGCGTTCTCGCTCGGTGGTTTCTATGAAACCAAGATGAAGCACAAAGCGGCCATCTATATGCCGCCCGAAAGCGAACTTATTCGCAAGCTGTCCAAGGTTTATGAGGAGCAGACCGGCGAAAAGGCGGTGCTCAAGTCGATTGGTGGCGGCACTTATGCCAAGTCCATTCCGAATCTGGTTGCATTCGGCCCGGTTTTCCCGGGCGACGAGATCCGCGAACACAAGCCAGATGAATATATGGAAGTGGAGCGGCTGCTGCAAAATGCAGAAATCCTAGCCGCAGCGATGTGTGAATTGGCAAAAGCATAAGAACACCTCTGACAGCAAGGAGTTGACAACAGATGAAAATCACCAAAATCCGGCTGGGCCGTATTTCTGTCCCGCTGCGCGTGCCGTTTAAGACTGCGGTGCGCTCGGTTTCATCCGTCGAGGATGTCATTGTAGAAATCCACACCGATACCGGCGCGATCGGCTACGGTGAAGCGCCACCGACCGGTGCGGTCACAGGCGACACCGCCGGCGCGATCATCGGCGCCATTCAGGATCATATCGCCCCGACCATCCTCGGCCGCGAGGTAGATGACTTTGAGAATCTGATGCTCGCCCTGCAGGGCTGCATCCTCAAGAACACCAGCGCCAAAGCTGCGGTCGATATGGCGCTGTGGGACTTATATGGCCAACTATACAACATTCCGGTGTACAAAATGCTCGGCGGCAGCCGCAACCAGATCGTAACCGATATCACCATCAGCGTCAACGATCCCGAAGAGATGGCGCGCGACGCGCGAAACGCCATCGACCGTGGTTATGACTGTCTCAAGTGCAAGGTCGGCAAGGATGCCCCGCTCGACCTGCGCCGCCTGCAGGCCATCCGCGCAGAGGTTGGCAAGGACGTGAAAATCCGCATTGATGCCAATCAGGGCTGGAAGCCCAAGGAAGCCGTGCGCATTCTCAGCAAAATGGAGGAGGCCGGGCTGGACATCGAATTCGTCGAGCAGCCGGTCGCGCAGCACGATTTGACCGGTCTGAAATATGTCACCGACAACGTCACCATCCCGGTCATGGCGGACGAAAGTGTACAGAACGCAGCGGACGCACTGACCATCATGCAAATGCGCGCGGCTGATCTGGTCAACATCAAACTGATGAAAGCAGGCGGCCTGTACAACGCGCTGAAAATCGCATCCGCAGCCGAGGTCTACGGTGTTGAGTGCATGCTCGGCTGTATGCTGGAAGCCAAGATCAGTGTCAATGCCGCGATCCATCTTGCGTGTGCCAAGCAGATCATCACCAAGATCGATCTGGACGGTCCGGTGCTGTGCACCGAGGACCCGATCCGCGGCGGCGCGGTGTTCAATGAGAAGGATATTACCGTGTCCAACGGGCCGGGACTGGGCATCAAGGGCATCGAAAAGATCACCTATCTGGACTGACAGCTTCTCTTTTTCGCCGTTTTTCATCACTCAATCTCCATAAATGCCCGCACGGTCATTTATGACCAGCACGCGCAGCACCTCTTCCGGGAGGTTGAGTCCCGTCGTACTGCCCTCTCCTTTGAGCCA
Organism: uncultured Agathobaculum sp.; assembly: GCF_944380975.1. Classification (GTDB taxonomy): domain Bacteria; phylum Bacillota; class Clostridia; order Oscillospirales; family Butyricicoccaceae; genus Agathobaculum. Next base: position 14,974 of record NZ_CALWJK010000030.1, on the reverse strand, counting down.
ACCTTTGCGCGCCAGTTTTTCCACCGTCGCACGGCCCCAATCGGGTACGGACGCCACGGAGTTATATACCGTTTTGCTTTGCGCAATCAGATTCTTTACCTCATCTGCCGTCATATCGTCCACCTCCTCTGTCAGCCTTCGTTTAAAATCTTTCCACGCCGCTGCGTTCTCCACAAACGGCGCCGGACAATTCTTATGTGTCACATCATAATGGCGCACCACACAATCGGGCGCGATGCCATACTTCTTCATCAGCATACGCACCAGCTGCACTGCATTTTCCACTGTCCCCGGCTGAAAATAATATTTTCCATTTTTGATTCGGCTGCACAGCTCAATGCCAATGCTGTTGCTATTGCGGCAATACGGATGAAAATAAGTACCCTTAGTCCCGCAATGCCAGGCAACATCGGCATCCCGCACGGATTGCCAGACCTCTTTTTCGTCTACAAAATAGTGCGCCGAGGTCGAGATATTGGAATTTTTGAAATAGTCGGCATTATTTTTTGCGGTATCCCCATCATTTGCCGTAAAATGGATGACGAGATAGCGGATCTCTTTCTTTCCGCGCGAAGCCGACAGATAATTGCCCGGATTTGCCTGCTGAAAATGAATTTCCATCACCTTTCACCTCCTCCCTGCATAAACTCCAAAAAAAGAAGAGTTGATTGACGCAATTTGGTCAATCTGTTCTATCCTTATGCAAAAAGTTGTGCTATAATGTATGTCAGACATGTTTGAGAGGAAGATTTTTCGATGATATGCAGCAACATCCTGGAAGCAGTCGGCCATACGCCGATGGTACGTTTGAACCGTATGGTTCCCGCAGACTGCGCCGAGGTGCTCGTCAAATTTGAGGGTTTAAACGTTGGCGGCTCCATCAAAACACGCACGGCGCTCAATATGGTGGAGGACGCAGAGCAACGCGGTTTGATCGGACCAGACACCATTATCGTCGAGCCTACCAGCGGCAATCAGGGCATCGGCCTTGCGCTTTGCGGTGCCGTAAAAGGCTATCAGGTGAAAATTATCATGCCGGACTCGGTTTCCGAAGAGCGTCGCAAGCTAGTGCAGCACTACGGCGCCGAAGTGATCTTGGTACATGACGCTGGCAATATTGGTGATTGTATCGCAGAATGCCAGCGAATTGCAGACGAAATGGCTAAAAACGACCCCAAGGTCTTTGTTCCTGGTCAGTTCGACAACCCGGCTAATCCCTCGGTGCACCGCCACCACACTGCGACCGAAATCCTCGAACAGGTCGGCGGCCCGATCGACGGTTTCTGCTCCGGTTTCGGTACGGGCGGCACGATCAGCGGCATCGGTGAAGTGCTCAAGGCACAGAATCCCCAGCTGGAGATTTGGGCAGTCGAACCGGAAAACGCAGCCATCCTGTCGGGCGGCTCGATCGGCACCCATCTGCAAATGGGTATTGGCGATGGCGTTATCCCGAAAAACCTGAACACTAAAATTTACGACCATCTGTACATCGTAACCGATGACGAGGCCATTCAGACCGCAAAGGATCTGGCTCGTTTGGAGGGGCTGATGTGCGGCATTTCGAGCGGCACCAATGTTGCCGCCGCGATCCAGCTTGCCAAAAAGCTTGGTCCCGGCAAAACCGTGGTTACCGTTCTGCCCGACACGGCGGAACGCTATTTCTCGACCCCGCTGTTTCAGGATTGATTTTTCCCAATAAAAAAGGCTTCGGAACACAGTTCCGAAGCCTTTTTTTATATTCTTTCTTCCAAAAATCAATGCTGTTTCATTGCCAAAAACTTTTCTTTGATCTGTGCCGCCGCTGCACACGGATCTTCTGCTTTCATGACCGCAGAAACCACCGCAATGCCCGCAATCGGACTATTCGCCAATACGTCCATATTGTCCGCATTCAGTCCTCCAATCGCAACCACGGGAATGGGCACGGCACGGCATATTTCATCCAGCGTGGAAACCGGCGTCAGTTTGGTCGTCACATGCGTGGTGGTCGGATAAATTGCTCCCGTTCCGAGATAATCCGCGCCATCCGCATAGGCTGCCTGCGCAGCCTCCACAGTTTTGGCGGTCGCGCCGACAATCTTATTCGGCCCCAGCAGTTTGCGGCATACCGCAACCGGCAAATCGCTTGCCCCGACATGCACTCCTGCCGCATCGCAGGCAATGGCGACATCCACACGATCGTCAATAATCAGCGGCACGTTCCAGCGGTCCGTGACCGCCTTGACTTGCCGCGCGAGCGCCAGATAATCCCGGCCGCCCGTATCCTTTTCGCGCAGCTGAATCAGCGTTGCGCCACCTGCACAAGCCTGATCGACCGCATGCAGCAAAGTCTCAGTCGTGTGATAAGTGCTGTCAGTGATGACATATAATGTAGGGTCAAATTGCATCATAATTCTCCTTATCCATTGTGATGGTCAGCAGACCGTTTCCTTCTTCCAGCGCGCCAAGCATACGGCCATTCGCCGCAAAAGCAGCACTGTGACCGATGAAGCAGTCTGGTATATATTGGTCGACGCCGAACACCGTCATGTTGTTTTCAATGGCACGCGCGCAAAGCAGGGTGCGCCAATGCAGCACCTTATTTGCACCAGCCGTCCAACCCGCCGGAACCAGAAGCACCTCTGCCCCGGCCTGCTTTTGCGCTGCGGCCAGCGCCGGAAAGCGCAGTTCATAACAAGTAATCAGCCCCATCCGTCCTATCGGTGTATCCACAGGCTGAAAGGGATTTTCCCCTGCCCGGCACTCATCGGACTCCCGATAACCAAAGGCATCATACAGCCGCTGCTTACGGTGCACGCCGCGCAACATGCCGTCTGCGTCCATCACCACGATCGTATTGTATGGCAGAGCATCCGTCTGCTCGTACATTCCCGCGGCAATCCACAGCCCATGCTGTCGGGCCACCTGAGACAATGCGGACACAAATGGGCCATCCAGCGGCTCTGCTGCCCCAACATTTTTCGACCGCCTGTTCATTTTTGCATAAAACATGCTATATTCCGGTAAAATCAGCATAGATACGCCAAAATTTTTCGCTTTTTGTGCATCATCTTGTATTCTACGCAGATTGTCCCGCTTGTCCTCGCCAGCGCCAAACTGCGCCAGTGCAACGGTTATTCCCGCCATCCCTTGCACACGTCTACCCAAGCTTTATATCCAGAGAACTTCTCCAGCTCTGGGATCGTTAGCTCGATTGCAGAATTGGCAGAGCCACAGGCGGGAAACACTGTCTCAAAACGGTGCAGAGACTCGTCCAGAAAGACTGTTACGCCCTCATTAATGCCAAAGGGACACACTCCACCGACGGCATGGCCGATTTCCGGTTCGACCTCTTCAAAGGAAAGCATTTTCGCCTTGCAGCCGAAACGCGCCTTATATTTGGGATTGTCGATTTTGACATCGCCCGCAGCAACAATCAGGATCACACCGTCCCCGATGCGGAAGGACAGCGTTTTGGCGATACGCGCAGGCGCACAGCCAACCGCCTGCGCTGCCAGCTCAACCGTTGCCGAGGAGGTATCAAATTCCAGCACGCGATCCTCGACTCCAAATTGCCGCAGCCAATTTTTTGCTTTTTCAATGGACATTATTCTTTTCCTCCGGTCTGTTCATCAATTGCGTCAACCACGCCTTCGCATAAACGACGCAAATAAGAAGCAATTTCACTGAGCGCAAGGCACAGCATCAGCCGCCCGTTGGGATCTTCCGAATCATACGGCAGGAATGCATCCAGCATCGCCGGAACGCTTTCGCGTATCTTCTTTTTATCCTCCAGCAGGTGCGCATAGCACGCTCCAAAGTCCACATCATCGCGTCCGGTCAGCGCCTTGACATCACTCAGCCGCAGATTTTGCTTCAAATGATATACACAAAGCAGCTGCATGATTTGCTGCCGGGTATACTTTTTGCCGCGAACCGGGGTCATCAGCCCCTCTTTGACATAATTGTTCACCATCGTTTTGGTCAGCAGCTTATCGGACGGATTGCGCTTATCCGCCGACAAATGCTGATCGAACAGCGACAATACCTGATCCATATATAAATCAAGCTGCGGCACATCCGCGGGCATAATATCCTGATCGGAAAACACCCGGTCAATGATATTGCCAAAATCAGGCATGATATTCACCTCATTTCCTCCTCATTATAATCCTTCCAATAGCGGCTTGCAAGGGGCGGAAAAGTGGACAACATTGAAAAAAAATGGTATACTGTTTTTGAAAGGATAGGCTGATATTATGAAAAAGGGGTTTGTCAAAAGGTTTTCGGCAAGTATTATCGTTGTTCTCTTGGTGACGTTGTCCACATTTGGTACAGCCGGTGCCGCGCCGGCGAGCAGCAGTTTGCCCATTTTGATGTACCATGATTTAACAACCGATCCAAGCCGCACCAACAGCATGACCATCACAGCGGACCGGTTTCGGCTGGACATGGAGTTCCTGCAGGAATTCGGGTTTACGCCGCTATTACCATCCGAGTTGGTTTCCATCACACAGAATAAACAGTCGTTGCCCGAAAAGCTGATCATGATCACCTTTGACGATGGGTATCATTCTAATTATGAATATGCCTATCCTACTCTGCTGAGCACCGGCATGAAAGCAACCATTGCTGTGGTTACCAATAGCATTCAGTTGGCCAGTACCAGTGATACGCCGTCCAATTCGCTGACCTGGGAAGAGATTCAGGAAATGGTTTCCAGCGGCATCGTAGAAATCGGCTCGCATACCTATAACCTGCATAATCCCCAGTACCACGGCAACAGCGCCCCAGACGGCATCAACGGTGTCATGCGTCTGCCCGGCGAATCGCAAAGCGCCTATCGCCTGCGTGTCGGCGGCGATCTGCAAACCAGCCTGCAGTTGATCACACAACATAGCGGCCAGGAGAAAGTCCTGTATTTCTCGTATCCTTTCGGCGCTTATGACAGTTGGATGCAGACACTTTTGAATGAAAACGGTATTGTGGTCAGCACCCTGACCAACCCGGGAAAGGCCAATCCCTCCTCTTCGCTGCACCAAATGCCCCGTTATCGGATTACCATGCAGCAATCGGTCGCCTCTCTGCTGCGACAAACGTCTGTCGCTACCCCGACGGTCGCGAATGTCTCAGTCAATGGTAACACGACCGTATTGCCGGCCTACAATATCGGCGGCAACAACTATGTGCGCGTACGTGACGTAGCATTACTGCTCAAGGATACAGCAAGCAGCTTTGATGTGCAATGGAACAATAGCTTGCAGCAAGTGGAATTAAAATCCTTTTCTCCCTATACGCCAAATGGCACGGAAAACAAGCCGATGTCCAGTGAACGGCGTACAGTACAATCCCTGATTGAGCCCACCGCCGCAGATGGCCAGCTGCATATGATTGCTGCTTACAATATAGATGGGTATACCTACTATAAGCTCCGGAGTTTAGGCGATTTGTGCGGCTTTCTGGTCGATTGGGACGCAGCTTCCCAAACCGTTCAGGTGATCGCATAAGCTTTCACAAAATACACCTGCATAATTGCAGGTGTATTTTTTTGCCTTGAGGACACAATAAATTCACAGAACCTCTATTGCATTTTCCATTATATGTAGTATTATATTAAATACAAAGTAGTTATAATAACTATATTTGAAAAAGGAGGAATCTATATGCCGCGTGTTTTCCTCAAGGCACGGGAACCATTTTCCAGCTATTCACACTTTTTCGGGGCGGTATTGAGCGGAATCGGTCTGTTTGCCATGCTGATCCGCATGTTGACCATTGATACCGCCAACGGCCAAATGGCAGCATCGGTCATCATCTTTTGCCTCTCTCTCATCGGACTGTATTCTGCCAGCAGCGTGTACCATTACTCCTGCCGGGATGAAAAAACCCTGCGGCGGCTCAAAAAGCTCGACCACAGTATGATCTATGTGCTGATTGCAGGCAGCTACACCCCGATTGTGCTCTGCTATATGCGCCCGCCGCATAACTATATTTTCCTCGCCTGCATCTGGTCGATTGCCGCAGCCGGTATCGCCGTTAAACTGGTCTGGATCGATGCCCCGCGTTTTTTAGGCACCGCTCTATATCTGGCATTGGGCTGGGCCATCGTACTGGATTTCGATGCAGTGCTGTCAATGCCTGTGCCTGCCATTTCCCTGCTGGCTGCGGGCGGCATCTTCTATACGATCGGCGGCATGATCTATATTGCCAAACGCCCGAATCCGACTGCTCTGTTAGGCTTCCACGAAATCTTTCATTTGTTTGTCATTGCAGGCAGTATCTGTCACTATTTAATGGTTTTTCTCTATGTTCTGTGATGCATTCCATCAAGATTTTCCTCTTTCTTCTTGACAAGCCTACAAATCAGGTATATACTCTAAATAAGAATTTATACTATTAGGGAGTAGGTGACAGCATGCAGAGCAGAAACACGGTGCAGCGTCAAATCGTTTTGCAGACCGTTCTGCAAATGCACAATCATCCCACTGCGGACAACGTGTATGCTGCCGTCGCAGCGGAGCATCCTTCCATCAGCAAGGCCACCGTTTACCGCAACCTGAGCCAGTTGGCTTTACAGGGGGAGATTCGCCGTGTGCCTGTGCCGAACGGCGCGGACCGGTTTGACTTTAACACCAGCGAGCACTATCACGTGCGCTGCGAAAAATGCGGCGCGGTATTTGATGTGCATATGCCGCATATCAGCAATCTGATTGAACAGGTAGAAGACGCCTCCGGCGTGGAAGTCCAGCGATATGACATTCTGTTCGAAGGCATTTGCCAAGATTGCCGGGCAAAGGAAGCGTGATTTCCGACAGCGATAGCTGTCTGAAAAATACTAAAATGTGAGGAGTATGTGATTATGGCAAATTTGAAGGGAAGCAAGACGGAAGCAAACCTCCAGACCGCATTCGCGGGCGAATCCATGGCGCGCAATAAGTATACCTACTACGCCTCCAAGGCCAAGAAGGACGGCTATGTGCAGATCTCCAAGATCTTCGAGGAGACGGCGAATAACGAAAAAGAGCATGCAAAGATCTGGTTTAAACTGCTCGAGGGCATTGGCAGCACGGCTGAGAACCTCAAGGCGGCAGCAGCCGGTGAGAATTACGAATGGACCGACATGTACGCGACCTTCGCCAAGGAAGCCCACGAAGAAGGCTTCGAAGACATCGCATTCCTCTTTGAGAAGGTCGGCGCAATTGAGAAGGAGCATGAGGAGCGTTACCGCAAGCTGCTCGCGAACGTAGAGGGCAATCTGGTATTCTCCCGCGATGGCGACTGCATCTGGCAGTGCTCCAACTGCGGCCACATTGTTGTCGGCAAGCAGGCTCCTGAAGTTTGCCCGGTATGCGCACATCCGCAGGCATACTTTGAGATCAAGGCCGAAAACTATTAAGCCATCCTATCCATCATAAAAAAGGCTTCGGAACTTTCGTTCCGAAGCCTTTTTCAATTTTCTCAGCTCGTTGCCTCCAGCGGATAATCGTAGATCTCATGTCCGCTCTCGAGCGGCGCACCGTCCACGGTAATCAAAACGCTATTGACACCACGCGCCTGCACAAAGGTATTGACCAGCGAATAGATGAGCAGGCTTTCCCCGGTTGTACCCGACGAACGAACCGCATCGCCATACACTGCATTCATATCCAGTGTCAGCACGCCGTCCGCCGTCGACGAGGACTGCACTGCCGCCCCTTCGGGAAGCGAGCCTGCCGCGATCAGCGCATCCACCAGCGCTTGATCCGAATCGTCCACCGCGTCTGTGCCGACCGGCGTCAGCGTTTCGCCCTGCTCATCCGGCACATACACAACAACCGATTCCCCGCCCGACGGGTTGGGATTCTCCGGCTGCACCGGATCCTCCTCGGTATCGTCCGGAGTCTGCTGGTCATCCGGCGTATCCGGTTCGTTCGGCGTATCCGGCTCGACCGTCTGGCCTGGCTGATCGGTTTGACCCGGTGTCTTCTGTCCGGAAACATATCCGTAAATGCATGCAGCGGCAATCAGCGCAATAATCACAATGACTGCCACCACAACCGCTTTTGTCCGTTTGCTCATGGCATATTCTCCTTTCTGCCTCCGCTGCTACTGATAGCATGCGGCGGGTTTGCCGTCATTATACCACACTGAAGCAAAAGTGGAAATATCAATCCGGCTACAAGCTCATTCCTTGGGACTTTGCTTCTTTCGGCGGCGCACCGCCTCAGTCAGCAGATACTCGATCTGACCGTTGACCGACCGGAACTCATCCTCTGCCCAGCGGGCGATCTCGTTGTAGAGCGAGGCCGACAGCCGCAGCGGCACCTGCTTTTTTGCTTTTTCCTTGTCTGCCACAGCTGCACCTCCTTTGCTTCTTCAGCGCATCCTAAGCCATACGCCACAGATAAAAAACACCAGATACCCAAAACACAATGCAGCGAGTCCCCCACAGATCAACCGCACCGCAATGCCGCCGTTGATCGCTATCGCACAGAGCAGCATGAATCCGCCCAGCGTCAGCAAAAATAACACAATCAGTGCCGACAGCGCGATCCGCAGCGGCTTTGGCACGCAACGGGACTGCGCACCTGTCACCGCACCGCCCGCCATCAGCCCGAGCAGAAAATCGAGCAGCATTGTCCGCCCTCCCTTCCTACCTTCTATTTTAATAGATAGAGCCGGAATTGACAACAGGCTGTGCATCCTTACCCGCGCAAAGCACGACCATCAGGTTGGAAACCATCTGCGCCTTGCGCTCATCGTCCAAATCGACGACCTGCTTGCGGCTGAGTTCGTCCAGCGCCATCTCCACCATGCCGACCGCACCCTCGACGATCATCTTGCGTGCGTCCACGACTGCACTCGCCTGCTGGCGCTGCAGCATCGCAGCCGCGATCTCGGGCGCGTAGGCGAGCGTCGTGATGCGGGCTTCCTCGATTCTCAGGCCTGCACACTCGACGCGCTTCTGAATCTCCTCAGCCAGCACGCCCGCGATCTCCTGCGACGAGCCGCGCAGGCTCTTTTCGTCGCCGCCCTCAGATACGTCATACGGATACAGGCGCACGGTGTTACGCAGTGCTGCATCCGACTGGATGGACAAAAACTCCTGATAATTGTCCACCGCGAACACAGCCTTGGCCGTATCCTCAATATGCCAGATGACCGCAATACCAATGACGATCGGGTTGCCAAGCAGGTCGTTGATCTTCTGCTTGTCGTTGTTGAGCGTCATTGTCTTGAGTGACACCTTTTTGCTCATGGCCGCCGCACTGACAATCTTGCCGCTCGACGGGTTTTCTTCCTTGGAAAGGTGCGTCAGTGCTGCCTCGCTCGCGCTCTGTGCCGCCGGGTTGACCGAAGTGCAGAACGGGTTGACAAAGAAGATACCCTCGCCCTTAAGCGTACCGACGTAAGTACCGAACAGTGTCAGCACCAGCGCCTCATTCGGCCCAAGCACCTTGATACCTGCGAACAGCAGCCAGCACGGCAGACACCAATAAAAGATACACACCACCAGCAGCGCAACCATGCCGCCGCTGCTGCCGTTTGCCGACAGCTGCATTGCGCTGAACACAATACCTGCCACCGCAGCCAACATCAGCACAATATTGAGCAGCAAAATCCCCAAACCATTCGGTGCGCGCAGCACTTTTTCCTGATACTCCACATGTTGTTCGTTCATATCCTATCCCTCACAATCATATCAATTTGATATCACTATAATACAACCGGTTATAATCATTGTCAAGGACAAATTTGACAAAAAGAAAAGCGCCCGTTTGGGCGCTTTGTCAGCGAAAAATATCCGGTAAAAACAAATCATGACGGGGGATTTTGCCCCAATCAAAGGCAGAAACCAATTCGCGCGCCGCGACCGGCTCGGGTCGGTCGATCAGACCCGCAGCGTAGGCCAATGCACCGGTCACCTGCGCCGGCGTGAAACGTTCACGCAACAGACCGAGGTCGAGATCCTCGTCCCGCTTGGACAAACGGCGTCCGTCATGGTCGCACAGCAGCGGGATATGGGCAAAATGCGGCGGCTCAAACCCAAATAACCGATACAGCCAAATCTGCCGCGGGGTGCTCGAAATCAGATCCGCACCGCGCACGACCTCATTGACGCCAGTCAATGCATCATCCACCACGACTGCCAACTGATAAGCGAACACGCCGTCTGAGCGTCGGATAATAAAATCCCCGCATTCCTCCGCGAGATTTTCCTCGTAGTCACCCCATACCGCATCGGTGAAGCGCACAACTTCATCCGGCACACGCACGCGCGTGGCTGGTGCGCGCATTTTACGCTTTTCCGCCACCTGTTCGGCTGTCAAGTTACGGCAGGTACCGACGTACAATACACGCCCATCCGACAAATGCGGCGCAGACGCGGCATGCAGCGCTGCACGCGAACAGAAACAAGGATACAGCAGCCCCTTTTCGCGCAGCACTGCCTCATACTGCGCATAGATGTCCGATCGTTCGGACTGGTAGGGCACCTCACCGTCCCAGTCCAGTCCCAGCCAGCGCAGGTCATCCATAATCAGGTCAGCGAAGCTGCGCGGGCAACGCATGGCGTCCAAATCCTCTATCCGCAGCAAAAACTGCCCATTTTGCCGCCGTGCGCTCAAAAACGCCAGCAGCGCGCATAGCACGTTGCCCAGATGCATGCGCCCGCTCGGGCTGGGCGCGAAGCGTCCAATGGTCTGCATCGCTGTCTCTCCCCTTTCCATCCCCTCAGTCCCCTTATCTTACCACAAACACAATATGCTTTGCAACGACCCGCATACTCCTGTATAATAAAACCAAAGAAGGAAGGTGCCCACCATGAAAAAACGCCTGCTCTGTCTGCTGCTCGCATTCACCCTGCCGTTTGGGCTGACCGCCTGCGGCGACGAGCCGGATGCAGATGCAGCCACTGCGCAAACTGCGCCCGAGCCCACACCAGAGCCGCCGCAGCCCGATCCCGCTGAGGTATATGCGGATTCACTTACACTGGAACAGCAGGTCGCACAGCTGTTCTTCGCGCGCTGCCCGGATATCAATGCCGTAGAGCTTGCCGGGCAATATGATATCGGCGGCTATATCCTGTTCGGCCGCGACTTTGAGAACCAGACACCGGAAAGCCTGCGGGAGACGATTGCATCCTATCAGCAGGCTGCCGCAACGCCCATGCTGATCGGCGTGGACGAAGAGGGCGGTACGGTCGTGCGCGCAAGCGCTTATCCCAGCTTCCGCGAAAGCCGTTTCCAGTCACCGCAGGCGCTTTTCGCTGAGGGCGGCTTAGAGCGCATCGTAAACGACACCAAGGAAAAGGATGCCCTGCTTGCTTCTCTTGGCGTGAACGTCAATCTCGCGCCCGTATGCGATGTCTCAACCGATCCCGCCGACTTTATCTATGACCGCGCATTCGGGCAGGATGCCCAGGCCACCAGCGAATATGTCCGCACCGTGGTCGAGCAGATGAATACCGACGGCATGGGTATGGTGCTCAAGCACTTCCCCGGCTACGGCAGCAGCGCCGATACGCATACCGGCATTGCGCAGGATGATCGCTCGCTTGAGCAGTTCCGCGCATCTGATTTTCTGCCCTTTGCCGCGGGTATCGAGTCAGGCGCGCAGGCAGTTCTCGTCTGCCATAACATTGTTTCCTGCATGGATGATACGCTGCCCGCCTCTCTCTCGCCTGCCGTGCATCAAATTCTGCGTGAGGAACTGGGTTTTGACGGCGTAGTTATGACCGATGACCTTGTCATGCAGGCGATCACGGACTACACCGGCGATGCGGACGCTGCCGTACTCGCCGTGCAGGCGGGAAACGATATGCTGATCTCATCGGACTTTGTCACACAGTATAACGCGGTGCTGGCGGCTGTACAGGACGGAACGATCAGCGAAGCTGTTGTCCGTGATGCCGCGATACGAGTCGTGCGCTGGAAAATCCAACTGGGGCTGATTGAAGTATAAGCCCACTGACACACCGAAAAAAATCTCCCGCAAGGGAGATTTTTTCTCTTTCCCGCAACCAAACCATGCATTCCTTCGTATCTATGGATGCAAGCACCAATATCCATGTCATAGTCACCAACAAAAGGGGGGATGGGTACGATATGAACGATGCAAAACTGATACAGGCATTGCAGCAAGGCCAGCGCGGTGCACTTGACAGAGCCATTTCCCACTATAGCAGCTATGTCGCGTCTATTGTCGACAACGCAGGCCGCTCTTTTGTTGCAATTTACTCTTGACAAATGCATTCTTCTCCGGTATACTTAATTCATATAAAACACCTATGAATTAAGGAATTTAGAAAGGCGGTACGCCCCATGGCAGATATCAAGCATAGCTTTGCCGAGCTGATCGGCAACACCCCGCTGTACGCGGCAGACAAATTCGTTTCCAAAGTTGGCGCGGACGCGCAAATCCTCGCCAAACTCGAATATTTCAATCCGGCAGGCTCGGTTAAGGATCGTGTTGCCAACGCCATGATTGCTAAGGCCGAGGAAAGCGGCGCGCTCCAGCCGGGCGCGACCATCATTGAGCCGACCAGCGGCAATACCGGCATCGGCCTTGCGGCGGTTGCGGCGGCTAAGGGCTACCGCATCATCCTGACCATGCCCGAGACCATGAGTGTCGAGCGTCGCAACATGCTCAAGGCATATGGCGCAGAACTGGTCCTGACTGACGGCGCAAAGGGTATGTCAGGCGCAATTGCCAAGGCGGATGAACTGGCTGCCGAAATCAAAAACAGCTTTATTCCCGGCCAGTTTGTCAATCCGGCCAACCCCGCTGCACACTATGCCTCAACCGGTCCCGAGCTGTGGGCACAGACCGACGGCAAAATTGACATTTTTGTTGCAGGCGTCGGCACCGGCGGCACCATCACCGGCGTTGGTTCTTATCTCAAGGAGCAAAACCCCAGCATTAAGGTCGTCGCAGTCGAACCGGATGAATCCCCTGTCTTGTCCACCGGCAAGGGCGGTCCGCACAAGATTCAGGGGATCGGCGCGGGCTTTGTGCCGGAAGTGCTCAATACCGGCATATTTGATGAGGTCATCCGCGTCAAAGGAGAGGATGCCTTTTCTACCGCACGTACCTTCACGCACAGCGAAGGCCTGTTTATCGGTATCTCCTCCGGTGCTGCGCTGCACGCCGCTGTCGCATTGTCCCAGCGTCCGGAAAATAAGGGCAAAACCATTGTGGCACTATTGCCGGATACTGGCGACCGCTACCTGTCCACTCCGCTTGTCAGCGATTAAACACAAAAACCTCGAGAACGAATGTTCTCGAGGTTTTTTCTACTCTGTTGGAGCAGACAGCAGCCTAGCCCCTGCCAAGCGATGGAAGAGTGCTGCAAATGCCAAACCAAACAGCGCTCCCAAAATAGTATCCGCGATGCGCAGCAGTACTGCCCCCGACAGCCCGTAAATGCCGGTGCCAAGCATCAGCGCTCCAAAGCAGTTCATTGCCGTCTTATACCGGTAATCGGTACAAAAGCCAAGGCACAGCCCGCCCAGCGGCCCCATGAACGAATGAAAAGCTTCCGGTGTTACCAGATAGAGCACCAAAAATGCGCATGAGCCTGCAATCGCTCCTATGATCCTCTGTCGGGAACGAACGGACGCGTTGCCGGAGTACGGATATTCCGACAGGAGAGATGCACAAGCCAAATCCCATCCACATAAACCGCTCCACGCCAAACACCTGGCCGGCTGTCATTACCAGACTAACACCAAGCGCCATACGCAGCTGCCATAAATGAACCTGCGTGGAAAGATCAAACCTTCGCATCACATGATGAAAACGCGTGGTTGTATGCTGGTTCCTGTGCTTGGCAAACAAGATTGCGCCGCAGATCAAATAGCCCGCCAATGCCATAAGCCCGCGGCGAATGAGTGCCTCGCCCAGAACCGGATTGCCTGTCAGATAGATGTAAGCAAAGCTGTATAAGCCGCCATTACCCATTTCAGGGCGCTGCGTAGTCATATAGAGCAGGGCAAAAAATGCGATAAAATGCAGGGGGATCAACAGAACTGACGGAAGCAGCACTGCCGCGCTCGAAACCAGCACCAGAATGGCGAACACTGCCGCCAAGGTAACAAGAGAGGCACCGATGCAATACTGAAAGTTGACAAAACGGATGCCCAGCATCATGCAGAATAAGGCCACTGCCATCGGGGTATTGTCAGCGCCAAACACACCGGACAACAGACTGATGAACACAATGGCAAAAGCCACTATCAGTACAGATCGCACTGCCATCGCAACCCAGTAGTATGTTTTCTCGCGTTTTGTATCGCAAGCAGCAATCTCTCGCTTCAACACTGCAGAGTCCATCTGCAGCGCATCGTAAAACTTCATGGTCACGAATTGTTCCCCTGTCCTTTCTCTAAATGTACGGCAAGCTTATCCGCGTAATGCATGAATGCCTCAAAATCCTCACTCGAGCTGCGCCATAGATCATAGAAGGGCTGTAAAATACTCTCATACCCCTTCTTGAGTTCAGCAAGCCCGATTTCTGTAATAAACAACTGATAGCTCCGCTCATCTGCCGGCTGGCGCTGCTTCCGTATGCATTTCTTTTCATAAAGCGATTTCAGACAGCGGCTCACCGCCTCTTTTTTCATCCCGCTGCCTTGACTGAGCAAAGCAGGCGTGTTCTGCTCCGGCTGCAAATAGAGATGCGCTAAAAGCTCACATTCACTGACGGTCAGCGCAGATTTTCGTATCGGCAGCAGCGCACGTATGATTTTTTGCATCTGCTGCTGATAATGCATCATATCTGTCCATTCCATATGCCGCATTCTCCTCATAGAGTTAACATCGTTAATTATATGAGGAATTTTTATTCATGTCAAGACCTGTAAGGGATAATCTCTTTTTGCCTGTGTATCTTTTCTGATAGCAAAAGAAAAAGCCGTCCTTTCCAAAGAAAGAACGGCTTTTTTGGAGCTGCTGACCGGATTTGAACCGGTGACCTCATCCTTACCAAGGATGCACTCTACCTACTGAGCTACAG
>NZ_CALWJK010000029.1 GCF_944380975.1 uncultured Agathobaculum sp. | reverse complement strand
GAATTTTCATCAAAACCCGCGGCATGTACGTGGGTTTTGATACAAGAAGGAAGAAAAGTTTCGCGTGTCGGAACTTTTCTTCCTCTAGGTTTCATCCGCGCCCACGGCGCGGTGGAACCCAAACTCGTTCCAACCTATATGGTTGGAACGAAGTTTTACATCGTTTCCGGTGCCTCCACGCCGATCAGGCCGAGCGCGTTGGCGATCGTCTGCCGCGCGGCAAGGCACAGTGCCAGACGCGCCGCGCACAGTTTTTCGTCGTCGCACTTGATGCGGCAGGCATTATAGAAGTGGTGGAACTGCTGCGCAAGCGCCACGGCATACTTGTTCAGGCGCGACGGATCGCGGCTGGTCGCAGCCTGCACGATCTCCTCCGGCAGCAGCGCGATGGTCTTGACGAGCTGCCGCTCGTCCGCGCTCGTCAGCACGGACAGATCGACCGTTTTCAGGTCAGGCATGGGCACACCACCTTCGGTGCAGTTCTTGATGACCGAGCAGATGCGCGCGTGCGCGTACTGTACATAGTAGAGCGGGTTGTCCGAATCCTGCTTGACCGCAAGGTCAAGGTCGAACTCCATCTGGGTCTCCGCCGCGCGGGAATTGAAGAAGAAGCGCGCCGCATCGACCGGAATTTCGTCCAGCAGGTCGGTTAAGGTAAGGCTTTTGCCCGTGCGCTTGGACATGCGGACAACCTCGCCGCCCTGCATCATGCGCACCAGCTGCATGAGCACAATTTCCAGACGGTGCGAGCCATCCAGACCCAGTGCGTCAAGCGCGCACTGCAAGCGCTTGACGTGTCCATGGTGGTCTGCGCCCCAGATATTGATGACACGGTCAAAGCCGCGCTTTTCAAACTTGTTGCGGTGGTACGCGATATCCGCCGCAAAATAGGTGTAAAAACCGTTGGCACGGCGCAGCACATCGTCCTTGTCGCAGCCGAAGTCAGTCGAACGCAGCCAGAGCGCGCCGTCCTCGGTCTCATAGGTCGCGCCCTTTTCGGTCAGCATGTCGATGGTTTCCTTGACATAGCCGCTCTCATGCAGCTCACTCTCGCGGAACCAAACGTCATAGTTGATCTTATAGCGCTTGAGGTCGCGCTCCATGCGCGCAATATTGGTCGGCAGGCCGTAGCCCTCGATGATGGCAAAGCGCTCCTCCGGCGTTTTGTCCATCAGGCTGTCGCCATACTGCTCGACAAGATCATGCGCCAGCGCCTTGATGTCGTCGCCCTGATACCACGAGGGATCAAATTCGATCGCGTCCTCGCCGCGGATCTCCTGAATATAGCGACCTTCTACCGAGTGGGCAAACTTATCGACCTGATTGCCCGCGTCGTTGATATAGAATTCGCGCGTCACGTCGCTACCCGACCAGTCGAGTACGGATGACAGGCAGTCGCCCAGCACGCCGCCGCGCGCGTTGCCCATGTGCATCGGGCCGGTGGGGTTGGCGGACACGAACTCGACCATCACCTTTTCCGGCGTTTTGGTCTGGCTGCGGCCATAATCCGAGCCGCGCTCAAACACGTCGCGCACCGCTTTTTCGTACCAGTTCTGTCCGAGGGTAAAGTTCATAAAGCCCGGACCGGCGATCTCCACCTTATCAAAGCAACTGTCCGCCAGTTCCAGATTGCTTACGACCGCCTCCGCAATCTTGCGGGGCGCCATACGCAGAGGCTTGGCGCACTGCATGGCAAAGGTGGAAGCCCAGTCACCGTTGGATGCGTCCTTCGGGGTCTCAACCGCGACGGGCGGGATGTCGCCTTCGGGCAGCTGCCCTGCCGCCACAGCCTTATGGTAAGCCGCCTCAACCACGCGGGTGGCTTCGGCACGCGCAAATTCATATGCGTTCATCTGTTCACTCTCCGTTATTCTTTTTCAAACCTATACCGGCTGCGTGGATACCACCATTTCAAAATGATGCTCGCCCATCAGCGAGTGATCCACCTCCACCGTATAATCAATCACCAGTTCGCCGCCGTTTTCCCCCACGGTGTTGCGCACGCGCGAGGTGTGGGTGGAAACCGTCATTTCCGCGCCGATCGGCGTCTGATACAATCCTACATGCCGCTCGTCCTCGGCAAACAGCATGTGCGAAGGGAATGCGCCCGTGCGGATGAGCGCGACCGTCTTGCCGTCCAGCTTGACTGTGGTCATAGTGCCCTCCAGCCCGGTCAGCTCGCTCTCCTCATAGGCGATGTAATATTTGCCGCCGCGCTCGTACAGCGTCGCGGCTGTTACCAAATCAATTTTCTCCTCATCGCAGCCGGTAAACTGCTGCTTGGAGGAAATCGACAGCCAAACATCCTTTTTCATAACACACTCCGTTTATGCCTGTGTCAATAGCTCGAAATATCGACCAAGCCCGCGCCCACGTCGATCTGCTCCTGCAAAAACAGACCGGCAAGCTGGTCAAATCCGTCCGGATCGTCCGAAACGAAATAGCGGGTCTTGCCCGGGCCGCCGGCTGGGTCGAACTGCGTCGAGGCAAGATTTGCCGCCTCCGCGCCCGAGTCGATCAACGTCACATCCGGGCCCATAAAGTCCCCGATCACGCCTTCCAGCAGCGGATAATGCGTGCAGCCCAGAATCAGCGTATCCACGCCCGCCTCTTTGAGCGGCGCGAGGTACTCCGCTACGACCGTTTCGATCACCACATCCCCGCGCTGCACGCGGCCGTTTTCAACCAGCGGCACAAACAGCGGGCAGGGCTGGGTGTACAGCGTCAAGCTGCCGTCTGCGTGGTGCAGATAGCGCTCATATGCGCCCGACCGCACGGTTGCGGCGGTGCCGATCACGCCTACCTTGCCGTTTTGCGTCATCGTCATCGCGCGGCGGCACGCAGGCTCAACCGTGCCGATGATCGGGATATCGTTCTCATGGCCGAGCAGATCGAGCGCGACCGAAGAAACCGTATTGCAGGCAATGATGATGGCTTTCAGGTCAAACTGCCGCAGGAATGCAACATCCTGCCGCGCGTACTTAATAATCGTGTCCCGCCCGCGCGTACCATACGGCACGCGGCCGGTATCACCGAAATAGATAATATCCTCGTCCGGCATAAGCGCGTGCAGCCGCCGCACGGCGGTCAGCCCGCCCAGACCGGAATCAAACACGCCGATCGCGCGATTATCCATGATGCTCCTCCAGCGCCAGCTCGATCAAACGATCCAGCAGGGCGGGATAGCGCAGGCCTTCATAATCAAACAGCTTGGGGTACATACTGATCGAGGTAAAGCCCGGGATCGAATTCAGCTCATTGAACACGACCTCGCCGTCCTTATGGGTAACAAAGAAGTCCACGCGGGACAGGCCACGGCAGCCGAGCGCGGTATACACGCGCAGCGCGTTCTGCCGGACAGTCTCGACCTGGCGCTCGGTGATGTGCGCCGGAATATACAGCTTGGAGCTTTCATCCTTATATTTGGCGTCAAACGTATAGAACTCCTGCGTCGGCGCGATCTCGCCCACGGTGGACGCGACCGGCTTCTGATTGCCGAGCACCGCGCACTCGACCTCATGTCCGTCGATAAACTCCTCGACCAACACCTTGCTATCCAGCTTGAACGCCTCGGTCAGACCGGCGGCCAGCTCGAGCATATTGTTCGCCTTGGCAACGCCCACCGACGAGCCCTGCGAGCAAGGCTTGACAAACACTGGGAACGCGCCGAGCGCGTCGGCCGCCGCACGGACAACGCCTTCCGCGCCGCGCTCAAAGTCATGGCGCAGGGCGAGGTAATATTTTGCCTGCCGCACGCCTGCCGTATCTACAATGGCCTTGGTGATCGACTTATCCATCGAGTTTGCGCTCGCCGCTACGCCGCAGCCTACATACGGGATGCCCGCCAGTTCCAGCAGGCCCTGCATCGTGCCGTCCTCGCCGCCGATGCCATGCAGCACTGGGAATACACAGTCCATGCGGATGTGCTGCACGCCGTCCTCGGTAAACAGCGTCAGGCCGTGCACGCTGCGGTCGGGAGACAGCACCGCCGGAACCTTATCCGTCATGCGCTCCCACGAGCCGTTTTCCACGCGGTCCGCGTCGCAGGTCGGGCAATAGAACCATTTGCCCTCCTGCGTGATGCCGACCGCATAAATCTCATATTTATTCTTGTCCAGATTGCGCAGAATGGACGCGGCGGACAGGCACGAGATATCATGCTCACTCGAAACACCGCCGAACAATACCGCCAGCTTCATTTTTCTCATTCGCCCCTTCTCATTCAATACTTTCTACTCATACGGAAAACATTATACGCCATTTCTCCCGCGAATACAATGCGAAATCGCGCTTTTCCGCGCATCGTTTCTACAAAATTTACAATTTCTTCACACTATTTTTTTAGATGCCCGTTGACACGCTATATTATATTCTATATAATATTATTGCAAACACAAAAGAGAGGTGATACCCTATGTCATACCCGATCGCCTCCTCCCTGCTCGACGGCATCGTGCTTGCGGTGGTCGAGCGAGAGAGTACTTACGGCTACCGTATCACGCAGGATGTACAAAAAGTGCTGGAAATTTCCGAATCAACGCTGTATCCCGTACTGCGCCGCCTGCAAAAGGACGGTTGCCTGACAACCTATGACGAAGCCTTTGCCGGGCGCAACCGGCGATACTACAAAATCACTGAGCATGGCCGCGCGCAGCTCCGGCAGCACCGCATCGACTGGCAAAACTACCGGAACGGCATCGACGCGATCTTTTTTGGAGGGGATAGCCAATGAACAGAACTGAATACATGGCGGCGCTACGACGTGCGCTTTCCGCCCTGCCAGAGGAGGAACGCGCCAGTGCCCTGCGCTATTATGAGGAATATTTCGACGACGCCGGCCCGGAAAATGAGCAAAAGGTGATCGCCGATCTGGGCGCGCCCGAAAAGGTCGCCGAGCAGATCCTTGCCGATTATCGGGAACTGACAGCCGTGCCGCCCTCGTCCAAAGACACGGCGCCGCAGCCGAAAAAGCGCCGCTGGCGTGGGATCAGTCCATTGCTGCTGGTCGTACTGGTGCTGCTCGCCCTCCCGTTGGGCATCCCGCTCGCGGGCGTGCTGGTCGGTGTGATCGCAACCGTTTTCGGCGTACTGCTGGCTGTCGCACTGGTGGCGCTGGCGTTCATCGTGATTGTGCCGCTCGGCCTGCTGGCAGCGGGCGTTGTCCTGTGCGGATTCTCGTTCACCCTGTGGAGCATCCCAGCCAGCGCAGTGATGACCCTTGGCTGCGGCCTTGCGCTGTTCGCACTGGGTATTCTGGTCTCGCTACTGATGATCAAGCTATGCATCCTGTTTGTGCCGCCGCTGTTTCGTCTTTTGGTCTCCATTCTTCGCTGGCCATTCGACAAGCTTCGCGGCCGCACCCGCAAAAACGGAGGTGACGCGCAATGAAAAAACTGGTTCTTGCCTGCTGCGCCGTGCTGGCGGTCGGCTGTTGTATGATGGTGGGCGGCTGGGCCGCAGGCGGGCAGCTGTACGGCTCCTATTATAATGGCGTGCTGTATCCGGTGACCGAAAGTCTGCACGACATGTCGGATTTCCTCAGCGGCCGCCTGCATTACCATGCATGGTGGTCGGATGACGGCTGGCACAGCGGCTGGTTTGCCGATGATTTCAGCGACCGCGTCGAAGATGTGCTCAACCAAAAGGTGGACGCCGCGCTCAGCGAATTTGAAACCGACTGGTCGGAGGGTGAGTCCGGAACCCTCCCACCGTTTTCCCTGCCCAAAGCTTCTTTGGACAACATCCGCGAGCTGGAGCTGACCTGCAAAAGCGGCACCGGCAGCAACTTCACCATCGAAAGCGGCATGGACTATGGTCTGGAAGGCGATTTTTCCATCGTAACCAATGAGTTTGACCACGAAAAGTGGGAACTGGAAATCACCTGCAACGGCGACGAGGTCACCCTGATCCTGCCGGAAAGTATCTCGAACTATGATGACATCGAAATCACCTCCCGACTGGATGCTTCGATTGATATTGCCGTCCCGCTGCGTGCATCAAAAATCGACTTATATGCAGAAAGCGGCTCGATCGACGCCGACCTGCTATCCGCCCGCGAACTGGATCTGTCGGTCAGCGACGGTCTATTGTACGCTTATCTGGACGGCAATGCGCAAAACTACCACATCGAAGCCAAAAGCAACTACGGCCCCGCCACCCTCAACGACGAGGAATTGGTCGGCCCAAGCACGGGCGTTTCGCGCTACGACAACCGAAAATCCGTCAGCAATCCCATCAATGAGTTAGAGATTCACGTGAACGGCGGCGGAACCGCCGAACTGTATACCATGGAGTGACGGCAGCGCCGTCTCCCCCTTGACGAACCCCCAAAAACAACGTATGATAGATGAAAAGGAGTTTTTACTATGAATGGCAAGAAATTATACCGCAGTGAGTCCGACCGCATGCTGTGCGGTGTATGCGCGGGTATTGCTGAATATTTTGGCCTCGACCCGACACTCATTCGCCTTGCCTGGGCTTTTCTCTGCTGCTTCGGCGGTACCGGCATTCTGGCCTATATCATTGCCGCCATCATTATCCCCAGCCAGAGCAACGTCCAGTAAAACCCCTCCCCTAACGAGAGGATGTGCCCCCTTATGAGCGAAAATCAGAAGCCGTTGGCTGACGAACAGATCGAATCGGAGCAGCCCGTTTTGGAAACTTTGGAAACGGAAGAAACGGTTCTGCCCGCAGAAACCAACAGCGATGAAGCAGTCGAAACAACGGATGACAGCACTGAGGAAGAAGAGGAAGATATCGACCCCGCCGATGTGCGAATCTTTGGCTTGCCGCGCGTGGGCTTCCACTGCACCGCATTCGGTGTGGCAGCCGGTTATATCGCCTGCGGCCTGCTCGGTCTGGCTGGCTTCAACCCGCCCAACGCCACCATTTGCGCCATTGTATGCGCCGCGATCGGCTATTTTATCGGCAACCGTCTGTATAAAAAACGAAAAGCTGAACGCGATGCCGCAGAGCAAAGCACGGAAAGCGCAGAATAACAGACAAAAAAGCAGCGGATCATCCATCCGCTGCTTTCGCTTTTGTGGTATAATAAGAATGATCCATCAAATGACACCAAGGAGAGTGCATTGCATGAAAACCGCCGTTGTTTATTTCTCTCAGGGCGGCGCAACACGGTCCTTTGCCCGCGCAGAGGCCAACGCGCGCGGCGCCGACCTGCTGGAAGCTGTACCTGTAAAAAAATATAACCCGCTGACCGCGGTCACGCGCGGCTGCCCTGCCGCCATCCGACAGAAAAGCGTGCCGCTGCAGAACAATCCCAATCTGTCTGAATACGAGCGCATCGTCCTCATGGCGCCGGTCTGGGCTGGTTTTCCCGCCCCGCCGTTCAACACTGTGGTCAATTTGCTGCCCTTCGGCAAGGAGGTAGAGGTGTTGCTCGTCTCCGCCAGCGGCAGCAGTGAAAAAAGCCACGACAAGGTGCGCGCCCTGATCCGCAGCAAGGGCTGCAAAGTGGTCGCCCAGCGGGATATCCGCTCTCACCAATGAGGAATTATACCTATATCCTGCGCTGCGCGGACGGCACACTGTACTGCGGCTGGACCAATGATCTGACCGCCCGCTTGGCAGCGCATAACAGCGGCAAAGGTGCGAAATATACCCGCGGTCGTGGTCCGGTCATGTTGGTATACAGCGAAATGTTCCCCACCCAAAGCGAGGCCATGCGGCGGGAGGCGGAAATCAAACGGCTCAGCCGCACGCAGAAGCAGGCGCTGATTGAATCGCAAAACAGTGGCGAATTGCTCACGGTTTACGATGCGAACGGACAAGCCTGCGGAGAGCGCCCGCGTGCCGTCGTGCATGCGCAAGGGTTATTTCATCACGTCTGCCACCTGTGGACGGTCGGCATCTGGGACGGTACCCCCGGCTTATGGCTGCAACAGCGTCAGTTTGACCGCCCGCTGTACCCCGGCGGCTTTGATCTATCCGCCACTGGACACATCGACCCCGGCGAAACACCGCAAACCGCCATGCTGCGCGAAGCGCGAGAAGAATGTGGGCTGAATCTGCGCCCAGAGGAGATGCTTCCAACAGGCAGCTTCCGCCAGCAATATGCACGCGGCGAGGACGGCGGTTTTGACGACGAGCTGGCCTTCGCCTTTCTCACTCATATTGACGGAATCCCGCCCTTTGCGCCCGGCTGCGAGGTCGCAGACATGGTTTTTGTCGCACTTTCCGATTTTGCCGCCGCGCATGACGCACCGCATAATCTGCCCGCCCGCCGCATGGACGGCAGCGCGCGCACGGTTCCGCACGAAAGCCTGTGCTGTCTGCACCAGAGCGAATGGGAAGGCGTTCAGCCTTTGCTGGAGCAGCAGCTTCAGAGATAACTCTTTACAAATGACAGAGAAAACGCCGCCGCTCGGTCACAATCGACCGCGCGGCGGCGTTTTTTATGCAGCAAAACAAACCACATCACGCTTACGGGCGCACCCGCATGATGGTGAAATGGAACAGATCGCTGCGCAAATAGTCCAGCGAGTAAATGAGCGGATTGCCGCGTGAATCATAATGATATTGACGGAATCCAAACGCATCACAGCCCTCCGGCAGCTGCAATGCAGCCCGCAGTGGATCATCCTGCGACGGGATAAACAGCTCGGTCAGCGCACGGCTGATCCGGATTCCGTGTTCCTGCTCCAAATAGGCAAACAGGGACGCGGTCACATGCTCGCGCAGCTCCGGTGCATATTTGCGCGGGAGATAGCTCTGACTGGCCGAAATAATACCGCAATCCGCATGGCGAATGCGCCGCAGGATAAAAAACTCCTCGGTTGCCGGCGTTTCAAAAAAACGGCTGACATCCGATGGCGCATGCCCCACCGAGCATTCCACATGCGACTCTTCCTCGTGAATGCCTGCTGCCGCAATCATTTTGCTCATGCTTTGCAGCTGGGACAGGTCGTTGGCAATGCGTCGGGGGCGCTCCAGCAGATAAGTACCCGAGCCATGCTTGGACACCAAAAGCCCGTCGCTGCGCAGCAGACTGAGCGCCTTGCGCCATGTCTCCCGGCTTACCCCCAGGCGTTCCGCCATGCTCACTTCGGACGGAAGCTTGCTGCCCGGTGCAAACTCTCCCGCCTGATACAATGCCAAAAAAGCCTCTTTTGCGCGTAAGGCAGAAGATTTTTGCTGCATATATGGTTCCTCCTTCTGTCGCGCGCACGCCCGCTCTGACCGCGCCGCCATTTTAATATGTACTATTATATACGGTTTTGACAAAAGTGCAAGTTTTCCCTTGTCAGCACGGGGATTTCACTGGTCATATTACATAATTTCACCAGTTCAAAAACGTCGTTTCGACAAAATTCCATAAGAGGTCTTTACAACTTTCTGTGCATATGATATAAAAGGATCATAGGTTGTCTATACCACTTATTGAGGGATGGAAAGGAGAAATCGTATGGTATCAGGACAATATGCGGTACTGTTTGTCATAGGCTTTTTCGTATACATCGGGTTGATGATACTGATTGCCTATCTGACCAGTAAAAAAGGAACGACCCAAGGCGAAGATTATCTGATGGGCGGCCGAAACGTCGGCCTGCTGCTGATCTGCACTGCGGCTGCGACGGCAGTCGGCACCGGCACTTCGGTCGGCGCAACGGCAAACGGCTTCCGTGACGGCTGGCTCGGCGCGGTTTACCCGCTGGCCAATGCGATCGGTCTGGTAACGGTTGCATTCTGTTTTTCGCATGTGCGCAAGCACAAATTCCGCACGCTCTGCGAAGAGCTGCAATTCTACTATGACGGCAGCCCGTACATGCGCCAGTTCATGTCGGTTGTCATCTTCATCGTTTCGATCGTTTGGGTCGGCAGCGCCATCAACGGCGGCGCCAACTATCTGGCATACCTGATCGGTATGAACATGATCCCAGCCAAGATCATCACGGTTCTTGCATTCGGCGTTTACGTTTTCGTCGGCGGCTACATGGCTGTTGTATGGACGGACGCCATTCAGGCAGTGCTTCTGTTCGGCGGCTTCGTTACGATCGCGATTCTGGCAATTCCCGCAGCGGGCGGCTTTGACAACATCCGCGCGGCATACGAAGCGGCAGGCAATCCGGGCGCTATGACCGCGTTCGGCGTTGGCTCCAAGGGCGCGCTCGGCGTTCTGGCCGTGGCGCTGGCTTCCTATTACGGCGCAATGGCAGGCCCGACCGCACACATGCGTGTCTACACGGCAAAATCTCCCCAGACCGCGCGCAAGGCAATCCTGATCGCAGCGGCAGTCGTTGGTTGCTTCTCGATCCTGCCCGCGATCGTCGGCATGTCCGGCTTCACGATTGCCAGCAACACCGGCGCGGAAAGCGTACTGGCAAACCCGGACTTCACCTTCGCTTACATGGCAACCACCGTATTCCCGCCCGTAATCGGCCTTGTGTGCCTGATCGCCGGTCTGTCGGCCATCATGTCCTCGGCGGACTCGGATGCCATCGCAGGTGTTACCACCTTCCTGACCGACGTTTATGCACTGATTTTCAAAAAGCTGGTTGAGGATAAGGATATCCCCAAGTATTCCCGTATTATCCTAGTTATCATGCTGGTTGGCGCATTCGGCATGACCATCTTCGCCAACGATATCATGAGTTACATCAACAACGTGATCGGTTCGTTCACGCCCGGCATGGCGGTAGCGCTGCTGGTTGGCCGCTTCTGGAAGCGCGCAATCTGGCAGGGCGGCGTTGCCACCATGGCAAGCGGCATTGTATTCGGCGTGATCTATCTGGTTTACCAGCCGTTCAACGCTTGGATCACCGAAGTCTTTAAGGGTCCGGCGCTCCCGGTAACCATCGTTACCTTCATCTTCTGCATCGTCGTCAGCCTGCTCACCCCGCCCTCTACCCACACCGAGGAAGAGCGCGTGGCACTGGTTATGGCAGAACGCAATCAGGAAAAGACCGCATCGGTCCGTTAAACAAGCTCTCACATGGGTGGTTCGGCATGCGGACCGCCCATGTGTCTGTTTTTACGAAGGAGTCTTTATGGAACTGTACTTTTTAAGCGTTGGCTACGGCGAAGCGATTGTCCTCATAGACGGCGCGCATTGTCTGGTCATGGACGGCGGTCCGGGCAGCAGCGACGAGGCCTATGACCAGCCCGGCACCATCCGCTTGGCGGACTTCCTGCATCAAAAGGAAGTGCAACAGATCGACTGCATGATCTGCACCCATCTGCACAACGACCATCTGAGCGGTTTGGTGGAGACAGCCGAGCAATTCCCGATCGGTGCATTCTGGGTTAACTGCTGGCCGCAGGCAAGCGCCGCGCACGCCATTGCCGCCGCCCTGCCTGCATGTCCGGACGACCTGAGCCTCAGGCTGTTCACCACCGGCTTGCAGCACTGGGAGCGTCTGCGCACAGTGCTGGAGGAACACAGTGTTCCGGTACGCGAGCGCGCAGCAACCACAAGCTTTGAGGAGTTATGGCCGGGCTGCGGTATCCGCCTGTTCGGCATGGACGAAGCACAAATCGCTTCCCGCCGCGCGGAATTCGAAGCATTTTGCCGCATGGAGGACCTTGCGGCTCAGCGTGATGCCATGCGTGCGTTTGATAAAGTCGAAAACACATGCAGCCTTGCGTGCTGTCTGGAATACGGCGGCTGGCGCGCGCTTTTAACCGGCGACCTGTGCAGCGGCTGGGACGAGCGCTGCACCGCACCGGATTTTCCGCGCGCGCAGGTGCTCAAGCTGACCCACCACGGCCAGCGCGACGGCATGCCGCAAAGTTTGGTCGATGCCTGCGACCCGCAAGTGTTCCTGATGTGCGCAGACGAAGCGCGCACGTTCACCAGTGCCTGCGACGAAGTGCAGGCACGGGCAGCGCAGTTCCTGACCGAGCGCAGCCGACCGGTGCAGATATGCACCACCGGTCTGCTGGCGCAGAGCTTTGGCCTACAAAACGGTCAGCGCCCCTGCGCGCTGTGCTGCGTTGCGGAAGAGCCGGCACGCTGCATCCCCTATTACGCCAAGGAGGTCTGACCCATGGTGCTTTTGGAACAAAACTACCGCTGGACGCCGCAGGATGCGCAGCATGACGTGCCGTTTTCCTTCGTCTGTCCAGAAGGAGCAGCAGAAGTGCGCCTGTATTTTACTTTTTCTCCCGGGCGGGAAACGGCGGACGAAATCTGCCGGCCGCAGGTGGAAAAAGCGCTGACACGCTATTATGACTGCTATCCGCGTGAGCTGCAACCGATGCAGGCGGATAAATTCCTGCCGGTCAAAAATCTCATCACCATCTCGCTGGACAAAGACGGGCAGTATATCGGCAACGCCCACCGTTGGGACACCGCACAGGAACACATCCTGACCACGGAAACCGCCTCGCGGGGCTTTACTCCCCCGTCCCGGCTGGAAGGCACATGGGCGGGTATGCTGCATCTGCATGAAATCATTTCGCCGGAGTGCTGCGGCACGCTGCGCGTCGAAGGGAGGCTGAACGATGAAGTGGTATCCGGTTGAACTACACACCCATACCGAACACAGCGACGGTGATTTCACCGTATCCGGGCTGGTGGAAGCCGCTCATGCGCGCGGCTTTGCCGCCATAGCGCTGACCGACCACAATACCGCCTCCGGTCTGCGGGAATTCTATCCTGCGCTTGAGCGCGAAGGCTTGACCGGTGTGGCGGGTATCGAATGGACGACCTATTTCGGCCATATGTTGGTGCTGGGCGAACAGGGCTACACCGACTGGCGCGGCGTGCGCCCGCCCGACATCGACCGGTCAATCGCCGCCATTCACAAGAACGGCGGCATCGTCGGCATCGCGCATCCGTTTGCACTGTCCAATCCGGTCAACACCGGCTATCATTGGGAGTTTCAGGTGGCGGACTGGACTGCTGTCGACTATCTCGAGGTTTGGTCGCGCGACGATGCACCGCGCAAAATCCAAAGCCTGCGCGCGTTTGCGCTGTGGGAGCAGCTGCTCGATCGCGGCTGCCGCATCACGGCGACAAGCGGCCGCGACTGGCACCGCGAGGATACTTTCGCCTATGGTCATACCTATGTCGGTATCGACGGCGAACTGACACAGCACGCCATTCTGGACGCGATCCGCGCCGGGCATGTCTGTCTGGCAGCCGGGCCGCTGCTGACCATGCGCGGCACAGACGCGGACGGCAAGCCGTGGGAAATCGGTGACGAACTGCCTGCGGGTGAAATGGAAATCGAGCTGGACATCGACGAGAGCACGCTGCCCAACGACTGGGATCGCAGTCAGGTGCAGCCGCAAGAGGTACGCCTTGTGCAAAACGGCCGTGTGCTGGCTGTTTGTCCGGTAA
Organism: uncultured Agathobaculum sp.; assembly: GCF_944380975.1. Classification (GTDB taxonomy): domain Bacteria; phylum Bacillota; class Clostridia; order Oscillospirales; family Butyricicoccaceae; genus Agathobaculum. Next base: position 14,920 of record NZ_CALWJK010000029.1, on the reverse strand, counting down.
AGCCGCACCAGCGTCTGCATCTGTCGGCAGCACCGGGCTGGCTGCGTGCCGATCTGATCGGCACGTACTACGGTATGACCGGTCAGCATCTCGCTTTCACCAATCCGCTCTTTATCCGCCAAAGGGGGTAAACAGCATGGATCATCTTATCCTGCTGGGCCATACCGTTCTCCAGCTGCTGCTGGCGCTCTGTATTGGCGGAGGTATCGGCTGGGAGCGCGCCCGCGCACACCATCCCGCCGGCGTCCGCACCCATATGCTGGTGACCATCGGCGCAGCCGTGGTCATGCTGCTGGGCAGCCAGACGGTCGGTGAATTCGTCGGCACCGCCAACTCCGACCCCGCGCGTCTGGGCGCACAGGTCATTTCCGGCATTGGCTTCCTCGGCGCGGGCACAATCATGAAGGAAGGCCGCTCGGTGCGCGGTCTGACAACCGCCGCCACGCTCTGGGTCTCGGCCTGTCTGGGGCTCGCTGTGGGCGCAGGACAGTACATCATCTCGCTCTGCGGCTTTGCGGTGGCGATGCTCGCGCTGCGGCTGTTCAAATTCCCGCGCTTTGAAATTTCTTTCCTTTGCAGCCAGCAAGGCGATTGCTTCCACACCATCTGCCAGACGTTGGATCTGCAGGAGGCCAACATCAGCAACTTTTCCAGCCGGGATGTCGACAGCGAGCACTCCCGCGTGCGGTTCGAGCTATATCTCGGCGTACACGGCCGCGATGTGTCCACCTCGGATCTGCTGCTGCAGCTGTCCGCGATCCCGCAGGTTTCCTCCATCAACATTGATGCGCTGTGATCTTCCCAAAGCCGGTGTATTTCCGACTTGGATCACAGTGTATTTCTACTTCTTTTCTTGTTATCACCATTTCTTTTCCATGAAAAAGCGTGTCGCAATGCGACACGCTTTTTCTACTTCTGCACAGACGCACGCCTTTTATCCGCGCCATTTTGCCAATTCTTTTCGCACTTCTCACAAAATATTTTTTGCATTTTTAGATATTCGGTGCGTTGACTTCAACCGACCTCAAGCGTATTATGAATTTACAAGACTGAATAATGTATACATAATACATTATTCAGTCTGCAATCGCCAATGAGGACAGGTGAAGCAAATGAAAACCTTTTCCATCCCATATTACAGGTCATCCCTCGAACTGCATGTGGACGAAAAAAACCTGCACGCTGTGCTGAACTCCCGCACAGACGAATATGATGCCGGTAAGAGCGAAGCGGAGCTGGTGCGCCATGCATTGAAACACCCGATCGGCACTCCCCGTTTGCGCGAACTGGCAAAGGGAAAGCAAAAAATCGTGTTGGTTACCAGCGACCATACCCGCGCCGTTCCCAGCAAGCTGACGCTCCCCATTCTGCTGGAAGAAATCCGCGCTGGTAATCCGGATGCGGATATCACGATCCTGATCGCAACCGGCCTGCATCGCCCCACCACCGAGGAGGAACAGCGCCGGATGTTTGGCGACAACATTGTCGATCACGAAAACATTGTGGTCAATCATGCCTTTGTCGACGAGGATTTTGAGCAGGTATGCACGCTTCCCTCGGGCGCGGAGCTTTGGGTCAACAAATTGGCGCTGCACTGCGACCTGCTGATCACCGAAGGCTTTATCGAACCGCACTTTTTCGCCGGTTTTTCCAGCGGCCGCAAGAGTATCCTGCCCGGTATCTGCAACGCCACGACGGTCAATGAGAACCATTCTTATAAGGCCATTTCCAGCCCCTACTCTACAACAGGCGTGCTGGAACATAATCCCATCCACGAGGATATGGTATGCGCGGCACGCGCGGTCAATGTACAGTTCATCCTGAATGTAGCACTTAATGCAGAGAAAAAGGCCATTGCGGCCTTTGCCGGCGACTTGGAGCAGGCGCATGCCGAAGGCGTGTCTTTTGTGCGCAGTCTGGCACAGTGCCCGAGCGTAACAGGCGATATCGTCATCACCTCAAACGGCGGCTACCCGCTCGACCAGAACCTGTATCAAAGCCCCAAAGCGGTGGCGACCGCGGAAGCCTGCTGCCGTGACGGCGGCGTGATCATCATGTGCGCTTCTTGCTGCGATGGCATGGGCGGCACGCATTTTGAAAAGCTGATCGTCAAGGGTACAGTGGACGAGATCGACGCCTATTTGTCCAAGATCCCGCCCAAGGAAACCATTCCCGAACAGTGGTGCGCGCAGATTTTTGCCCGCATCCTGAAAAAGCACAAGATCATTCTGGTGACCACCTATCTGGATCACGAACTGGTGCGCAAGGCCAATATGATCCCGGCCTCCTCGCCCGACGAAGCGCTGCAAATGGCATACGAAATGATGGGCAGCGACGCACGCGTGGTCGTCATTCCGGACGGTGTCGCCGTTCTGGCAGTCAAGGAGTAAGGAGGATACATGATGGAACGGAAACTGGCGCTCAAGGTCGATGATCTGGATAACGTGGCGACCCTGTTCGCAAACGATATCACGAACGGCACCACGGTCGAGGTGCGGGACAAAAAAGGGCACACAGAAGAGATCGTCGTGCATGGCGACGTGCCGTATGGCCATAAAATCGCCCTGTGCGACATTGCCAAGGGCGAAAAAATCATGAAGTACGGCGAATGCATCGGCGCTGCCAGCCAGCCCATCCATAAGGGCGATTATGTGCATATACATAATCTGGACGCGCTGCGCGGCCGCGGCGATTTGTGAGGAGGAACGACATATGGGCTATACCTTTCAGGGCTACCGGCGGGCCAACGGCAAATTCGGCGCCCGCAATCTGGTTGCAGTCATCCCAAGCGTCATCTGCGCCAACGATGTTGGGCAGGCGATCTGCCGGCAGGTGCAGGGAACCATCGGTTATTTTCATCATCAGGGCTGCTGCCAGCTCCCGCTTGACCTCAAGCGCGTCACGGATACGCTGTCCAACCTTGGGCAAAGCCCCAATGTGGGCGCAGCGCTGATCGTCAGTCTCGGCTGTGAGGGTACGGATCATGAGCGTCTGGTGGAAGAGATCCGCGCCACAGGCAAGCCGGTCGAGATCATCCGCATTCAGGAATTGGGCGGCACTTCCCGCGCCATTCAGGCAGGCATCGACGCTGCACAGCGTCTGGTGCAGCAGATCTCCGGCTTGCAGCGCGAACCCGTCGATATTTCCAATGTCGTTATGGCCATCAAGTGCGGCGCGTCGGACACCACCTCCGGCATGGCCTCCAACTGCGTGATCGGCTATGTGGCGGATAAACTGGTCGACTTGGGCGCGACCGTGGTATTTGGTGAAACGACCGAATTTCTCGGCGGCGAACACATTCTCGCCCGCCGTGCGGTAGGCGGCGAAAACGGCCCGGTCGGGCAGAAAATTTATGAAATCGTCAACCGCATGGAGGCACGCGCCAAGTCCATCGGTGAGGATATGCGCGGTGGCCAGCCGACGCCGGGCAACATCGCAGGCGGTCTTTCCAGCATCGAGGAAAAGAGCCTTGGCGCCATCGTCAAGTCGGGTCACCGTCCCATTCAGGGCGTACTGGAATACACCGACCGCATAGACGATCAGAAAGGTCTGTGGATCAAGGACGCGCCCGGCCGCGAACCGGAAATTCTGACCGGTATGGCCGCCACCGGTGCGCAGCTGATGCTGTTCTCGACCAGCCGCGGCGCACCGCAAGGATTCCCGTCCATGCCGGTCGTAAAGATTTGCGGCAACCCGAACACCTTTGAACGCATGCAGCACGATATGGATCTGAACGCTGGCCGGATCATCACCGGCGAAAAGACCATCGAAGAAGTGGGCGAAGAAGCATTCGATCTGCTGCTGCGCGTGCTTTCCGGACAAATGACCAAAAATGAAGCGCTGGGCTATTTCGGCTCCATGGATATTTTCTGCCTTGGCCCGGTGATCTGACCCAACCCCATTGCTGCACCGGGGAGGTGAAGCATTGCGGCAGGGCACTGGTCTCTGCCATTGCAAAAACAGACAAGGGCGGCGCGCCGCCCAAGCATCTATCCAATGAGAATTCGGTTTGTTCCTAAGGGGGTAAAACAATGTTTAGTCCTGTCATAGCCATGTGGATCGGCATTATTGTCATGATGGTGCTGATTATCTTTACCAAAGTACATCCATTCCCGTCGTTGATTATTTCGGCCATCCTGATTGCGGTGCTGGCCATGCCGTTCTGCGATGTGACCAGCCTGACCGCGTGCATCAGCACGGTAACGACCGGCTTCGGCAATACCATGGCCAGTATCGGCGTTGTCATCGACTTCGGCTGTATCATGGGTATTTTTCTGGAGAAAAGCGGCGCTGCCAAACGAATGGCGCTGACCTTCCTCAAGCTGGTCGGCGTGAAAAACTGCGACGTCGTGCTGGGTCTGACCGGCTGGATCGTTTCCATCCCGGTATTTTGTGACTCCGGTTTCGTCATTCTGTCCTCGCTGGCCAAGGAGTTCTCTCGTCTGACCAAACGTTCTATGGTTGGTCTGGGCGGCATCCTCGGCATGGGTCTGTACATCACGCACTTCATGGTTCCGCCAACCCCCGGCCCGCTGGCCGTTGTCAGCACATTTCAGGAAAACGGGCTTGCCATCGACCTTGGCATTTATATCCTGTGCTGCATTGCCATTTCCATTCCCCTGTTTATCTTCTCCGTTCCGCTGTTCCGCTACTTCGGCCGCAAATTCCCCAACCTGATCGTCCCCTATGAGATCGACCGCTCGAAATACACGCCCGAACAGCTCAAGGTTCTCGACCGCATCCACGAAAAGTACAAGCGCAATGAAGATCTGGTGACCGAGGACTTTGCCGAGCTGCTGGCGGCTGAAAAGCTGCCGAGCGCTTTCCTATCCTTCGCTACGCTGCTGGTTCCGATCCTTCTGATTTTCGCCAACACACTGGTCGGCCAGATCACCTCGCTGGACGGCACGCTTGTGGCCGACATCATCGAATTCCTCGGCCAGCCGGTCATGGCGCTGTTCATCTCGTTGTGCATGGGCGCATTCCTGCTTTGCAGCAACTTTGACAAGAAAACCTGCATCAACCTGATGCAGGAAGCCTGCCGCGACGCAGTCCCGATCGTATTCATCACCGCAGCCGGCGGTGCACTGGGCGCAGTCATCAACGCAACCGGCGCTGCCAAGATCATGGCCGACGCGATCGTAGCAGCTGGCGTTCCGGGCATCCTGATTCCGATCATCATCGGCGTGATCATGCGCTTCCCGCAGGGCTCCGGCACCACGGCAATGATCACTGGCTCTGCCATCGTCGCCCCCGATGCTGACGGCTGGCTTGAATGTTAACCCCTATCTGGCAGCTCTGGCGCTCTGCCTTTCCACTATGTGCCCGAGCTACCTGAACGATTCGTACTTCCATGTTGTGACCAACTTCTCCGGCATGGATATCAAGACCAGTCTCAAAACCTGGTCGGTCGCTTCGATTCTGATTCCGGTCTTTGGCTCTGTGATCTTCGTTATCCTGTCGCTCTTCATCCATTGACGGATAACATCAAAAATGGCTGCCGCGTTTGCGGCAGCCATTTGACTATTCCAGACAACGAGTGCGTCCCTCAAGCCGTTCCGTTTTTTTGCAGCTGATCCTTGATGCATTGACACGCCAGCTCCAAGTGGGTGCGGTTGATCCGATCCGCTTCCTCTGTTTCTCCATGTGTCAGCGCATGGATGATCTTGCGATGCTCCTCCAGCGAATCATCAAACCGGGTGCGGTCCGCCAAAGAGAATACACGGAACTGCTGGTTCATCGAACGCACACGCGCATAGGTTGAGTTCACCAGGCTGTTATCTCCCAATGCCACGATCGCGTCGTGCAGTTCTTCATCCGCGCGGGTATACTGCTCCACATTATTCTCGGCATGGGTTTTCTCCAACATCTGCAGGATATCAAGCAGCTGCTGCTTATGCTCCGGGGTCATGCTTTTCTGGCTTCTGGAAATGCTGTAGCTTTCCAGCATTACACGCATATCAAAAATTTCATCAATATCCTGACAGGTGAACTCCTTGACATACGTCCCCTTATTGGGCACGATATACAGCAACCCGTCCGATACCAAACGGCGCAGCGCTTCCCGCACCGGGCTTCGGCTGACCCCCAGCGCTTCCGACAACTCAATTTCCTGCAACCGGGCGCCCGGCGCAAAACGCCCTTCACAAATATCCTTCCGTAGGATAGTATATACTTGATCTCCCATCGTCTGAATGGATCTATTCGCGGCCATTTTTTTGCCTCCTGACAGCATTCGGACTCCTGACTCCATCTTAGCAGTTTTTCAATATTTTGGCAAGGTTTTCCCGGCTCATTGCAGGACGGAGGCGCGATTGTTCCCCGCTCGCTGCAATTTGCCTGCGCTTACCGAACAGAAAAGGGTGAAAACATGAATATGAGAAAAGACGCGGTGCAAATCATGCAAGCGTCGCTTCACGCGGTTTTACCGGATGCAGCTGTACGCCGCGCGCTCCAAGCGTTCCGACAGCCGAAGGGCCGGCTCGTGATGGTCGCGCTCGGAAAAGCGGCTTGGCAAATGGCGCATGCCGCGAGCGATGCGCTCGGCAACGCCATCGAGGAGGGTATCGTAATCACCAAATACGGGCATGACATGGGTCCCATTCCACGCACCGTCATTTGGCAGGCTGGACATCCCATCCCCGACCAGAATTCCTTCGACGCCACCGCAGCGGCAATCGAACTTGTCCAGCCGCTGCGGCAGCAGGATACCGTTCTGCTGCTGATCTCCGGCGGCGGCTCCGCCCTGTTTGAAAAGCCGCTTTGCCCACCGGACGAACTGACCGACATGACCGATCAGCTCATGCGCTGCGGCGCAAACATTGTGGAAATCAATACGCTGCGCAAGCGCATTTCCGCCGTCAAGGGCGGACGCTTTGCCCAGCTCTGCGCACCGGCGCAGGTTTTTTCCATCGTCCTGTCCGATATCGTGGGCGACCCGCTGGATATGATCGCTTCCGGTCCCGCCTATCCCGATCAATCCACGACCGAACAGGCAATCAGCATTGTGCAGAAATACGGGCTGCACCTCAGCCCGACGATCCTATCCCTGCTTGAGCAGCCACTGCCGCATACCTTGAACAATGTGGAGACCCATATCACCGGATCGGTACGCGAATTATGCACTGCTGCGGCAGCGCAATGCCGCGCACTGGGTTACGATCCCGTTATCTTAACCGACAGCCTCAGCTGTGAAGCACGTGAAGCCGGCAGCTTTTTGGCCGCTGTCGCACAATATCAGGCGCGCATCTGCCAAGCCCCCTGCGCCTTCATCGCAGGGGGTGAAACCGTTGTACATATTACCGGGACGGGCAAAGGCGGCCGCAATCAGGAGTTGGCGCTCTCTGCGGCACGCGGTCTGTCCGGCATTCCCAATGCCGTGCTGTTCTCTGTGGGTTCGGACGGAACCGACGGCCCCACCGATGCCGCGGGCGGCATCGTGGACGGCAGCACGCGCGACACACTGCTCGCGCAGGGCATTGGGATCGAAGCGGTCTTACAGCAAAACGACGCCTATACCGCGCTCGACCGCGTGGGCGGTCTGATCCGCACCGGACCAACCGGCACCAACGTCAACGATGTCGCCGTCCTGCTGCTGCGGCCACATCCGTAGTACGGAAAGAAAAACGGTACTTTCTTCATGAAAGCGCCGTTTTTCTTTGCCGTTTTTTCGGTCCTATCCTGCCGGGCGCTTATGCTGCATCTACGGCAGTTTTTTTCGAGAATGAAACCAAGCCGGTGCGATCCAATGCAACCATCAGCGCTGGAATCAGCACCAACTGGAGAATGATGCCGGGAACCGCGGTCAATAGCGCGCCGCTCAGGAACAGTTCCCAAGTGAATGTCTGACCGCCCAGACCCAGCAGAATGACCTCTGCCACGCCCCACACGATGCGGCCAACCACCATTGCAACCAGCAGCGACCGATAAAGCGCAAAGATGCATTTCCAACGCGAATGCGCATAGAGTGCACCAACCACCAGACCATAGGTTGCCAGTTCAAACGACATCGCAATGCCAGTCGGATAAATCGGCGGCATGCCAAAGAGCACATAGCGCAAGAGCGGCAGAATGAAGCCAACGATTGCGCCATACTGCCAGCCGCAGATCAGGCCGCAGATGAGCACCGGGATATGCATTGGCAGCAGCATGCTCCCGATCTGCGGGATCTGTCCGGTGAAAAACGGAAGGATCAATCCCAGCGCAAGAAACAACGCGGCCAAAACCAGATTACGAATGGATTTTTGCATGATAAAACGCTCCTTTAAAAGTCTTTCCGAGCTGTTTCTTCTGAAACAGTACCGCCTTCATGGCTTTTTCCAGGAGGTGTCAGGGGAATCAAACTGCCTTCTTGGCAGAAAATCAATTTATATGCAAAGCGAATCAAACGATTCGCCAAAAAACGAGCTGGTGTCGATCACCATCGGATGATAGGACATCGGATCGCATTGTGCATGATACCGCTGCTCCATCGGAATCCAAACGCGCTCGAACATTTCAAAATATGCGCCTTCCCGCGTTTGCAGCCGTGTTTTCTGCTCCTGCTCGGAACAGGTGAGAAAAACGCACAGATCATACGCATCGGCCAGCTGCGGATGCAAGGAATAGCTGCCTTCCACTACGCTGAGCGGTGCAGGCTCCACCGCTTGCGGCTGACCCAATTGCTGCGCGGCACAGTCAAAGATGCGCTGATATACGGTCTCACCCGTCTGTGCCGGCTGTATGACCTCTGTTTGCAGCCGTTCCAAATCCATGTTGCCGGCGGGCTGCTGCTGCCAATCCGCCGTGCGCCTTGCAATCGGCAGATAGTAATGATCGGTATGGAACACCCGGCACGGAAACAGCGTTTCCAAAAGTGCTGCCAAATGTGTTTTGCCGCTGCCGCAGCAGCCGTCAATGGCGATCAGCAGCAGACGTTTTTCCTGCATTTTCTGCATGATCCGCAGCAAAAGCGAAAAATATCCGGCATATTCCTGCCGCAGCAGCCGGTAATGCGGCTGATACGCTGCGCGGAACTGCGCGCTGTGGTGAACAGGCAACGCAGCATCCCATGCTGCTTCTGCGATCCACCGGCGCAGGTCAGGCTCTTCGGCGCCGAGCTGCTCCAACAACCGACGCAGCTGCAACAGGCTTCCATGACAATGCTGCGCCGTCTGCTGCATCAATTCTGCCAGCAAGCGCGCAGCCTCCGGGCAAAATGCACCGGGCCGCAGCGGAAACCGGCATAAGCCTCCGCCAATGCGCTCCGCTCCGTCCGGTGAAACGGTTTCCGGAACGGTTTTCCATTCCTCTGCAATGCCGGCTGCCAGCGCTTCGACCTCTTCACCCAAATGCATCGGGCCGAGAACGCTTTGATAGAGCAGCTTGACGCAATCCTGCGGTTCCATCAGCGGATACCGCGTGCGATGCGCGCGCAGAAGCGCTTTGTAATCTTCCCCGCTCATTCCGCGATAACCTGCATCACAACCTGCACAGCACGGCGCAGATATTCTTCCATGCGGCAGTCCTCCGTCCCGGCCACATAAATGCCGCACGTAGAGGACGGGATCAATATTTTCTTTGCGTCAGCGCCCGAAATCGCGGTTGCCATTTGGGGCGAAACCTCTCCCAGAATGCCGTTGGCCATCACGACGCCGATCGGCCCCAGAATGACATCCGCACGCGCTGCATTGAACACAATCGCATTTTCACCCGTTGCGCCATGGCTGGCGCCTGCTTTCAGCATGGCATTGGTCGCCAAGACATTGGTGCCGACGCCGATCAACTCACAATGCTCCGGCAGGCAAGCACGCAGCAGCTTTACCAACTGACTGCCGATGCCGCCGCCCTGTCCGTCAACCACCAGAACGCGACAGACATTTGACTGATTCCTCATGTTCCAAAAACCTCTTCACAGGCTGTTCCAAAGCAGCCGATCTATTGTTATTATTATATCACATTACGGTGCAAAAAGGAAGCGATGCCACACTTTTCTCCCGGTAAAACCATTCAATTTACAAATACAGGAACAAAAAAGTGGTGCGTCCATCTTGGCGCACCACTTTTATCCATTGTGTGTTTTCAGCCCGAAGCGGCAATTATCGGCTCAAGGCTCCGATCGCAATATTGACCACCAGACACGCCGCCGCACCAACCGCGCAAAGCACTGCGCGCTGCCGGCAAGCCTTTGCCTTGGGATCAGCCTGCTTATCCTCGCCTTCCGCACGGCCGCAGATCATGCCGTACCGCATCTGCTGGAAAACCGTCAGCGCTGCCAACACCGCAAATGCGAGCAGCAGCACGCGCTGTACCGTCTGCATATCAGTGCACGAGGTTGAGCACCAGCGCGGCAATCACGAACACAACGCCCACAACCGAAGTCAGGCGGGCAAACACCTTATCCGCTGCCGTGGCCTTACCTGCGCCGAAGAAGGTTTCCGCGCCGCCGGAGATCGCGCCCAGACCCTGCTGTGCGCCGCTCTGCAGCAGAACCACAACGATCAGGAACAAGCTGGCAACGATCATTACGATCGAAAGTGCAATTTGTGCGGTAGTCATAATTACGATTCCTCCACTATTTTTTCATTCCGTTTATCGCGCCAAAGCATGGCACGCTCTATTTGCGTACATGATATTATAGCACAATAAATGCAAAATTTCAAGTGTTTTTTCTCAAAACCGGCTGCAAAACATTCTTCAATGATGCACCCATCCGATTGGTATATATCTTGCGTGCCTCCATATCGACCACCGCAAAGTGTATGGATGACCAGCCATGCTTGCCGTTTTCAAACTGCCGCTCCGCGGTCAGACGACGCACTTTTTTCTGTATGTCACGATCCACCTGCTGCGTTGCCAGAATGAAGGACAGAATGGAAAATCCGTGGGCTGCATTGGGCTGCACCAGCGACTGTTCCGCCTGCTTGGCATACTCCCACCAGCCCGCAAGCGCCTCGGTAGTCAATTCCGGTTCGGCAAACAACAGGCGATATTCATGTGCATGGCTGGACATTCCCATCGACATCATGCCCAGAAGTTTTTTCTCACTGGTTACGTCATACCGGCTGAACAGCGCCGCGACGCGACCCGCGACCTCTGTGTTCTGTTCAGAGACGAATGCGGGATTCAATCCCTGCACCAACCGGTTACGCAAACCGATAAATTCGGTTGAAAAATCCACGATATTCCTCCCGCTTACAGGTCTTCCGGGTACTCGCCCTGCCGGGTCATCTCCGCAATGGCGGCGCATACGGTCGGCTTATCCTCCCGGTAAGTGACACCGAACCAGCGCGCGGTTGTGGTCAGCACCTGCGCGGTCGCACGCCCCGCCTGAATCAGCTCATCGACTGCAAACGGCAGATAATACTCACCCTTCATCGGGTTCTGCGGCAGTTTTTCCGCGAAAAAGCGGCGCAGACCTTGCTCCAGCGTCGGGAGGAACGACGGCGTAAAGCCCCACAGGTTGAGCGAAACCGGCGTACCCGCCGGGATCTCCCCCGCTGGTGCGTCACCGTCAGCCGCATAAACGATCCGACCGTCCGGCGTGCGCGAAATCGCGGTGCGCTCGACAATGCCGGTCAGCAGACCGTTTTCGTCCACCGTACACACGCCGCGCGACACCGTTCCGTTTTCGGTCAGGGTATTCTCCACCTGATAACCGACCATGCAGTACCGGTATTTTTCGTCATCCTGCGCGACCGACAGAAAATCATACATTTTCCGGAACGCATCCGCGCCGTAAAAATCGTCCGCATTGATGACCGCGATCGGCGCGCCTGCCGTCAGTTCGCTGGCACACCACACCGCATGCGCTGTGCCCAGCGGCTTTTCGCGTCCCTCGGGCGCATGCAGGCCTTCCGGCAGCTTATCGAGCGTCTGATAGGCATAATCCACCTGCATAAAGCGGCGTGCTTTCCCGCCGATCGCCTGCTCGAACGCCTCGTGCAGCTCCGGACGAATAATGAACACAACCCGCTCAAAACCCGCCCGATGCGCATCATAAATCGAATAATCCAGAATGATCTGCCCGTTTGGGCCGACCGGGTCGATCTGCTTGAGCCCGCCGTAACGCGAGCCCATGCCCGCAGCCATAATCACCAAAACCGGCTTTGCCATTGCGCACTTCTCCTTCTCAACGGCGGCCATGCCGCCGAATACAGTTTTATCCAATCTTGCATCCCGCAAAACAGGCGTTTTTCCATGTTTAATCTCCCGGCCTGTCTGGAATACTTCATTATTATACAAGACCATATCATAAAACACAAGATGTTTGCGGCCCGCGCGCTCTTTTTTGTCGAAAAGCATGAAAATCCTACCGCAGTGCGCCCAACGATTGCAAAACGGCTTGGAAACTGCTAAAATGGTGCTGTTAAAAAAATATCAGAGTAACAAACGTGATGATACGAGAGAGGAATATGTTTCGATGCGTAAAACCAAAATTATTTGTACGCTCGGCCCTGCGACCGACGCGGTTCTTCCCGAAATGATCAAGGCTGGCATGAATGTTGCTCGCATGAATTTCAGCCACGGCTCCCACGAAGAGCATAAGGCCCGCATGGATGCGGTAAAGGCAGCGCGTGAAGCGCTGGGCATGCCGGTCGGCATCATGCTGGATACCAAGGGCCCCGAGATCCGTACCAAGACCTATAAAGACGGTAAGATCGAAATTGTTGAGGGACAGGAATTTACCCTGACCACCCGCGACATCGAGGGCGATAACACCATCGTTTCCATCACCTACGAAGGTCTGCCGGCAGATGTACAGCCCGGCACGCGCATCCTGATCGACGACGGTCTGGTTGCCTTTGAGGTAATCGAAGTCAAGGACGGCACGGATATCGTCTGCCGCGCGCTCAACGGCGGCCCGCTTTCTAACCGCAAGTCCATCAATGTGCCCGGCATCAAGCTGAACATGCAGTTCGTATCCGACAAGGATCGCGCAGATATCGAGTTCGGTCTGGAGCAGGGCATCGACTTTATCGCCGCTTCCTTCACCCGCTGCGCGCAGGACGTGCGCGACATCAAGGCAATCCTCAAGGCGCACGGCAAGGAAGACGTTGAGATCATCTGCAAGATCGAAAACATGGAAGGCGTCAACAACATTCAGGAAATTCTCGACGAGGCCAACGGCGTCATGGTTGCCCGCGGCGACCTCGGCGTTGAGGTTCCGTTTGAAGTACTGCCGGAGATCCAGAAGAACATCATCAAGACCTGCATCTCCCGCGGCAAGCGCGTTGTTACCGCGACCCAGATGCTCGAAAGCATGGCCAAGAACCCGCGCCCGACCCGCGCAGAGGTTTCCGACGTTGCAAACGCGGTTTACGACGGCACCAGCGCTATCATGCTGTCCGGCGAGACCTCGGTCGGCAAGTATCCGGTCGAAACCGTCAAGACCATGAGCATGATCGCAGAGAATGCGGAAAAGACCATCCACTATGACCGCCGCCGTGCAACCCGTCTGGAGTTCCAGAACATGAATGTCACGGGCGACCTCAAGACGCTGGCGATCTCGCACGCGACCTGCTCCACCACCGCCGATCTGGGCGCAAAGTGCATCGTTGCGTTTACCGAATCCGGCTCGACCGCACGTGCGGTATCGACCTACCGCCCCGGCGCACCGATCATCGCGGCTACGCCGAACGGCAAGACCTTCCATCGCCTGAGCATGTCTTGGGGCGTTCACCCGGTGATGGTTCCCAAGCGTCCCACCTCGGGCACTGAGCTGTATGACCTGTCCGAGCAGGCTGCTATTTCTGCCGTAGACCTGCGCGTCGGTGATATCATCACCATCACTGCCGGTATGCCGGTCGGCCACGTCAACTACACCAACACGCTGCGCGTGCATCAGCTGACCGAGCGGTCGTTCGCGCAGCTCGTACAGGATTGATTCTATGTCTCTCAAACGCTTCCAGCGCAAGCTGATCCGCGTATTGACCATTCTGGTCATTTTGTCCATCATTTTCTGCCTTGGCTTATACGCCTATCGGTCGTTTTTCGGCTACACCTATGACCGCTCCCTGTTTGGTCAGGATCTGGCGGCTGGTGTGAAAGCAGATGAAAACATCACCAACATTGCGCTGTTTGGTCTGGACACCCGCGAGGGCGATACCCAGAGCCATTCGGATTGCATGATGATCGTCACGGTGGACAATACGCGCGGCAAAATCAAGCTCATCAGCTTGATGCGTGATTCTCTCGTCACGATTGACGGTCATGGTGAGGACAAGCTCAACGCCGCCTATTTCCTCGGCGGGCCGAGTCTTGCCATCCGCACCATCAACGAGAATTTCGGCACAGATATCACCGAATACATTGCGGTGAATTTCGAACAGCTGGTCGAGATCATCGACGCGCTGGGCGGCGTAGAGATCAATGTGGAAACCACCGAGGAGCTGCTTGAGCTCAACCGTGTTATCCGGGATTACGGCATCGAACAGGGCAAGGAATTTACAGGCGTGGAACACACCGGACTGCAAACGCTGGACGGTGTGCAGGCGCTGTGCTACGGCCGCATCCGTAAGGGCGGCACCGGTGACGATTGGGCGCGCGTTGAGCGTCAAAGCATCGTGCTGGAAGCCATGTTTACCAAGGTGCAGGAAATGAGCGCAAGCGATCTGATCGGTCTGATGCAAAAGCTTGTCCCGTATGTGACAACTTCGCTTTCACCGACCGAGATCGCGCCGCTGATCGTCGGCGCTGTCAAGGACGGTGTTCCGACACTGGAGCACACCCGCGTCCCGCTGGACGGCGAATGGGATTATTACGGCGCTTCCAGCGAATACATCCTGTATGATCTGGACGTTGCCGCTGACCATATCCACGAATACATTTACAACGATGTATTCCCCGGCGAGTCCACTTCCACCGATTCCGGCAGCACGGATACATCCAACGAGCCGCTGGGCGGCGTCGATTATGACGAACCGCCGACCGCACCGGCCAC
>NZ_CALWJK010000028.1 GCF_944380975.1 uncultured Agathobaculum sp. | reverse complement strand
ACACAGTAGTTAAGCTCGTTTACGGTGACAATACTTGGCTGGCGACGGCCCGGGAAGATAACTCGACGCGCACATTAGAACGCCGGTTCTTTTGAACCGGCGTTTATTTTTCGTTAAGATTCCGTGTATTTCCCTAAATCGGCCGATTTGTATGGTATAATAAATTAGTTTCAGCTTAAGGGGAAATGCAATGAACAAGATTTTAAAGGAAAAAAGTATTGAGGCGTTATCGTCTGTTTTGCCGATTACGTTAATTGTCCTGCTGCTAAGTATCACCATTACGCCCATGCCTGTTGGAACGTTGGTGTTGTATTTGGTTGGTGCAGTGTTGTTGATCGTTGGGATGGCGTTCTTCTCGCTCGGTACCGACGTTTCTATGACACCGATGGGAGAGGGGATTGGCGCGCAATTGCCGCGCACCAAAAATCTGCTTTCCATTGTTGGCATTACATTTATTATCGGTATCTTGATTACTATCGCAGAACCAGATTTGCAGGTTTTGGCAGGTCAGGTTCCGTCAATTCCGAATGCGGTATTGATTTGGACGGTTGCTGTTGGTGTAGGCCTGTTTTTTGTACTGGCAATGCTGCGCACCCTGTTCAAAATTCGATTGGCAAGCTTGCTGATTTTGTTTTACATTGGCGTTTTGGTTTTATCTGCGTTTGTGCCCAATGAATTTGTCGCGGTGGCGTTTGATTCCGGAGGAGTGACAACCGGGCCAATCACCGTGCCGTTTATTATGGCGTTGGGTATTGGCCTTGCCTCCATTCGAGGCGACCGGGACGCGCAGGATGACAGCTTTGGTTTGGTAGCCCTGTGTAGCATCGGTCCGATTTTAGCCGTACTGCTGCTCGGCATATTTTATAAAGGCGGTGATCCGGGTTACACTGCCGTTACTGTGCCGGAGGTGGAGGATACTAAGCAGGTGGCAATGCTGTTTGCCCACAATCTGCCAGAGTATGTGCAGGAGGTTTTATCCGCCCTGCTTCCGATCATTCTGTTCTGCGCAGTTTTCCAGTTGGTGTTTCGGCGCTTTCATCGGATGCAGTTGAAAAAAATCGGGATTGGCTTCGGATATACCTTTTTGGGCCTTTCGTTGTTTCTGACCGGTGTGAACGTTGGCTTTATGCCGGTTGGTCACTTTTTGGGAGAGCAATTGGCGCAGAGCGGACACAGCTGGCTTTTGGTGCCGCTTGGCATGCTGATCGGATATTTTTTGGTCACGGCGGAACCGGCTGTGCATGTACTGAATCGTCAGGTAGAGAATATCACCAACGGTGGTGTTTCACAGCGTGCCATGATGCATAGCCTGTCGATTGGCGTGGCATGCTCGGTTGGGCTTTCCATGCTGCGCGTCCTGACAGGGATTTCTATCTATTGGATGGTCATTCCTGGCTATCTGTTGGCGCTGGGATTGACGTTTTTCGTTCCCAAAATTTTTACCGGCATTGCGTTCGACTCCGGCGGTGTTGCGTCCGGTCCGATGACATCCACATTTCTTCTGCCGTTTGCAATGGGCGCATGCGAGGCTTTGGGCGGCAATGTGCTCACTGATGCTTTCGGCATTGTTGCAATGGTTGCAATGACGCCGCTGTTGACCATACAGATCCTTGGCTTGTGGTACCAGCGGAAAGTACGCAAGATGGATGATACAGTGCAATCCGTTGCGGAGGAAGAGGAAGAAATTATCGTTTTGGAAGAGGAGGACCGGCATGAGTGAGTATCAGCCCCAGATGGCGGCGCGCAGTGCGGTGGAGCTGCTGGTATCTGTGGTCGATGTGCCGCAGAGCGAGAAGGTGCTTCGCCTGTATCGGGATACCCATGTGCTCGTGGATTTGGTTTGCATGGCACACGGAACAGCAAAGACAGAAATGCTGGATTTGCTGGGCATAGGTGAAACAGCAAAGGCAATCGTCCTCTGTTTGACCGATCAGGAGCGCGCGCGTTTGCTGCTGGATAGGTTGGGGCATGGTTTGCAAATGCGTTATCCAGGCAAGGGAATTGCCTTTACCGTTCCGATCAACGGGATCGGTGTGCGGTGGCATCGACTGTTGACGCAAATGGAAGTGGAAAGTGAGGGGGAGGCGAGCATGAGCAAGTCAGAGCGGGCCTGCGGTTTAGATGCAGTTGTTGTTGTCATGGAGCGGGGCTATACCAACGTGGCCATGGATGCGGCACGCAAGGCAGGCGCACGGGGAGGAACGGTGATTGCTGCGCGCGGCATCGCAGAAGACGAAGTGAAACGATTTTTTGGCATCGAGATACAGGCGGAAAAGGAAATCGTGTTCTTGATTGTGCGTAGTGAGGAGCGGCAGGAAGTGATGAGCGCACTGATGAAAGCGGTCGGCATGAACACACGCAGTCATGGACTCGTGCTTTCGGTTCCGCTGTCGAGTGCAATCGGTTTGGCGGACTGAGCGGGTAACAGTAGAGCAGGAAGGCCGCAGCAATGCTGTGGCCTTTTTGTTTCCAGCAGCGCGGAGCGTCGGGAGGCCGGAAGCTGACACACTATATCTTGTATTGTGGTAAAGATAAGCCATAGTACGTTTTCCACAGCTGTCAACAGGATAGACACAGGCTTTTCCACAGGCAATCTGTTATCCACAAAGCATTGTCCACAGTAGAAAAAAACAAAATTTCAGAGAAACCAACAAGAAAAATATTGAGATTACTACAATTCTTCCAAAAAGCCTGATTCCCCTTGACATGCCGTTGCGGGAGCGGTAAAATATATAGCACAGGCACAAGATATGGTGCGAAAATTGAGAACAATCTACGAAATTTTGTGATCGCCGCAAGGCGGTTTTTGTATGAGAGAGGGAAACGGACTTATGATTCAGCAGATTCTCAAACGCGACGGACGAAAGGCCCCCTTTGAGATTGACAAGATTGCCAATGCGATTTTCCGGGCGGCGCAAGCCTCCGGCGGGCAGGATTTCGAGATGGCGCGCGGTCTGGCTGAGCAAGTGGAAAAGATGCTCGAAGCCGATGTGGGAGAGCAGATCCCTACGGTGGAGCAGATACAAGATACAGTAGAAAAGGTTTTGATCGAAAGCGGACATGCCCGCACGGCAAAGAAGTATATCCTGTATCGAAACGAGCGTACCCGTGTGCGCGAAATGAACACCAAACTGATGAAGGTGTATGAGGATCTGACCTTTCAGTCCTCGCTGGAAAACGACGTAAAACGCGAAAACGCGAACATTGACGGCGATACGGCGATGGGCACTATGCTCAAGTATGGCTCGGAGGGCGCAAAGCAGTTTTACGAAATGTTTATCCTCGATCCGGCGCATGCGACGGCGCACCGAGAAGGGGATATCCATATTCACGATTTGGATTTTCTGACGCTGACGACGACTTGCTGCCAGATTGACTTGCTCAAGCTGTTTGACGGCGGTTTTTCCACCGGACACGGCTTCCTGCGCGAACCGAATGACATTCGTTCGTATGCGGCGCTGGCATGTATCGCCATCCAGTCCAACCAGAACGATCAGCACGGCGGCCAGTCGGTGCCGAATTTCGACTATTCGATGGCGCCCGGCATCCGCAAGACCTTCCGCAAGCTGTTCCGCAGCAATCTAGCCAAAGCGCTTGAGGTGTTCGGCGCGGATGAAAATAACGAGGTCGACGCACAGGCGCTGACTGAGCGTGTCGAGCAGGAGACCGGGAAATGGGCGTGCCTTGCCGGCGACAATGGTTATGACGAGGCGATGGCAGCGGCGCTTGGTGAAACGCTGGACGAGCAGTCGGTTGAGAAATGTCTGCACTTTGCCCGCAAATATGCGGATAAGGAGACGCGCAAGAGCGCTTATCAGGCGATGGAGGCATTGGTACATAACCTAAACACCATGCATTCGCGTGCGGGTGCGCAGATTCCGTTCTCCTCGCTCAATTATGGCACGGACACTTCGCCCGAAGGCCGACTGGTGATCGAGCAGCTGCTGCTCGCAACCGAGGCCGGTTTGGGAAACGGGGAGACACCGATTTTCCCGATTCACATTTTCAAGGTCAAAGAGGGCGTCAACTATAACGAAGGGGAGCCGAACTACGATCTGTTCAAGCTGGCCTGCCGTGTGTCGGCCAAGCGTATGTTCCCGAACTTCTCGTTTCTCGATGCCCCGTTCAACAAGCAGTATTACAAGCCCGGTCACCCGGAAACCGAATGCGCCTATATGGGATGCCGCACGCGCGTCATCGGTAACCACTTTGATCCAACCCGTGAAATCGTCAACGGCCGCGGCAACCTGTCGTTTACTTCGATCAATTTGCCGCGTATTGCCATTCGCAGCCATGGCGACCTTGATTGGTTCTTTGAGGATCTGGATCGCAAGATCGATCTGGTCATTGACCAGCTGTTGGCGCGATTCCGTATTCAGTCGGCTAAGAAGGTGCGCAATTATCCGTTCCTGATGGGCGAGGGCGTCTGGATTGATTCGGACAAGCTCGGCCCGGATGATCCGGTGGGTGATGTACTCAAGCATGGTACGCTGACGCTGGGCTTTATTGGCCTTGCGGAGACGCTCAAAGCGCTGATCGGCAAGCATCACGGCGAAAGCGAAGAAGCGCAGAACCTTGGTCTGGAGATCGTCGGTCATATGCGTGAGCGCATGGATCAGGCGAGTGAAAAATACGGCCTGAACTTCTCGCTGATTGCGACCCCGGCGGAAGGCTTGTCCGGCCGCTTTGTCAAGATCGACCGGGAAAAATACGGGCGCATCGAAGGTGTCACCGACCGGGACTACTATACCAACTCGTTCCACGTTCCGGTGTACTATCCGATTTCCGCGTTTGACAAAATCATGCGCGAAGCGCCGTATCATGAATTGACCAATGGCGGACATATCAGCTATATCGAACTGGACGGTGACCCGACGCAGAATCTGGAAGCGTTTGAGGCTGTTGTCCGTGCGATGAAGGAAGCCGGCATCGGCTATGGTGCGATCAACCATCCGATCGACCGCGACCCGGTTTGCGGTTACACCGGCATCATTGGGGAGACCTGCCCGCGCTGCGGACGGCACGAGGGCGAGGGCGTACCGCTGTCCAAGCTGCAAAAGCTGGGACTGTACAAGCATCTGAACAGTATGACGCTGGGCTATCACGGCGATCCCGCCGAAGAAGCCGACCGTCTGCCCAATACATTGCAAGTTGTGAAGGAATAAGAAAGGAAGCGTTATATCATGGAGAAAAAGGAAATGCAGGAGCAGTTGATTGGCGAGGGCGTAGGCTTTGAGCGCATCCGCCGCATTACGGGTTATCTGGTTGGCACGCTCGATCGTTTTAACAATGCCAAGCGTGCAGAGGAGCATGACCGCGTCAAGCACACGGTATCCTGCTGCTCGATGGAAGAGGAGCATACTGCGTGATGGAAGGCACCATACGCATTGCGGGTACGGTCGGGGAGTCCATTGTGGACGGCCCCGGCTTCCGCTATACGCTGTTCACACAGGGCTGCCCGCACCATTGTCCCGGCTGCCATAATCCGCAGACACACGATTTTGCAGGCGGCAAAGAGATGGACTTGGATACGCTGCTGCGCGATATGTGCCGCAATCCTTTGGTCAAGGGTGTGACCTTTTCGGGCGGCGAGCCGTTTTGCCAGCCGCAGCCGTTGTATGAATTAGCAGTGGAACTCAAGGCAAAGGGCAAGCATCTAATGGCATATTCCGGCTATACGTTTGAGCAGCTGCTGGAGTTGCCCGATCCGTTTGTGAAAAAGCTGCTGGGGCAGCTGGATTTGTTGGTGGATGGGCCGTTTATTGAGGCAGAGCGCAATCTGGAACTGCGTTTCCGGGGCAGTACGAACCAGCGTGTGTTGGATGTGCCTGCTTCGCTGGCGGCAAATGCGCCCGTATGGGCAGAGCAGTACCGATAAGGTAAACTGGAACGGAAAGGCTGCTGCAGAGCGGCCTTTTTTCCTGTTTTGTGAAGCAAAAGAAGGGAGGAATACCCCATGCATGATGAATTGACCGCACAGGATATTGCAATGATGCAGAAGGAGCTCGATCACCGTAAGCTGGAATTGATGCCCGAACTGATCGAGGAGGTCAAGCGCACGCGGGCATTCGGTGACTTGAGCGAGAATTTCGAGTATAAAGCAGCCAAGCAGGCGCAGAACCGCAACCGCAGCCGCATCCGATATTTGGAGCGTATGATTAAGTCGGCGCGCGTGATTGAGGATAAAGCCGCAGCAGACGAGGTTGGCTTGTTCGACAAGGTGGAACTATATTTCGAGGAAGACGAGGAAACCGAGACGATACAGGTGGTCACGACCGTGCGCTGCGATCCGCTGCAGGGACGCATCAGCCGCGAAGCGCCGCTGGGCAAAGCGGTGCTGGGAAAAAAGCAGGGAGACCGTGTTTCGGTGACTACTGAGGACGGGGACAGCTATACCGTGGTGATTCGCTCAATCTGCAAGCAGGCAGACGACGGGACTGGTGCAATCCTGTAAATATAAAACAGCAGCCGATGGGTTAAATCGGCTGCTGTTTTTTGATTGAAAACGGATTATTTTGCGGTTTCTTCGACTTCGGCCGACTGTCCGGGTTCTTCATCGGGTTCAGCGAAAAACGCGGCGCGCTCGACGGCGCACACAACATGCGGCAGCTCCTTACCGCGATACTGCTTGGTGAGTTGCCCGACCGGCTTCATGCCGCAGGCTGCTGCAACATGCAGGGACGCGATATTATCCGGACGGATCAAGGCAAGTGCGCGCGGCACATCCAGTTTTTCAAACGCAAAGGTAAGGGATGCGCGGGCGCATTCAGTTCCGTAGCCTTGTCCCCAAAGGTCGCGGCGCACAATGTAGCCCAGTCCGATTGCGGTGGTCTCCGCGTCGAGATGTTCTGTGAGCGGTCCGGCCAATGCAATCAGTTCACCGGTTTCCCGATCCAGACCGGCAAAATAGCCGCATCCATCCTCGTGATAGCGGCGCAGCATGTCTGCGATCCAGTCGACCACCTCTTCGTAGGAAAAGCCGTGCTCCCATGCGTACATAGTTTCCGCATCCTGTAAAATCGGGGCAACAAGGGAAAAGTCATCCGCCCGCAGGCGGCGAAAACGCAGACGCTCGGATTCCATTTCGTAATGCTGTAATTCCATTAGATTGCTCCTGTAAAAACGGTGCAGCGTGACGCCGCACCGTTTTTGATACGAATTGGTTTACTTGGTGCCGAAGATACGGTCGCCGGCATCGCCCAAACCGGGGACGATATAGCCGTGGTCATTGAGCTTTTTGTCAATGGCAGCTACAAAAATCTCTACATCCGGGTGGGATTTCTGAACGGCTTCAATGCCTTCCGGTGCTGCGATCAGGTTCATCAGCTTGATGTGCTTGACGCCGCGGCGCTTGAGGCCGTCGATAGCGGCGATGGCAGAGCCGCCGGTTGCCAGCATTGGGTCGAGCAACAGCACGTCGCGGTCCTCAATATCGTTCGGCAGCTTGCAGTAGTATTCGATCGGCTGCAGGGAATCCGGGTCACGGTACAGGCCGATATGGCCGACCTTGGCAGCCGGAATCATTTCCAGCATGCCTTCCACCATGCCGAGACCGGCACGCAGAATGGGAACCAGTGCAATCTTTTTGCCGGAGATGACCTGCACACGCGCCTCTCCAAGCGGGGTTTCAATTGTGATTTCCTTGAGCGGCAGGTCGCGGGTCGCCTCGTAGCACATCAGCATGGCGATTTCGCGGGTCGCTTCGCGGAACTCCTTTACGCCGGTGGTTTTATCGCGCATCAGGCTGAGCTTATGCTTGATCAGCGGGTGATCCATTTCGTGAACGGTAGCCATAGTCGTTTTTCTCCTTTAATGTAGATTCGATGCATCGCCGGAAAGCCGTTTCATACGTTCGCGTTCGGCCTGCGGACGGCGCAGGTAAAAGGCGTCCAGCTCTTGGGGGGAGCAGGTTTTACCTGCCTGTAATAACGGCAGGGCAGCGGCAGCAACACCGTAGCCGGTGGGATAACGCAGCTCGGGCGGTGCGAGACGCAGGCCGGTACATTTTTCCCTAAGGGTATTATAACATAGTTCGGCCCCGTCTCCAACCAGAAAATACGCTGTATCGCCGATTTCTTCGGCAAGGTCGGTCAGTTTGACAGCACCGTCCTCGCACAAGCGTTTGGGCTGGTTACTTTCGATGGTGAAAAGTGCATTATAAACTTGTCCTGCGCGCGCGTCCATCACGCAGCACAGGCGACCCGGGAGCGCATGCGCACCGTATGCCATCGCTTCGAGCGTAGATACCCCGATGCACGGCTTGTCCGCACCAAGCGCCAGTCCCTTGACCGTCGCTACACCGATACGCACACCGGTGAACGAACCCGGCCCGTGTGCAACGGCAATGGCATCGACTTCGTCCAGTGTGATACCGCAGTTTTGCAGCAGACTTTCGGCCATCGGCAGCAAAGTGCGCGAATGGGTTAGGCCGCAGTTTTGAAAAGACTGTGCGATCAGTTTTTCGTCCTCGGTCAGCGCGACTGAGGCGCTGACGGCGGAGGATTCCAGTGCAAGGATTTTCATGCGCACACCTCCCCAGTGGTGACGCGTCGGTCATCTGGTGCATCACCATACGCAATGTGAACAGTCTTGTATTGCGGCGGCAGGATATCCGCCGCGTTTTCGCTCCATTCGATCAAAACGATGCGGCTGCCGTCCAGATATTCCTCAAAGCCGATTTCAAACAGCGCCTCGCTGTCCAGAATGCGGTACAGGTCAAAATGCGCCACACGACCGCCGGGCGTATCGTATTCGTTGGCAATGGCAAAGGTTGGGCTGGTGACCCGTCCCTGATAGCCAAGGCCGCGCAGCACGCCGCGGGTAAACGCGGTTTTGCCTGCGCCGAGATCGCCGGAGAAGGCGACCACGTCGCCCCGCCGTAACGACGCGGCATATTCTGCGCCCAAGGCTTCGGTTTCCTCGGGCGAGTGGGTGATATATTCCATTTGAACACCTTTTCTTGTGAATTCTGGCTTTATCATATCACGGAAGTAGACAAATAGCAAGGTGCATGTTCAGGGCTGTGTGTCGGCAGTTAATGCTTTGATGACCTCTCCTGCGAGGATCATGCCGGCAACCGGCGGCACAAAAGATACGCTGCCGGGAACGGCGCGGCCCGCGGTGCCTTTTTGCTCGTCCGAAGGCAGGGGCGTGCGCGGCTCTTCCTTGGAGTAAACCACCTTAAGGCGGCGGATGCGGCGCTTTTTACACTCGAGACGGATGACACGCGCGAGCGGGCAGACTGACGTCTTATAAATATCTGCGACCTCGAAGCGGGTCGGGTCAAGCTTGTTGCCCGTGCCCATCGAGCAGATGAGCGGCACGCCCAGACGGTCACACTCGCTGATTAAGTGCAGCTTTGCGGTGACCGTGTCGATTGCGTCGATCACATAGTCAAACTGTGATAGGTCGAGCGTGCTGTCCGGGGTGTAAAACTGTTGCAGCGCGTGCACCGTGCAGCGCGGGTTGATATCCGCGATGCGTGCGCGCATGACTTCCACCTTCGCTTGTCCGGTGGTTGAAGCAAGTGCGATCAATTGGCGGTTGCGGTTGGTCAGGGAAACGGTGTCGTTGTCGATCAGGGTCAGTTCTCCGACACCGGCGCGGGCCAAAGCCTCACATGCAAACGACCCAACGCCGCCGATGCCGAACACCGCGACGTGTGAGGAAGCCAGTTTTTGCAGCGCGCCTGCGCCAAGCAGCAGTTCTTCGCGGGAAAATTCATGCAGCATGTTGAAAACCTCTCTATTTGGTATGAAAAGAGTATACCATAGGGTGTATGTGTGAGCAAGCGGAAGAGAATGGGGAAAAAGAAAACGCCTGTCTATGACAGGCGTTTTCTTTTTGGAGCGGCTGACGAGGCTCGAACTCGCTACCTCCACCTTGGCAAGGTGGCGCTCTACCAGATGAGCTACAGCCGCATATTTATGGTGCCTCCGGGCGGAATCGAACCACCGACACGGGGATTTTCAGTCCCCTGCTCTACCGACTGAGCTACAGAGGCATTCACAGCACGAGATATAGTATAGTCGAAAAACAGCGAAATGTCAACCATAAATTTTCCTTTTTTTCATTTTGTTGCGGAAGAGGGTGAGAGCATGCTATGATAGACGAAGCGAAAGGAGCGTGTACCATGCGCATTTGGACGGGCCGTGCGGCAAGCGGCAAAACAACGGCGATTCTGCGGGAGATTGCGGAAGCCTGCCGAAAAGGTGAGGGGAAACAGGTTCTTCTGGTTCCGGAACTGAACTCACATCAGATGGAGCGTCGGCTGGCTGAAGCCACCGAAAACCATGGCGCGCGCACAGCCGAGGTGCTGACGTTTTCGCGTCTGGCCGACCGCGTTTTTGCCGAGGTCGGCGGGCTGGCGCAGCAGATGCTGACTCCTGCGGGACAGCTGCTGACGTTGCAGGAAGCGGCGCGCCGCGTGCAGGGCGGTCTTTCCGTTTGGGGTGGTTTGGCAGACAAACCGGAGCTGCTGCGTGAGACATTGCAACTGGTGGATGAGTGTAAGACCTGCGCGGTTTCGCCGGAAATGCTGTTTGATGCCGCGCAGGAGAGCGAGGATGCTGCGCTTTCTGCCAAGCTGTCCGATTTGGCACAGCTGCTGACCGCGTATGAGCGTCTTTGCGAGCAGTCGCTGCCCGACCCGCGCGACCGCTTGACCCACCTGCGCGATCGACTGCCCGAAAGCCATGTGCTCGCGGGCGCGCAGGTCTATCTGGATGGGTTCCTTGGCTTTACCGTGCAGGAATTAGCTGTTGTAGAAGCCATGCTGGCGGCTGGCGTGCCGCTGTCGGCGGCAGTCACCTGCGATCTGTCGCAGCCGGAAATTTTCGTGACCGGCTGCAAGACGGTCAAAACGCTGACCCGCATGGCAAAGCGGCATAATCAACAGGTGGAGCGGATCGAACTGGGCGTCAGCAAATTGTCCCGTCCGGCGGGATTGGCTGCTGTGGAAGCGGAAAGCCTGCTGCCGGTGCGAGGTGTGCAGGAAGAGGCGAGTGAGGGCGTGCGCATATATGCGGCGGCTTCGCCCTTTGACGAGTGCGAGCACGCAGCGGCCTATATTCGTCGCAAGGTGCGCGACGAAGGCGCGCGCTACCGGGATTTCGTGATTGCGGCGCGGGACATTGAGCCGTACAGTGCAGCCTTGTCCATGGCAATGGCGCGGTACGATGTGCCGGTCTTTCTGGCGGAAAAGCCCGATCTGCTTTCCCGGCCGCCGATGGCACTGGTGGTGGGCGCGCTCGAGGCGGTGCGCGCGGGCTTTCGGTATGAGGAGATGTTCAGCTGTCTCAAAACCGGACTGACCAGCCTGGCGCGCGACGAGGTGGACCGGCTGGAAAACTATGTGCTGACATGGAACATCCGTGGCGGCGCGTGGGAACGCGACTGGACCGAGCATCCGGACGGCTACGGTTTGCCCATTGACGAGCGTGTGCGTGCCGCACTGTCTGAACTGAATGCATTGCGCGCGCGGGCGATTACGCCCTTTGCCGACTTGCGCGAGCGTTTGAAAGGGGAAAATTCCGCCGCCGACTGCGTGCGGGCGTTGTATGATTTTCTGATTGCGGTGGATGCGCCGCAGCGCATGGCAGACCGTGCCGCAGCCCATGAACAGGCAGGCCGCTTGCAGCTGGCGGACGAGTACCGGCAGTTGTGGGAGATATTGGTTTCGGCCATGGAACAGTTTGCATGGGTGTGCGGCGAGACGATGCTCACCGCCGAACGGTTTGCGCAGTTGTTCCGATTGGTGCTGGGAGAATATGACGTTGGTTCGATTCCGGTTTCGCTTGACCGCGTCACTTGCGGCAATATCGAGCGTGTGTGCGGCGAAAACGTCAAATATGTGATTCTGCTCGGCGTAAACGATGGGTTGATTCCCAAAACAACGGCTTCGACTTCGCTGCTGAGCGATATGGATCGGGACAAGCTGGATGCGCTGGGCGTAGAACTCAAGGCCTATGGTGCGGAACGGCTGCTCATGGAGCAGGAAACACTGTATCGGGCGTTGGCGTGTCCGTCGGATGAGCTGCTGCTGTCTT
This sequence comes from uncultured Agathobaculum sp., assembly GCF_944380975.1. Classification (GTDB taxonomy): domain Bacteria; phylum Bacillota; class Clostridia; order Oscillospirales; family Butyricicoccaceae; genus Agathobaculum. The sequence continues at coordinate 16,752 of NZ_CALWJK010000028.1, read as the reverse complement.
ATCACACAGCGGACGCTGCTGGTGGAGAAACGCGGCCTTCGTATTTTATCGGCACGGTGCGCAGCCTTCTTCCCGCAGTACCGCTGGATGCATATCAGGCCCAGTCGGTACGCGACCGTTTACAGGCCGAGCGCCCGGCAGTCGAACTGGCATGCGCTTATTTATCGGGCGACCGCTCGCCAGCGGTGCGCGTAGCGTATGACTTTTATCAGGATGACGAGCGGGTGCACCGTGCGTCAGCGCAGCGGCGCGGACGCGGCCCGCTGGAAAACCTGTACACCATCGAGGGGTTATACGGAAAGCACCTTAACCTGACCGCGTCGCGGGTGGATACCTTTTATTCCTGCCGGTTTGCGTTTTTCATGCAGTACGGCCTCAAGGCCAAGCCGCGCAAGGTGGCGCGGTTTGATGCACTGGAAACCGGTACATTTCTGCACTATGTGCTCGAGCATGCGCTTGCCGAGCTGGGAAAAATGGAGGGAGACGCGGCGGCTGCCGACGAGACAACCGTCCGGCGCGTGTGCCGCGCGGTCGTGCGGCAGTATGTGCGTGAGGAACTTGGCGGACTGGAAACCCGCACGGCGCGTTTCCGCTATCTGTTCGGACGGCTGGCGCACACAGCGGAGCAGATTCTGGGAAACGTACTGGAAGAGCTGCGCGTGTCCGACTTTGCACCCATTGACTATGAGGTGGATTTCTCGCGCGGGGGCGATTTGCCGCCCGTCACCTGCGAGGATGCAGAGGGCGACGTGTCGCTGTCCGGCAAGGTGGATCGCGTGGATGGCTACATCAAAAACGGGCGTCTGTGTGTGCGCGTGATGGATGGCAAGGGCGGCAAGAAGTCGTTCTCGCTGTCGGATATCTGGTATGGGTTGAATATGCAGCTGGTGATTTACCTGTATGCCTTGCAGCAGGAAGGGCTGGAGCGCTATCGCGCGCGATTGGAAGCCGAGTTAAATGAGATTGTACCGGCGGGCGTGTTGTATGTGCCGGTGCGCGATGCGCTGCCGGATGCCGCGCGCGACACGGACGAAGATACGCTGCGCGCCCTGCGCGACAAGGTGCTGCGCCGCAGCGGCCTGCTGTCGGATGATATGGAACTGCTTGACGCGATGGAGCACGGGCTGGAGGGCGACGGGCGGTTTTTGCCGGTATCGGTCAAGGTGAAAAAAGGCGAGGACGTGCCGACGCTTGCGGCCAAAAGCGCGGTGGCTGATTTGGAGAAATTCGGGCGGCTGGCGCGATACACACACAAAAAACTGCTCGAAATGGGCAAAGAGCTGCGCGCGGGCAGCGTAACGGCTGACCCGTGCAAAAAGGATAAGCAGTCAAGTTATTGCGACTGGTGCGACTTCCGTGCAGCCTGCCGTTTTGACGAAACCGCAGGGGACAAGGCGCGCTTTTTAAAGCACCTGACAGACGAAGAATTCTGGCAGCAAACAGGAGGTGAGTAATATGCCGCAGTGGACAAAAGACCAACAAACCGCAATCCAAAACCGGGGCGGCACATTGCTTGTCTCGGCGGCAGCGGGTTCGGGCAAGACCGCTGTGCTGGTCGAGCGGGTGCTTACCCGTCTGACCGACCCGAACGATCCGGTGGATATTGACCGTTTACTGCTTGTGACCTTCACCAGCGCTGCCGCCGCCGAAATGCGGGAGCGTATCGGCGCGGCACTAGCGCAGGCGGCCGCGCGCGACCCACAGGATACGCGCTTGCGGCGGCAGCTGTTTCTGGTGCATCGCGCGAAAATTACGACCGTGCATGCGCTGTGCCTGTCGCTGGCACGCGAGCAAGCCGCGACGCTCGGCATTGCGCCGGATTTTCGGCTGATGGACGCGCAGGAGGGGATAATTCTGCGCGCTGAGGTGCTGGAAGAGGTGCTCGACGCAGCGTATGAGCGCGGCGACGCAGGCTTTTTGACGCTCTGCGATTTGCTGACCGCGGGGCGTGACGACAAAAAGCTGGGCGATGTGATTTTGAGCACATACGAAAAGATTCAGGCGCATCCCGACCCGCGCGCCTTTCTGGAAACGGTGCGGCAGGGATTGCATGCAGACAGTATGGACACGCCGCACGCGCGTGTGCTGCTGGCACAGACACGTGCCGCCGCCGAGCACGGCGCGGCTTTTCTGCATATGGCAGTGGATGCCGTGACTGGCATTGATGAACTCTATGACACCTATCTGCCCGCGCTGACGAGCGACCTGAATCAAGCCGAGCGCCTGCTGGATGCGCTGCACGGCGGTGACTGGGATGCCTGCGTAGAGGCCGCGCAGTCGATCACATTTGACCGCCTGAAAGCCGCGCGCAAATTCGAGGATAAGGCGTTTCTCGAAGAGATCAAGGCAATGCGCGAGGAGTGGAAAACGGTCGCCAAAACCATCCGGGAAAAGTGGCTGACGGTCACAGCGCAGGAAGCCGCTTATGACCGCGCACTCACCGCGCCCGCACTCTCTGCGCTGATCGACATGGTAAACGCCTTTGAACAGGCGTTTTCCGATGCTAAGCGTGCGCGCAACGCGGCAGACTTTAATGATTTGGAGCATTTCGCCGTACGCTTGCTGTACGACGGGGGACAGCCTTCGACGCTCGCACGCACGCTCAGCGAGCAGTATGCCGAGATTGCGGTGGACGAATATCAGGACACCAACGCGGTGCAGGATGCGATTTTCCGTGCCCTGTCGCAGGGGGAGCGCAACCTGTTTCTGGTCGGTGACGTGAAGCAGAGCATTTACGGCTTTCGTCTGGCCGACCCGTCCATTTTCCTGCAAAAGTATCATGCCTTTGCCGATGCGGATGAGGTGCAGGACGATGCGCCGCGCCGTGTGGTACTCGGACAGAACTTCCGCTCACGCGCGGCGGTGCTGGATGCGTGCAATTATCTGTTTTCAGCGGTCATGGGCGAGACTGTGGGCGGCCTTGTCTATACCGACCGCGAAGCGCTGCACCTTGGCATGGACTATCCAGATGCCGGGCATGCGCGGTACAAGAGCGAGGTCTTGCTGCTGGACGCGGCGGGACTGGGCGAGGATGAAGATGCGCCGGATAAGACTTCGTTGGAAGCGCGTTTGGTTGCGTCCCGCATCCGCGCGCTGCTGGATGAAGGGTTTCCGGTTTACGATAAGGAAACAGGCGCGTTGCGGCCGGTCACACCGGGCGATATCGTCATTTTGCTGCGTTCGCCCAAGCCGCGTGCGCAGGCGTTCATTGCGGCGCTCGAGCAGGCCGGCCTGACTGCCAGCGCGGAGGAGCGCGGCGGCTTGCTGGGTACGGCTGAGGTCGGTACAATGGTGTCGCTGCTCAGCGTCATCGATAACCCTCGGCAGGATGTCGACCTCATTGGCGTGCTGCGCTCGCCCTTGTTCGGCTTTTCCGAGCAGGAGTTGGCTGATATCCGGCTGACTGATCGCAGTATCAGCTTTTATGATGCGTTGATCACTTCGCGCGGACAGTTTGACAAAGCAGAGCTGTTTTTGCAGCAGCTGGACGATTTGCGCACGTTTGCTTGCGATCAGCCGGTATACCGCCTGATGTGGGAGATTTACGACCGCACGGGCGCGCTCGGTTTATATGGTGCGCTGCCGAACGGCGCGCAGCGGCAGAGCAATCTGCTCGCCTTTTTCGAGCGGGCGCGTGCCTTTGAAGCGCAGGGCTATCGCGGCTTGTTTTCCTTTGTGCGCTTGCTGCGCGGCATGCAGGAAACGGGCGAGGACTTCCAGACGGTCGGCGCGGAGACGACAGGCGGCGCAGTGCGCATCCTGTCCATTCATAAGTCCAAAGGCTTGGAGTTCCCTGTGGTGATCGTTGCGGGCTGCGCCAGTCAGTTCAATGAGATCGACCTGCGCGAGCCGGTATTGGTGGACAAAGAGCTGGGCTTTGGCTCGAAGTGCCGTGATTTGGAACGCGGCATCCAATATGATACGATCGAGCGAACCGCGGTTGCAGTCCAGCAGCGGCGCGAGATGGTCAGCGAAGAACTGCGCGTGTTGTATGTCGCGCTGACACGCGCGCGGGAAAAGCTGATTATCACCGCGGCAAGCGGGACACTGGAAAAATCGCTGCAAAAGTGGGCGCAATGGGCGACGCTCGATACGCTCCCGCAGTATGCCATGGGCGCGGTGCGCGCGCCGCTTGCGTGGATCGTCGCGCCGCTGCTGCGGCATCCTGCGTCACGTGCATTGCGGGAAGCGTATGAGTTGGATGTACCCGAGCATGGCACGGATTGCGATGCATTCCTCCTGCGGGTGTTCCGGCCGGATGAGGTGTCGGAACCCACTTTGCCAGAGGTGCTGCGCTTTGCCGAGCAGGATACGCAAGGCTACACGGTGCAGCCTTACTTGCAGTACCCTAACGCGTTTCTATCCGAGCTGCCCAGCAAGCTGACCGCGACCGGTTTGGGTCGCGGCTACCGCGCCGACGAGGCGGCAGAGCAAACTCCACCGCCTCGCCGCGAGGTAAAGCTGCGCGCGCCGCTGTTTGAGCAGGGACAACGCCGTCTGACCCCGGCGGAGGTGGGTACGGCGCATCATTTGTTCATGCAGTTCTGTGATTTTGACGCTGCTGCCGCGTCCGGAGGCGTGGAGCGTGAACGGCAGCGTATGGAACAGGCTCGCTTGCTTTCACCAGAGCAGGCGGCAGCGATCGACCCGGGCAAGATCGAGCGGTTTTTTGCGTCTGATTTGTACCGTGGCCTGATGGTGGCGCATCCGGTGCGGCGGGAGTTTAAGTTCTCGGTACTTGTGCCGGCGGCGCAATATTTCCCAGTGGCGGAACAGGCGCCCGACGAAAAGGTGCTTCTGCAAGGCGTGATCGACTGTTTGATTGACACGCCGGAAGGCTTTGTAATTTTGGATTTCAAAACCGACCGGGTGACGGAAAACGGTATCGCCGCCCGCGCGGAGCAGTACCGTGCCCAGATGCAGGCCTACATGCTGGCGGTGCGAGAGATCTTTTCGCAGCCCGTCAGCCGATGTGTATTGTATTTCTTCCACAATGGTCTGAGCTGGACGGTGGAGGGGAGTTAAGATTGCGTTAAAAACACGGGTGGACGGTTGACAGCGCAAGGGTAAAATGCTACCCTGTAAGCGGAAAAAGCAAGGGGTACCGGCGATGCGCCGGACGATCCCGCTCCTGTTTTTTGCCCATAACATTCATTCCTCATTTCCAAAAGAGAGAACCGCGGTTTGCTATGCAAGCTGCGGTTCTTTCTTTTTGCGGTTTGCATAACGGCAAGTTGGCAAATAAACGCAAAATCTGTCATATGTTCGCTTTACTTTGTTCGGTAAAAAGGATATAATAAAAGGCATCATCGAATCCGGAAAACAGGAATGAAGAAAAGGAGAAACTTTATGGCATATTATTTCAGTGAACCTTCGCATACGTTCAACGAATATCTGCTTGTGCCGGGGTATTCCTCTGCGGAGTGCATTCCGGCGAATGTCAGCCTGCGCACTCCGATTGTCAAGTACCGCAAGGGAGAGCAATCTGCGCTGTATGCCAATATTCCGATGGTTTCCGCCATCATGCAGGCGGTTTCGGACGACCGCATGGCGATTGCACTGGCACAGGAGGGCGGCATCTCCTTTATTTACGGTTCGCAGACGATTGAAAGCGAAGCGGCGATGGTAGCGCGCGTAAAGAGCTACAAGGCGGGCTTTATCGTTTCTGATTCCAACTTGCGTCCGGAGCAGACGCTGGCGGACGTATTGGAGCTCAAGGCAAAGACCGGTCACTCCACTATGGCGGTCACGGACGACGGCACGGCAAACGGCCGTCTGCTCGGCATTGTCACCAGCCGCGATTACCGCGTTTCCCGTATGGAGCGTAATGTGCCGGTATCTGAATTCATGACGCCGTTTGATAAGCTGGTCACCGCACCGGCGGATACCACCCTCAAGGTGGCAAACGACATCATCTGGGATCACAAGCTCAATTCGCTGCCGCTCGTAGATGATGAGCAGCATCTGGTTTATATGGTGTTCCGCAAGGACTACGACAGCCACAAGGCAAACTCGCTCGAGCTGCTCGATGAGCACAAGCGCTATGTGGTCGGCGCTGGTATCAATACCCGCGACTATGCCGAGCGCGTGCCGGCGCTGGTAGAGGCTGGCGCGGACGTGCTGTGTATCGACTCTTCCGAGGGTTTCTCTGAGTGGCAGAGCCGCACGCTTGCGTGGATTCGTGAGAACTACGGCGACAGCGTCAAGGTTGGCGCGGGCAACGTCGTTGACCGTGAGGGCTTCCGTTTCCTCGCAGACGCCGGCGCGGACTTTGTTAAGGTTGGTATCGGCGGCGGTTCGATCTGCATCACCCGTGAGCAGAAGGGCATCGGTCGCGGTCAGGCGACTGCGCTGATCGAAGTGGCTGCAGCGCGCGACGAGTATTACCTCGAAACCGGCGTGTACGTGCCGATCTGCTCGGACGGCGGCATCGTGCATGACTATCACTGCACGCTGGCGCTGGCAATGGGCGCGGATTTCCTCATGCTTGGCCGTTATTTCTCCCGTTTTGACGAATCCCCGACCAATAAGGTCAATATCAACGGCAGTTATATGAAGGAATACTGGGGCGAAGGTTCGTCCCGTGCACGCAACTGGCAGCGCTATGATATGGGCGGCGATAAAAAGCTGTCCTTTGAAGAGGGCGTGGATTCCTATGTGCCGTATGCCGGTTCGCTCAAGGACAACCTTGGCCTGACGCTCAGCAAGGTTCGTTCGACCATGTGCAACTGCGGTTCGCTCTCCATTCCGGAGTTCCAGAAGAAAGCAAAGATCACGTTGGTGTCTGCGACTTCGATCGTCGAGGGTGGCGCGCACGACGTGCTGCTCAAGGAGACTTCCACCACCAGCAAGTAAGCAAAGCTGCATCTGAAAAGATTGCCCCGTAGATCAACTGCGGGGCAATTCTTGTCGGAAAGGGGAATGAGTATGGAGCCTGGAAGTCGGAACGTTACGGGAGTGATCGTTCGCATGCTGCATGGACTGGGCTATCGCGTGCGGCGCAGCGGCGGCGTGTTTTTGCGCTGGTGCGTGTTTGCGGTGGTGATCGGTCTGGTGGTTGGCGCGGTGGGCGCGGCGTTTCATCTGGCGCTCGAATGGGCAGGGGAGACGCGCGCGGAATACGGCTGGCTGCTGTATCTGCTGCCGTTTGCGGGCGTGTTTATCGCTTTTTGGTACAAGCGAGCGGATATGCCGCTCGAGCGCGGAACGAATTTCATTTTGACCTCGGTGCGGGAAAACCATCCGGTGCGGCTGCGGCTGGCGCCGAGTATTTTTGTGACCTCGACTATGACGCATTTATGCGGCGGCTCGGCGGGCCGAGAGGGTGCGGCCATTCAGCTTGGCGGCGCGATTTCGGGCAACATCGGACACTGGATGCGACTGGACGATAGAGATAGCCGCACGATCACGATGTGCGGCATGGCGGCGGGCTTTGCCGCGCTGTTCGGCACGCCGCTTGCAGCGAGCGTGTTTGCCATGGAGGTCATCAGTGTGGGCGTGATGTACTATGCGGCGCTGTTTCCTTGCGTGCTCGCGTCGGTCATCGCGCATCAGGTGGCGCTGTCGCTGGGCGGGGAGACAACCGCATTTGCGCTGTCCGATGTACCATCGCAGGCAGAACCGCTGCTGCTGGTCAAGCTGGTGCTATTTGGTGTGGTCTGCGCGGTGCTGAGCGCGGTGGTATGCATCGTGTTTCATCGTATCGGTCACCTTTTCAAAAAGTACATCCCGAATCAGTACTTATGCATCGCGGCAGGCGGCTTGGTAGTTGTGCTGGCGTCTTTGCTGCTCGGCACACGCGATTATAATGGTGCGGGCATGGAGGTCATCGAGCGGGCAGTCGCAGGCGAAGCCAGCTATGCCGCGTTTTTCATCAAATTGGTGCTTACTGCTGTTACCATTGGTGTGGGCTATAAGGGCGGCGAGATCGTGCCGGTGCTGTTCATCGGGGCGACGTTCGGCGCAGCCTATGGCGGCTTTTTCGGGCTTGCGCCTTCGTTTGCAGCGGGACTCGGCATGACAGCGGTGTTTTGCGGCGTGACCAATTCGCCGCTGACCTCGATTTTGCTGGCGTTTGAGCTGTTCGGCGGACAGAGCCTTGCGCTGTTTGCGCTGGTGATTGCTGTTTCTTATATGCTCAGCGGATATTATGGTCTGTACAGCGAACAAAAGATTCTGTATTCCAAAATGCGGCCGCAGTTTATCGACCGCAAGACCAAATAATATGGTTTTCGGGAGGAAAAAATATGCACGAATTTAAGGGTGCGATTTTCGATATGGACGGCACGCTGCTCGATTCCATGCCGGTGTGGAAGCGGTTGACACAGGGGTATCTGGCAGAGTTCGGGCTGACGGTCACGGATGAGGAGTATGCGGCTTGCGAAGGATTTTCACAGCCGCAGGTCGCGCAGTATTTTGCCGACCGGTATCCCGAGCTGCCCGGCGGTGCGTCCGGGCTGATGGAGGGCATGGATCGGCTGATTACCAAACGGTACGAAACCATTGCCAAGGCCAAGGATGGTGTGCTCCGGTTTTTGGATGAGCTGCGCCGCCGTGGGGTGAAAATGGCGATTGCGACGCTGACGGCGCGCCGTCATGCGGAAAAGGCGCTGCGGGACCGGAATATGATGGGGTATTTTGACTTTATGCTCACCATTGAGGATGTGGGCATTTCCAAGTATCAGCCGGATATCTATTTGAAGAGTGCGGAAAAAATGGGGCTTGCGCCTGCCGAGTGCATCGTGTTTGAAGATGCGCCCTATGCATGCGCTACGGCCAAACGCGCGGGCTTTCGCGTCTGCGGCATGGTGGAGCCTGCCTATGCAGCGGGAGAAACGCAGCTGCGCGAAGTGAGCGATTTTGTGGTTGAACGGTCGTATGACGAATTGCGTGGAAAACTGTAAGAAAGGGCTTGCAATCTCGGATTTTATCCCGTACACTAATATTAAGAGATAAAAAGGTGGCTGCGCCGGACAAGTTCCGGTGCGGCTTCGTTTTGGTCAGGGGGAATGAATTTTGGAAGAACAAAACAAAATGGGCACGGCACGCATGGGTCCGCTGATTTTTTCCATGGCTCTGCCGGCGATGATCTCAATGATCATCAATGCGCTGTACAACATTGTGGACAGCATTTTCGTTGCCCAGTATTCGCAGAGCGCGCTGGCGGCGGTTTCGCTGGTGTTTCCGCTGCAAACGCTGGTCGTCGCGATCGGCGTCGGCACCGGCGTGGGCGTTAACTCGCTGATCGCGCGTCGCTTGGGGGAAAAACGCCGTCTGCATGCAAACTCTGCGGCAGAGCATGGTATCGCGCTTGCCGTGATCGGCGGCATTGTGTTTTTGGTGCTGGGCTTTGGTCTGTCCGGCGTGTTCGTCCGTGCGTTCGGTGCAGCGGAGGATGTCACCGTGCAGGCAATCCAGTATTCGCATATTGCGGTTGGTCTGAGCATTTTCGTCATGGTCTCTATGATGTGCGAAAAGCTGCAGCAGTCGACTGGTAATATGATTATCCCGATGTGTCAGGGTCTGACCGGTGCGATCATCAATATCATTTTAGATCCGCTGATGATTTTCGGCATTGGCCCGTTCCCGGAGATGGGCGTGCGCGGTGCGGCGCTGGCCACTGTCATCGGGCAGATCTTCGGCATGCTGATCGGCCTGTGGGGTGTATTTGTCCATCAGAAGATCTTGCAGGTGAAGATGCGGGAGTTCAAATGGCGTTTCCAGACGGTCAAGGATATTTACCGTGTCGGTCTGCCCGGCATTGTGATGCAGAGCATAGTATCTGTGATGACGGCGGGGATGAACGCCATTTTGATCGGTTTTTCGCAGACGGCAGTCAACGTACTGGCGGTATATTTCAAGCTGCAAACCTTTGTGTTCATGCCGGTGTTTGGTCTGAACCAAGGCGCACTGCCGGTCATGGGCTACAACTACGGTGCACGCAACAAAAAGCGCCTGTTCGGTGCGTATAAAATCACGTTGACCGCTGCGGTGGTCATTATGCTGATCGGCCTTGTTCTGTTCCAGCTCTTCGCGGAGCAGATGCTTATGATGTTTGTTGACCGCACAGATGAGGCGGCCCTGCAGGAAATGATTGCGGTGGGCGTGCCCGCGCTCAAGATCATCAGCCTGTCCTTCCTTGGCGCAGCATTCGGTATCATCAATTCGACGCTGTTTCAGGCGACGGCCCGCGGCATGAACAGCTTGATCGTGTCGGTCTGCCGTCAGCTCGTCATTATTTTGCCGGCCGCTTGGCTGCTTGGACAGTGGAAGGGATTGGATGCCATCTGGTATTCTTTCCCGATCGCGGAAGTTGCTGCATTTTTCATTTCTTATGTGCTGTTGTGGCGTGAGTACTGCACAGAGCTGCGGTATATCGGTGTTGAAAAGGAGAAAAACACATGAAACGCATTGCAAGCTTTGAAGTCAATCATGATAAATTAAAGCCGGGTATGTATACCTCACGCATTGACGGAGATGTGACGACCTATGACATCCGTATGGTTTACCCCAATGCAGGTACTTACATTCAGCCTGCGGCAGGGCATACGTTCGAGCATTTGTTCGCCACCTATGCGCGCAACTCGCGCTTTGCCGACCATATCATTTACTGCGGCCCGATGGGCTGCCAGACCGGATTTTATTTTCTGGTGTGTGATCTGGCGCCGATGGACGCGATTGAACTGGTGCGTGAGACGATGGACTTTGTGGCGGCTTACGAGGGCGAGATCCCTGGTGCCAGCCGCATTGAATGCGGCAACTATCTGCTGCACGATCTGGCGGGCGCGAAGGCGCTGGCAGCGTCCATGATTCCGGTGCTCAAGGACTGGACAGAAGAAAAATTGGTATATGAAAAATAATGCTTGCATTTTGTCGCGTTGTATGGTATCATATCCTTACGACTGCAAGAGAAATTTTGTGATTTCCCGTGGAAAGAGGTGAAACAACATGAAACAGGGCATCCATCCCGAGTACAAGCAGACCACGATCCGCTGTGCCTGCGGCAATGTCATTGAGACCGGCTCCACCAAGGAGAACATCGTCGTTGACGTTTGCTCCAAGTGCCACCCCTTCTTCACGGGCAAGCAGAAGCTGGTAGACACCGGCGGACGTGTTGATCGCTTCAAGAAGCGTTTCAATCTGGACAAGTAAGAGGAAGCCATCGAAACGGTTGCTGACGAAGCGCGTTTCGGTGGCTTTTCTGTTTTCAAACCCGCCCGCGCACATGCGGGCATGCCCCAGAGAGGGGAGGAAACGATACAATGACCGAACTGGAAAACAAAATGCAGGCAGAGCGCGCGGTGTTGGTTGGGCTGTCCTGCCCGTCCTTTACCGCGCAGCAGGACGCGGATGAGCGCACGATGGATGAACTGCGCGCGCTGGCTGAGACCGCGGGAGCGGAGGCGGTTGCGATGACCTTACAGCGCCGTCCCGCACCGGACGCGCGTACGTTCATTGGCGAGGGCAAGGCAGAGGAAGTGCGGCAGCTTGCCGAGGCCAATGAGGCCACGCTGGTGCTGTTCGATAATGAGCTGTCGCCGTCGCAGACGCGTAATCTTGAGGAGCTGACCAAATGCACCGTGCTCGACCGCTCGGCGCTCATTTTGGATATTTTCGCGCAGCGTGCCCGCACGGGCGAAGGCAAGTTGCAGGTAGAGCTGGCGCAGTATCAGTATATCCTGCCGCGTCTGGCCGGCATGTGGACGCATCTGGTGCGCCAGACGGCAGGCGGCGGCAAAAGTCCGATTGGTACGCGCGGCCCGGGTGAAACCCAGCTTGAAACCGACCGCCGTCACATCCGCAAGCGCATCGACAAGCTGAAAGCGGAGCTGGAACAGGTGCGGCAGGTGCGCGCGGTACAGCGCCGTCAGCGCAAAAAGACCGAGATGCCTATGGTTGCCATCGTGGGCTATACCAATGCGGGCAAGTCCACGCTGCTCAATCAACTGACCGGCGCAGGGATTGAAGCGAATGACCGCTTGTTTGACACGCTCGACCCGACCACGCGCAAAAAGCGTATTTCGGATACGCAGGAAATCCTGCTGAGTGACACGGTTGGCTTTATCCGCAAACTGCCGCACCATCTGGTCAGCGCATTCAAGGCGACGCTCGAAGAACTTGCATATGCAGACCTTTTGCTGCATGTCGTGGACGTATCGGACGAGGATTGGCGCATGCAGGCCGAGACAGTTGAGAGCGTCATCGCGCAGCTGGGCGCGCAGGAAATCCCTCGCCTGATGGTTTACAACAAGGCGGACAAGTGTGATCCGGAGGTCATTCCGTATTTTCGTCCGGATGAGGGGGTTGCCATTTCGGCCAAGACCGGCGAGGGCGTGGATGCGCTGCTCGCAGCCATTGAGCATGCGCTCGGACGCGGAAAGCACCGCGTTAAGCTGCTGATCCCGTATGCGGACGGTGCTGTGCTCGACATGCTGCATCGGGAAGCACAGATCGAATCGACCGATTACGCGGCGGAAGGCACGCTGGTTGAAGCGGTTGTGGACGATAAGACTTACGGCCGTGTGGCGGATTATCTGGTTGAGGAATAACGCGCAGACGAAAGCGCATTAAAACGGGGATACGCAATGGAAAAGGACTATTTTGTACCATTTGCCGCGTATGGCGAGGATAAATTTGAAGAAAAACGCTCCAAGTTCACCGGGCGGCTGTGGCGCGTGGAAACAGCGGAGGAGGCGGTTTCGCGCATCAAGGAAATGCGCGAAACCTACTGGGACGCAACGCATAACTGCTATGCCTATATCCTGCGCGAGGGCAATGTCATGCGCTATTCGGACGATGGCGAGCCGCAGGGGACGGCAGGTATGCCCATTTTGGAGGTTCTGCGGCACGAACAGCTGGAAAACTGCCTTTGCGTGGTGACGCGCTATTTTGGCGGCGTGCTGCTGGGTACCGGCGGGCTGGTGCGTGCTTATACGAAAGGTGCGCAGATCGCCGTGGCTGCGGCAGGCGTGCAGCGTATGAGTCTGTTTTCGGTTGCGCTGATCGCGTGCCCCTATAATCTGTACGAAATGGTGCTGCATCTGCTGTCCAATCACGATTGCGCGGTCGAGCAGACCGATTTCGGTGCAGATGTGACGCTGACGGTGACTTTACCGGCAGGAGGGGAAGAGCAACTCAATGCGGCGTTGGCTGAGGCAACTGCTGGGCAGGTGTATGCCGAGGTGATGGAAACGCGCTTTATGGGCAGGCGTGTAAAATAAAGCGAAAAAAATTGACCTGAAAAAAAGGATTTTGGCGCTGGAGTCAGTATAAATCAAATAGACGAATTTTTTAATGGCAGGAAGCAGGGAGGTGCGTGCCGTATGACGATCCGGGAACAGCAGGAGCAGCGGGAACATCTGGCGCTTGCGCCGTGGGCAACCTTTGCGGATGAGTCACGAGGACGGCAGCGCGAAATGGAGCCGTGTGCCTATCGCACCTGCTTTCAGCGCGATCGTGACCGCATCATCCATTCCAAGGCGTTTCGTCGGCTCAGCCACAAAACGCAGGTGTTTATTTCACCGGAGGGCGACCACTACCGCGCGCGCCTGACCCATACATTGGAGGTGTCGCAGATCGCGCGCACGATTGCGCGTGCGCTGCGGCTCAATGAGGACTTGACCGAGGCGATTGCGCTCGGCCACGATTTGGGGCATACGCCGTTCGGCCATGCGGGCGAGCGGGCGTTGGCGGAGGTGTGCCCGTTCGGGTTCCGGCATAACGAGCAAAGTTTGCGTATGGTCGATCTGATTGAGGATCTGAATTTGACGCAGGAGGTGCGAGACGGCATCATTTGCCATACAGGTGCGAAAAAAGCGGACACGCCCGAGGGACGCATCATCCACTATGCTGACCGCATTGCTTATATCAACCATGATATTGATGATGCGGTGCGCGGCGGCGTCATCAAAAGCACAGATATCCCGCAGCATTTGCGCCGGCGGTTGGGTGACAGCCACGGCAAGCGCATTGATACCATGGTCACTGCGGTGATCGAATACGGTATGGCGCATCAGGAGATCGGCATGGATGAGCAGGTGCATGACGCTATGATGGAGCTGCGTCAGTTTATGTTTGACCATGTTTATCATGGCACCGGAGCCCAGCGCGAAGAGCTGCGCGCCAAGACCATGCTGCGTGGATTATATGAATATTTTGTGGCCCATCCGGACGAGCTGCCGGGGGACTATTTTGTACTCATGACGCGCGGCGAACCGCTCGAGCGCGTCGTGTGTGATTATATTGCGTGTATGACCGACCGATATTCGATTTCGGTTTATACAAAATTATTTATTCCGAAAAGCTGGAATAAGATTGAAGGATAACAAAACCGGCTATCCTACAAAGGAGGTGGGCGAATGGCGTTTGACCGCGTGTTTCTGGATGAATTATCCGCGCGAAATGATATTGTGGATGTTGTCTCGCAATATGTGCATCTGAAAAAGAGCGGCGCGAACTATTTCGGCCTGTGCCCCTTCCATAACGAAAAAACGCCGTCCTTTTCGGTTTCGCCCGACAAGCAGATTTTTCACTGCTTCGGCTGCGGCGCGGGCGGCGGGGTGATTACCTTCACCATGAAGGCCGAGGGACTGGAGTTTCCCGATGCGGTGCGCTATCTGGCGGCGCGTGCAGGCATGCAGGTACCCGAGCAGGGCGAGGCTGACCGGCAGGCGGCCCGTCGCCGCGATCGGCTATACGCCCTGTGCAAAGATGCGGCGCGGTTTTACTATGATACGCTGTGGAAACCGGAAAACCGTGTGGCGCAGCAGTATTTTCTCGGGCGTGGCCTGCACCGGCGCACGATGAACCGATTTGGGTTAGGGTATGCGCCCGATTCCTTCCACGCGTTGCTCGACGCGATGACCGCAAAGGGCTATACGCGCGAGGAAATGCTGGACGCAGGACTGCTCAGTCGCAGCGAAAAGGGCCATGTGTACGACCGCTTTCGCGGGCGCGTGATGTTCCCGATCATTGACGTGCGCGGCAACGTGATTGCCTTTGGCGGGCGCGTGCTGGATGATTCCAAACCCAAGTACCTCAACTCGCCCGAAACGCCGATTTTCCACAAGAGCCGCAACCTGTTTGCACTCAACCTGTCCAAAACCACGAAAAACGGATATTTTATCCTCGCGGAAGGCTATATGGACGTGATTGCGCTGCATCAGGCTGGATTTGACTGTGCGGTGGCCTCGCTCGGTACTTCACTGACCGAGGAGCAGGCGCGCATCATCGCCCGCCACACCGACCGAATCGTGATTTCCTACGATGCCGACGGCGCAGGACAGGCGGCGGCACAGCGCGCGATTGATATTTTGAAAAAATGTGATTTGCAGGTTAAGGTGCTCAAAATTCCGGGTGCCAAAGACCCGGATGAGTTCATCAAAGCCAAGGGAGCGGATGCTTTCCGAGCGCTCATTGAGCGTAGCGAGGATCATAATGCCTATCGGCTGGAGCAGATTGCAGCCAAATACGATCTGGAGGACGATGAGGCGCGCGTGCTGTTCTTGCGGGACGCGGCGCGTATGCTTGCCGGCATCGACAGCAGCATTGAGCGGGAGGTATACGCCGGGCGCGCGGCCAAAATGGCGGGCGTGACTGCTGAGGCCATGGGTGTCGAGGTGCGGCGTGAGCTGAACATCCGCCGCAAGCGGCAGCGAACCGCAGAGCGGCGCGAGATTCGCTCGCCGGTCGGCATGGCGCAGCCTAAGGATCGCACGCTTGCCTATGCGGATGTCAAATCCGCCAAGGCAGAAGAGAATGTATTGCGGTTACTGTTCTACGATCAGAAATTGGCAGCGGGATTGGAAAAAGAATTGCCGCCGGCGTGGTTTTCTGCGCCCGTGCTGCGTAAGATATATGAGCGTGTGCTCACGCTCGACCGGGAAGGGCAGATGGTGGATATCCTGTCATTTGAGGGCTGGCTGGAAGCCAATGAAATGAGCTTGCTCTCCGCGATCCTCGATCAGGGCATCCCACCCAGCGAACACCGGCAGGAAATGCAGGAATACATAAACACGATACGAATGCAGCGCGTCAGAGACGGTACGATTACCGAAGCAGGAGAGGATCCGCTGCTGACCTTTGGACGAATAAAAAAACAAAACGCGGGAGGACAAACGATATGACGACAACGGGCAAGGCAAACGCACCGGAGCAAGCAGTGGACCAGCAGCAGGTGCTCAGGGATCTGCTGGCGCTTGGCAAAAAGAATGGACGGCTGACGCTCAAGGAGATCGCGGATGCGCTGAGCCAGCTGGATATGGAAAGCGACGATATTGATAAGCTGTATGAAACGCTCGAAACCATGGGCGTGGAGATCGAAACCGAAGGCGTGCTGGAAAAGGCGCTGGGCAATGACGATGACGAGGTGTTTGAGCCAGATAACGTGGAGGAAGTTCCGGAAGAGGAGCTGATCGACACCTCCGCGATGGCGGAAACCTTTGCGATCGACGATCCGGTTCGCATGTACCTCAAGGAGATCGGTAAGGTCGATCTGCTCTCCCCGGAGGAAGAGGTGACTTTGGCTGAGCAGATGCAGAAGGGCAATGAGGCGGAAGCTCGCATTGCGGCGGAAGGCGACGCGATTCCTGCCGATGAGCGTGCATTGCTGGATCGCGACGTCAAAATCGGCGAAAAGGCGAAAAAGCGTCTGGCGGAAGCCAACCTTCGTCTCGTGGTTTCCATTGCCAAGCGCTATGTCGGCCGCGGCATGCTGTTCCTTGACTTGATTCAGGAGGGTAACCTCGGTCTGAT
>NZ_CALWJK010000027.1 GCF_944380975.1 uncultured Agathobaculum sp. | reverse complement strand
CCGCTGCGGCTTCCTTGGCATGCTGCACATGGAGGTCATTCAGGAGCGCCTCGAGCGCGAGTTCGACCTTGATCTGGTCACGACGCTGCCGAGTGTGGTGTATGAGATCGTCAAGACTGACGGCACGATTGTTCAGTGCGATAACCCGCACGACTATCCTGATCCGGCGGTCATTGGCGAGGCGCGTGAGCCGTTTGTCAAGGCAACCATTATGACCCCGCAGGAATATGTCGGCAACATCATGCCGATGTGTCAGGAGCGGCGCGGCGTGTTCAAGGATATGCAGTATCTGGACGCGAATCTGGTGGAACTGCACTATGAAATGCCGATCAATGAGATTATTTACGACTTTTTTGATGCGCTCAAGGCGCGTACTCGCGGCTATGCTTCGCTCGACTATGAATTCCTTGACTACCGTCCGAGCGACTTGGTCAAGGTGGATATGCTGCTCAACGGCGATCAGGTAGACGCATTGTCGTTCATCGTGCACCGCGAGAAGGCATATGGCCGTGCCCGCCGCATCTGCGAAAAGCTCAAGGAAAATATTCCGCGCCAGCTGTTCGAGGTGCCGGTACAGGCTGCCATCGGCGGCAAGGTCATCGCACGCGAGACGGTCAAGGCGATGCGCAAGGACGTTCTGGCCAAGTGCTACGGCGGCGATATCACGCGTAAGAAGAAGCTGCTGGAAAAGCAGAAGGAAGGCAAGAAGAAGATGCGTTCGCTCGGCACGGTACAGATCCCAACCGAAGCGTTCATGGCAGTTTTGAAGCTGGATGAGGAATCATGAGTAAATTCAGTTATAACAATCGGCCGCTCGGATTATATCTGCACATTCCGTTCTGTGTAAAAAAGTGCGCTTATTGTGACTTTTACTCGGTGACCGAGACGGATCTGATGAAAAATTATGTTTCGGCGCTGCTGATGCATATCCGCGAATATGGCAGGACGTGCAGCGGCTATACGGTGGACACTGTCTATATCGGAGGCGGCACGCCGACCTGCTTGGGGCCGAAATATCTCGGTCGTATCTTGCAGGAGGTACGGAATAAGTTCCCGCTTGCAGATGACGCGGAGATCACGGTCGAGTGCAATCCGGAAAGCACGGACAAAAAAGTGCTCGAAATGATGAAGAAGCAGGGCGTCAACCGCCTGTCCTTTGGGGTGCAGTCCGCGCAAGAGGACGAGCTGAAACGCATCGGCCGTATTCATTCGTTTGCGGAGGCTAAGGCTGCGGTCGATCTGGCGCGCGAAAAGGGTTTTGACAACATCAGCCTTGATCTGATGTACGGTCTGCCGGGCCAGACGCAGGAAAAATTCCTCGACTCGGTCGAGCAGTGTCTAGCGCTCGGGCCGAAGCATTTGTCGTGTTACGGCCTGAAGCTCGAGCCAGCCACCCCGATGGGGCGAGAAAATCCCGCCTTGCCGGATGATGACGCGCAGGCGGATACCTATCTCGCCATGTGCGAGCTGCTGCGCAAGAACGGGTTTGAGCATTATGAGATTTCGAATTTTGCAAAGCCGGGTTTTCGTTCGCGGCATAATTCTAAGTACTGGGATCTGTCCGAGTATCTGGGTCTCGGCCCGGGAGCGCACTCATTCATAAACGGCCGCCGGTTCGAGTTTGCAAGGGATATCAAGGCCTACATAAACGGTGAGGATATCCTGCGGGATGAGGACGAGGTGCCGACCTTCCAGCGGCAGGGCGAATATCTGATGGTGCGCCTGCGCACAGCGGAAGGCGTGGACTTCATTGATCTGGAAAAACGCTACAATGTTGATTCGACACCCTATGAAGAAGCCTTCCGCAGTCTGATGGGCAACGAATTGGTTGCGCATCAGGGTACACGTTGGTATCTGACGGAAAAGGGCTTTCTGGTGTCCAACAGCATTATCAATACCATCGTTGAAGCGGGGCAGGAGCAGATGCAGTCGCCCGCGCCGCCGGTATTTCAGTAAACTACCGGCTGATTTTTGTTATTCCAAAAATATATATAAATCGGAGGAGAAAATATGCGCGCAGTTATCACGGTGGTCGGCAAGGACCGCACCGGCATCATTGCTAAGATCTCGGAGACGCTTTATCAGCATGGGGTCAATATCGTTGATATTTCGCAGAACGTCATGGAGGATATGTTCGCCATGGTCATGCTGGTCAATATCGACAAGTGCACGGTGGACTTTACCCAGCTGGCTGACCTGCTGGACAAGGACGGCGAAGCGCTCGGCATGAAGATCCACACCATGCACGAGGATATCTTCGACGCCATGCACAAGATTTGAGGTGCCGGCTATGTCAATGATCAACACCAAGGACATTCTGGAAACTATCAAAATGATCGAGGAGGAGCATCTCGATATTCGCACGATCACCATGGGCATTTCGCTGCGCGATCTGGCGAGCGACGATATCAACGTGCTTGCCGACAAGGTCTATGACAAGGTCACCCGCCGCGCGGAAAAGCTGGTCTCGACCGGCGAACAGATCGAGCGCGAGCTCGGTATCCCGATCATCAATAAGCGTATTTCTGTCACGCCAATCGCCATGATTGGTGCGGTGACCAATGCAAACAGCTATGTGCCGCTTGCCAAGGCGCTAGACCGTGCGGCAAGTGCAACCGGCGTCAACTTCGTTGGCGGCTTTTCTGCACTGGTGCAGAAGGGCTTTGCCAAGGGTGACGAAATCCTGATCAATTCCATTCCCGAGGCGCTGGCAGAGACCAATCTGGTGTGCTCCTCGGTCAATGTTGCGTCCACCAAGGCGGGTGTCAATCTGGATGCTATCGGCCTGATGGGCCGTATCATCAAGCAGACCGCAGAATTGACGAAGGACAATGATTCGATGGGCTGCTCCAAGCTCGTTGTATTTGCCAATGCAGTCGATGATAACCCGTTCATGGCGGGCGCGTTCCACGGCATCGGGGAGCCGGAGACCGTCATCAACGTCGGCGTTTCCGGTCCGGGTGTGGTGCAGTCTGCCATCCGTCGTGCGGGTGACTGCCCGATCAACGAGGTGGCTGAGGTCATCAAAAAGACCGCGTTCAAGATCACTCGTATGGGCCAGCTCGTTGGCGCAATCGCAAGCGAGCGTCTGGGTGTGCCGTTCGGCATTGTTGACCTATCGCTTGCGCCGACCCCGGCAATCGGCGACTCGGTCGCGCGTATTCTGGAAGAAGTTGGTCTGGAGGTCTGCGGCAGCTGCGGCACGACCGCGATTCTCGCTATGCTCAACGATGCGGTCAAGAAGGGCGGCGTTATGGCGTCCTCGTCGGTCGGCGGTCTGTCGGGTGCGTTCATCCCGGTTTCCGAGGATGAAGGTATGATCGCGGCGGCGGCTTCGGGTGCGCTGACGCTCGAGAAACTCGAAGCGATGACGGCCGTCTGCTCGGTCGGTATCGATATGGTTGCGGTGCCGGGCGACACCTCGGCGGAAGTAATCTCCGGCCTGATCGCGGACGAAATCGCTATCGGCGTGGTCAACTCCAAGACGACCGCTGTGCGTGTTATTCCTGCCATTGGCAAGAAGGTGGGCGATATGGTCGAATTCGGCGGTCTGCTGGGTTCGGCTCCCATTATGCCGATTGCCACCGGTTCCCCCGCAAAGTTTATCCATCGCGGCGGCCGCATTCCGGCCCCGATCCAGAGCCTCAAGAACTAAATACCGCTTGTGCAAGCCGCACACCGGACGAAGCCGGTGTGCGGCTTTTTTGTGCCCTTTGCGCGGTGCGCATTCGGCAAATATTGTGCGCATACTGTGATAAGATGAAGGTCGGCGGAGGTGGTCTATGGTTGTATATCTGGATGTGCTGTTCGCGGTCAATGTGCTGATGGATGGCGTGAGCCTGTTCGCGGCGGCGGCGCTGGGCGGTGTGCGTGTCGGACGTGTTCGGCTGCTGCTGGCATCGGTGTTGGGCGGCGGATATGCGGTGCTGGCGGCGGTGGTGCCGCTGTTGGCGGCGCTGCCGCTGCGCGTAGTTGTGGGTGTTGGGCTGTGTGCTGTTGCGTTTGGCGGAAAGCCGGCCTTCGGACGGGTGTGCGCACTGTATTTTGTCGTCGCGGCATCCTTTGTGGGATTGGCGATGGCGCTGGGTGCAGTAACAGGCCGCACGCTGCTGTTTGGCGCAGGATATTACATTGCTGTACCGTTTCGGTTTCTGCTGCTTGCCGCAGCGGCGGGTTACGCACTCAGCGGGATTTTGCTGCGCGGGGATGCGCTGCACGGTCCGCTGCGCCGCGAGGTGGAACGGCTGACCATCTGCTTTGACGGACGGGAACGCGAGGTGCGCCTGCTGCACGACACGGGAAACGGTCTGGTCGAGCCGATATCCGGTCGTCCGGTGCTGGTGCTGGGATGCGAGGCTGTGGATTGCCTGCTGGGGAAGGAAATCCGTGATGCGTGCATGGGCAAAAAGGATGCTGCTGCTTGTCTGGGTGCGCTGTCGCCGGAAACCGCAAGTCGGTTCGGGCTGCTGCCGTACCGGGCGGTCGGGGTGGAGAGTGGGTTGCTGCTGTATTTCCGACCGGATAAGGTACAGCGTGCAGATGGCACGGCGCTCGACTGTGTTTGCGCCATCGGACCGGACAGCATTGGTCAGGGAGCGTATGATGGGCTGATTGGGGTTTGAAAGGAAGAATACATATGGTACTGAAATGGATCATGCGGTTGTTTGCGCGGCTGTGGAAACGGCGCTCGGTTTATTATATCGGCGGCAGTGAGGTGCTGCCGCCGCCGCTCTCACCGGAGGAAGAGCAGGCAACGGTTGAGGCCTGTCAGGCGGGGGATGAGCAGGCACGCAACAAGCTGATTGAGCATAACCTGCGGCTGGTGGTGTTTCTCGCACGCAAATTTGAGTCCGCGGCGGTGAGCACGGAGGATTTGATCTCGATCGGAACGATTGGATTGATCAAAGCGGTTGGCACCTATCGCAGCGACAAAAATGTAAAGCTGGCGACCTATGCTTCGCGCTGTATAGAAAACGAAATCCTGATGCATCTGCGCAAGCTGGCGGGACGGCGCACTGAGGTCTCGTTTGACGAGCCGCTATCCTCGGATTGGGACGGAAATGAGCTGCTGCTCAGCGATATCCTCGGCACGGAGCCGGACAGCGTCATGCGGCCAATCGAGGACGATGTCGATCGTATGTTGGTGCATCACGCGCTGGAACGACTGCCCGCGCGCGAGCGGCAGATCATTTCGCTGCGCTTTGGACTGGGGCTTCCGGAGTCCATGACGCAGAAGGAGGTGGCGGAGTTGCTGGGCATTTCGCAGAGCTACATATCCAGATTGGAAAAGCGGATCATTGCGCGCATGCGCAAAGACATTCTGAAAAACTTTGCATAGGCGGGGGCGCTTGCATGCACGGATAAAATGCGGTACAATAGTACCGCAAAAATGAGTGGGAGCGTGTGTGTCATGCAGGTGGAAATCAGACAGTATGCGCAGCAGGATGCCGGAGAGGCGGCTGCGGTTTGGAATGAAGTGGTAGAGGACGGCGTTGCGTTTCCGCAAACCGAGCTGCTGGATGTGCAAAGCGGCCATGCATTCTTTTCTGCGCAGTCGTTTACCGGCATCGCGTATGATGCGGAAAACGACGAAATCGTCGGATTGTATATCCTGCATCCGAACAACGTCGGTCGATGCGGGCATATCTGCAACGCAAGCTATGCGGTCAAAGGAAGTCTGCGCGGGCAGCATATCGGAGAAAAACTGGTGCTGCACTGCATGAGAAAGGCGAAGGAACTGGGATTTGGCATTTTGCAGTTTAATGCCGTGGTCAAAAGCAATGAGCCTGCGCTGCGGCTGTACAAAAAGCTGGGCTTTCAGCAGTTGGGCGTGATTCCGGGCGGCTTCCGCATGAAGGATGGCACGTTTGAGGATATCATCCCGCATTATCATTTGCTGTAAGATACGCTATAAAGCACATAAACAGGAAAAAGTGTGTCGAAGCATGGCGTTCGGCAAAATATTTCGTCGGTATATTTAGTCCGTCCGCAGGGGAAAATCCTGATAGACGCACATCGGATGTGCAGGACGGGAGGGACTTTTTCCATGCAAACCAAAGTAGAGATTTGCGGGGTGAATACATCGGGACTGCCGACGTTGTCGGCGGCAAAAACGGATGAATTGCTGGTGCGAGCCGGAAAAGGTGACAAGCAGGCACGGGATGAACTGATCCGCGGCAACTTGCGGCTGGTGTTGTCGGTGATCCAGCGGTTTCAGGGACGCGGTGAATCACCGGATGACCTGTTTCAGGTGGGCTGCATCGGTTTGATGAAATCCATCGACCACTTCAACACCGAGCTTGGTGTGCGTTTTTCCACCTATGCCGTGCCGATGAACGGACTTTGGGGAAATCCCTCCGCAAAGAAAAATGAGACTGTTTGATACCCCGGGAAAGACAAAGGAGAAACAAATGTTATTCTGCAATATTGATCTTTTGGATGAGAAATTTGCCCTTCAGCGTGGGCAGTATGTCGGTGTCAAGGATGGCCGCATTGCTTACATAGGCGAGACGGAGCCGCAGGAGGACTATGGCGAGCGCTATGACGGCCGCCATCGCCTGTTGCTGTCCGGCTTTTATAATGTGCACAGTCATGCACCGATGACGCTGCTGCGCGGCTATGCGGAAAACCTGCCGTTGCAGCGCTGGCTGAACGAGCGTGTGTTTCCGTTTGAGGATCAGCTGAGCGATGAGGCAGCTTATTACGCCACCCAGCTTGCCATCGCCGAAATGCTGGCAAGCGGCACAGTGTCGTTTACCGATATGTACTTTTTCCTGGACGGCATGACAAAGGCCATTTTGGAAAGCAAGATTAAATGCAACCTCAGTCGCGGACTGACGGTGTTTGACGACAGTGACTATGAACAGACAGCGGCCTATCGGGACAATCTGCGACTGCTCGGCGAGTGGAATGGGGCAGGGGACGGCCGACTGATCGGCGATCTGTGCATTCACGGCGAATATACTTCGACGCCCAAAGTGGTGGAGGCGGTTGCCGCACAAGCGAAGGCGAGCGGTGCACGCATGCACATTCATCTGTCCGAGACGCAGACTGAGCATGAGGAGTGTAAGCAGCGTCATGGCATGACGCCTGCGGCGTACATGCAGGCACACGGTGTGTTTGATGTGCCGGCAACGGCGGCGCACTGTGTCTGGCTGGAAGGGGAGGACTTCGAGATCCTTCGCTCGTATGGCGTGACCGTCGCTTGCTGCCCAGCAAGCAACTTGAAGTTGGCATCAGGGTACGCGAACATTCCGAAGCTGCTGGATATGGGCATCAATGTTGCACTTGGTACGGACGGCGCAGCTTCTAACAACAACTTGAATATTTTGCAGGATCTGTATCTGTTTGGTGTGGTCTATAAAGGATATTACCGTGACTCGACGCTCATCACTCCGGTGGAGGCGCTGTACGCAGCAACGCGTGCGGGTGCTTTGTCGCAGGGCAGAGAGGACAGCGGTCTACTGCGTGTTGGCTGCCGTGCAGATCTGTGCGTGATCGACACAGACACCCCGCAGTTTACGCCCATGACCGATGCAGCGTGCAACGTGGTTTATGCCGCGCAGGGAGCAGACGTCAAATTGACCATGGTGGACGGTGAGGTGCTGTACCGCGATGGTGCATATACCACCATTGATATCGAAAGAGTGAAAGCGGAAACCCAGCGCTGCACGGATGATATCATCCGGCGGCTGTAAAGAGGAGAGAGACAGCATGATTAGCAAAAAGCAAGTAGAGCAATCCGCAGCGTATATACGTTCACGGCTGCCGGTTCTGCCGGAAGTTGGTTTGGTGCTCGGTTCCGGGCTGGGGCCGCTTGCCGAACAGCTGCAGGATGCGGTCACCATTTCCTATTCCGAAATTCCGCATTTTCGCATTTCGACCGCGCCGGATCATGCGGGGCGGTTGGTATGTGGTATGCTCGCGGGCAGACGTGTTGTTTGCATGCAAGGACGACTGCACGGCTATGAAGGGTATGCACCGGATGAAATTGCCTATCCGGTCTATGTGATGCGTGCGCTGGGGGTACAGGCGCTTGTTTTGACGAATGCTTCCGGCGGCATCAATACCGGCTTTGAGGTTGGCGACTTTATGCTGGTGGAAGACCATATCAATATGACAGGGAAAAGTCCACTGACCGGAGCAAATGACGAACAGCTTGGCACGCGTTTTCCGGACATGACTTTTGCGTATACCCCTGCCTTGCGGGACAAGGCGTTGGCGGCAGCCGATGTGTGTGGATTGACCCTGCGCCGCGGTGTTTACTGTGGCGTGAATGGGCCGCAGTTTGAAACACCGGCGGAGATTCGTGCGTTCCGTACGCTGGGTGCGGATGCGGTCGGTATGTCGACGGTGTTTGAAGTGATAGCAGCGGCACATTGTGGTTTGCCGGTCGTTGCGGTGGCGATGATAACCAATATGGCGGCAGGCGTGCTGATGCAGCCGCTTTCCGGCGCAGAGGTTAACGAGATCGCTGCACGGCGCGGAACGGACTTCCGACGGTTGATTACAGCTCTCGTGGAAAAAATCTGAAAAAATCTGAAAAATCTGAAAAATCTGAAAAAACTGAAAAAAGCTATTGACAGAAAGGAAAGTACGCGATATAATATAAAAGCTGTCACGGTTGAGCGATAAAGTGACAGCGAATCCGAGGTGTGGCTCAGCTTGGTAGAGCGCTTCGTTCGGGACGAAGAGGCCGCAGGTTCAAATCCTGTCACCTCGACCATTTGAAAAGGCCATCGGCTTATGCCGATGGCCTTTTTGTACTTTTTAACAAAAAATACCGCATCCAGAACATGTTCAAACAGGAAAAGATAGGAAGATTGTTAACATTTTAACTTGTTTTCGTGCATTTTTCCTGCACAGAAAGACGAAAATGTACAGTGTCCTTGCAAGGAGGACAAGTGTCCTGTGCATTTTGGCTAAAATGACCAAATCAAAAATGCAAAAAAACGGATAAAAAGTGCAAATTCATTAAAACGCTTTTCTGGTAGAATGAAAATTGTAGTTTAGAGGATACATTTTATTGTTCCCAGATAAAATGTTTCCACTTTGTGAAAGAGAGGGGAATTAGTCAACACGGCCAATGCAAATACTGGAGAAAGGGGAAGGAATATGCCAGATATTGTATTAACCAGAATCGACAACCGTTTGATCCATGGACAGGTCGCAACCCAGTGGTGCGGCGTTGTCGGGGCCAACCTGCTGCTCGTAGCAAACGATGCTGTATCAACTGATGAGTTCCGTCAGGGCTTGATGAACATGGCTGCGCCGTCCTATGCGCAGACCCGTTTCTTCTCGATTGAGAAGACCATCAATATCATCGGTAAAGCATCGCCGAATCAGCACATCGCAATCATTTGCGAGACGCCGCAGGATGTCCTGAAATTGGTCGAGGGCGGTGTACCGATCAAAAAGGTGAACATTGGAAACATGCATATGGCGGATGGGAAACGCCAGGTTGCAACTTCCGTCGCAGTAAACGACGATGATGTAGCATGCTTTAAAAAGCTGCAGGAGCTGGGTGTGGAGCTTGAGATTAAGAGAGTTCCGGATACGCCCGCGGAAAATATCGAAAAATTGTTTAAGTGATATTTACCCGAAAGCACCTGGAAAGGAGTAAGTAATGGAAATTACCATCATCCAGGCGATCTTGGTCTTTGTAGTAGCCTTTATCATGGGTATCGACCAGTTCAGCTTCCTGGAATCTTTGTATCAGCCGATCGTCACTTGCCCGATCATCGGTGCCATCCTTGGCAACTTTGAACTCGGTGTAGTTGTCGGTGGTTCTTATCAGCTCATTCAGATCGGTTCTATGCCGATCGGCGGCGCTCAGCCCCCCAACGCGATCCTCGGCGGCATCATGGCTACCGTATTCGCGGTTTCGCTGGGCATGGAAGCAACGCCAGAAGGCGTTGGCGCGGCACTTGGTCTTGCGATTCCGTTCGCAGTATTCGGCCAGTATGCTGTAACCCTGACCTTTACCATCATGTCCGGTATGATGGCTAAGGCTGACAAGTGCGCGGAGAACGCGGACGTCAAGGGTATCCGCAACATCAACTTCATGGAAATGGCGATCCTCGGCACGCTATTTGGCCTGCTGGCGGTTGCTGGTCTGTATGGCGGTTCCGCTCTCGGCCAGACCCTGCAGGACTTCTCGTTCCAGTTCTCTTGGGTCATGGCGGGCCTCGACGCTGCCGGCGGCGCAATGAAGTTTGTAGGTTTCGCAATCCTGATGAAGGTTATGATGTCCAACGAGATGTGGGGCTTCCTGCTGGCCGGCTTTGCTATGGCTCTGCTGTGCAGCGCTAATGCTTCCACTTCTGGCGCAACCCTCATCCTGTGCGCATTCGTAGGCGCTGCGATCGCGATCTATGACTTCTCGATCAACACGAAGATCAAGGCGAATGCTGGCGCTGGCAACATGGGAGGTGACTCGGATGGCATATAATATTCCCGAGAAGTATCAGGATCTGACACCTGCTCCGCAGGTTGACAAAAAGACCCTAAATAAGATGGTATGGCTGTCCTGCTTCCTGCAGGCATCCTTCAACTACGAGAGAATGCAGGCTTGTGGCTGGCTGTGGGGCATGCTCCCTGGTCTTCAGAAGATCCACACCAACAAGGAAGACCTTAAGGCTTCCATGGCACATAACCTGGACTTCCTGAACACCCACCCGTTCCTCGTAACGTTCGTAATGGGCATCGTGCTTTCGCTCGAGCAGAACAAGGCTGATACCCAGACGATCCGTTCTGTACGTATTTCCGCTGCCGGCCCGCTTGGCGGTATCGGCGACGCACTGTTCTGGCTGACGCTGGTTCCGATCACCGCAGGCTTGACCGCGAATATTGCCCTGCAGGGCAACATCCTCGGCGCGATCCTGTTCCTCATTATCTTTAATGCGGTACAGTTTGCTGTTCGTTTCGGCCTGATGTACTGGTCTTATGGCCTTGGTACTAAGGCGGTTACCATGCTGACCTCGAGCGCGAAGGAGTTCACCCGTGCGGCGTCCATCCTCGGCGTATTCGTAGTTGGTGGTCTGATCGCGAACTACGGCGGCACCACCGTCCGTATGATCGTTGGCGACACCCAGATCAACATTCAGGGTCTGCTGGACGGCATTCTGCCCAAGCTGATCCCGCTGCTGATCACCCTCGGCCTGTATGTCCTGATCAAGAAGGGCTGGACGCCGGTTAAGTGCATCCTGCTCATTCTGGTTTGCGGTATCGTTGGCTGTGCGTTCGGCATCTGGACTGGTAACTCTCAGGCTATGGATGCGGACGGCAACACCATCCCCGGCGGCTACAATCCGCTGGTAGAGTGGTACGATTATCCGGAGCCGGCACCGGCTGAAAAGACCGGTCAGCAGGCTTGGGATGCTCTGACCTCTGTTGTTACTGAGCTGCAGGAGTCCGGCGTGACGGTTACTATGCCCGAATAAAATAGAACAGTTTGTCGGAGCGTGTGCTCTGGCAAGATAAAGCGATAGGGGGAGATGGCGATTGGGATCATTTCCCCCTATTGATTGAAATGAAAGAAATCAGGTGTTTGTGTGAGTGGAATAACAGCGGCGGTCATTTTTCTTCTGTTTGCGTGCTATCTGGGCATTCAGGTGTTCAAGAATTTCCAGCTTCGGCAGTTGAATGTCAGCCTAAAAGCAAAGGATTACGAAACGGTGGAAAAGCTGGCGGATATGTCGATGACCCGCAAGCTGCTCGGAGATTATACTTGCGATTTGTACAAGCTGCGCGCGTTGTATCTTGCTCAGGATATCGCGCATTTTGAAGAAATGCTGCAGCATATGATCGCGGCAACGTACAAGAATCCCGCGGATAAGAAGAGCTTTCTGGAGCAGTATTTCCATACTTTTCTGCTGAAGGAAAACCAGAAATATGCGGACTGGCTGCTCGAAGCGATCCGGCAGAGCGGGGATGAAAAGCTCATACGCTACACCGAACAGGCTTATGAGGTAATGTTCCATAAGCGCACCGATCTGATTGAGACAATGGACGCGCAGGTCGATGCCAAGCAGTATTATGGTTTCCCCCTTGGCGTGGTACTGTTTATGATTGGCAAACAATATGAATATCTGGGCGATGAGGAGAATGCTGGGTCCTATTACCGGAGTGCGAAGGTATGCTTCCATCCAAAGGCACTTTATATTCCGGTGATTCGGGATAGCCTGAGGCGTTTGGGACAGCCCGAAGACATACAGGAGGGAATGCGTGCGCAATCGCGCCGCCGTTAAGCGTTCAACCAACATGATGGAGAATAGGAGAAGAACAATGATTGGATTACTGGTAACTGGACACGCGAATTTCGGTTCCGGACTGACAAGCTCGCTCAATTTGATTGCAGGTGAGCAGGAAAACTATAAGTATGTAGATTTTCTGCCGGAGTACAGCCTGGAGGATCTGTCGCGTGAGCTGTCGAAGGCGATGGACGAGCTGAAGGATTGTGAAGGCATTTTGGTATTCTCCGACCTGCCGGGCGGCACTCCGTTCAAGACGGCGGTTGAAGTTGGTTTTCCGCGCGGCAATGTAAATGTCATCGCGGGCACGAATCTGCCGATGATGGTGGAGATTGCCATGTCGCGCAAGTTCATTGATGATTTGGAAACCTTGACGCAGTCTGCGCTGGAAACCGGCAAGGAGCAGATTGTTAAATACGAATTCAAGAAGGTTGAGCAGCAGGAGTCGGACGACGGTATCTGATGATACGGCTGGCTCAAATACTAGCTTCCACCTTACACACATAAAAAACGTTTTGGGTCATGACCTGCCGTGCGAATGGAAAACGCAGGGCGGGCCCGAAAGGAGAAAAGGAAAATGAACAAGATTTTTGGCGTTACTGCGGATAAGATGCAGGAAACCATGTCCACCTTTACGCTCAATGAGATCTATCAGCAGCCGGCAACTTGGAAAAAGACCTGTGCACAGATCAAGGAGCATAAGGATGAGCTGAAGAAGTTTATCGATCAGGTAATCACCTGTGAGGATTTTGACGTGATTCTGACCGGTGCCGGCACCAGCGAGTTTGTTGGCAACGCGCTGTTCCCGGCGTTGACCAGCAAGCTGAACTACAAGGTCAAGTCTTATGGCACGACCGATCTCGTTGCAACGCCTGAGGCATATCTGTCCCGTACAAAGCCCACGCTGCTTATCAGCTTCGGCCGTTCCGGTAACTCGCCGGAGTCCGTCGGTGCTATCGACGTAGCGGAGGCGGTTTGTGACAACATCCATCACCTGTTCGTGACCTGCAACAAGGATGGTGCGCTGTCCAAGCGTGCGGCTACTACGGGTAACTGCTATGCGATCAATCTGACCGATGAAACCCATGACCAGAGCTTTGCTATGACTTCGAGCTTCTCGAACATGTATCTGGCAACCCTGCTGTGCTTCCATCTGGATGATCTGGATGAGACGATCGCCAAGGTGGAGAAGATCATGGCATCTGGTCAGGCTTTCCTGGACAACAAGTACGGCATTGCGCAGAAGATCGTTGACGAATACGACTTCAACCGCATCGTATATCTGGGCAGCAACTGCCTGAAGGGTTTCGCACAGGAGTCTGCTCTGAAGATGCTGGAGCTGACTGCGGGCCGCGTGGTCACCATGTATGATACCCCGCTTGGCTTCCGTCATGGCCCCAAGTCTATCATTGACGACAACACGATCACGGTGGTTTACCTGAGCGATAACGCTTATACCCGTCAGTACGAGATTGATTTGGTCAAGGAAATGAGCGGCCAGCGCAAGGGCAACAAGATTGTGGCTGTTATGAGCAAGCCGGATGACGCGGTTGCAGCACTGGTGGATTACACCGTGGTTTGCGATCTGGCGGATGCGTATGACAACGCGCTGCTTGGCTTGGATTATATCCTGTTCGCGCAGACGCTGGCTGTGCTCAAGTCTCTGTCGATGAGCATTACTCCGGATAACCCGTGCCCGACCGGCGAGGTAAACCGCGTTGTTAAGGGTGTTACGCTGTATCCGTATACCAGAGCGTAAAAGCAGTCTGTAAAAATAAAACGTATGGTTACAGCATCTGACAGCACCGAAATCGTGCCGAGATGAGGTATATCATGCTTTCGCCCGTGCGGCAAGGGCAAAGAAAACGGGGCGGCCGCAGCCGCCCCGTTTGCAATTTGTCCGCCGTGTGATACGGGGATGATACCAAATGCGAGGAGTTTAAAGACAATATGAATTGGGAAGTAATCCTGTGGACCTGTGTAACCATTGCCGTGCTGCTGGTCGTCGTGGCGCTGGCCGTTTCCATCATGTCGGCGCGCAATATGCGTAAAAGCCGTGAGCGGATGGCGCAGCTGCAGTCGGATATCAAGGTTGGTGCGTCGATCATGTTTGGCGGCGGCATCTTCGGCAAAATCGTGAAGATCAAGGATGACCTGATTGATGTGGAAGTCAGCAAGGGCGTTGTCATCCAGATTTCCCGTTACGCCATTCAGACAGTGGAGTAAAGCCGTGACATGGCGACGCGGTCAGTTATTCTCGCTGGCCGCAATTTCCCTTGCGTATTCACTGGGAGAAAGCTCGAAGTATTTTTTGAACAACCGCGAAAAATAGTGGATGGAGCTGAAACCAAGCATGTCCGCGATTTCACTGATGGTATACTGGTTTTCCCGAATCAGTTCTTTGCTCTTTTGCAATTTGATATTGAGCAAATAGCTTTTCGGGGAATTGTGCAGATACATCTTGAACAGTGCTTGCAAAGAAGTGCGGGACATAAAGAATTTGTGGCAGATCTGCTCGATGGTGATGGGTTCCGTCACCTTTTGTTCCATGTATGCCAGAATCTGCTGCAACAGGTCGCTCTGTGAATTCTGATTGAGGCTGAGCAGACTGTGTTCTTCCTCCAACTCGTTGCAGAGCAGACACAGGCGGGTGATGGCTTCCTGCAAGTGGCAAAGCATCAGCGTTTGTGCATGCGGTGTGTGCATGGTGCTGTCCTCAATGATTTTGTAGAGCGCATCGCGCAGGCCATTGGTGCAATGAAATACATGACCCAGCAAAAGCTGTGATTCGGAAAGCTCCATATCAAAGGATACGGATAAGTAGTTGCAGGCATTGTCCTTTTGAAGCCGTTTGGCATGTTCGTTGTCCGGTTTGCACAGGATGAGGTCACCCGCAGACAGCGTGCAGACCGTGTCGGAAAGGGTTACGGTCAGTGTGCCGTTGTGCACATAGAGCAGTTCGTAATATGCATGGCCCGCGCGGTTGAAGCAATAGGCATTCTCTTCGGTGAAGTAATAGTAATCCAGAATTTCCAGCACATTGAACCGAACCGGCTGGAGCTGAAAGGTATACGGTTCAGATAGCGTAAGCTTGGTATAGCGGTTTTCTGGTGCAAGCAGATAATAAGCTGCTTCATCAGATACCGGCAAAATATTGAAGCAAACGCCGGGATGGATTTTCAGGTAATGGTGGATAGGAAAGGTTTTCAGATCAACAGGATCGGGCTGAGAGCCTACTACAATGGAGGCCAGTCCGCTGATCAATTCAATATACACTTCGCAAGGAAAGCAGAAAAGCTGCTCTATTGTTTTGGTATGCGTAAGAAACTGCATACAGGCAAGATGGTGTTCCTCCAAATCGATCGGTTCATAATAAATCGATCCGAATTCGAGAAAACTGTCATAAAAAGCTTGATTATTCATGGCAAATCCCCTATTGTCTGCTGCTTTGCATATCTTGTAATAAGTACAAATCTCTTTTCTATTTTAGTATATTTTTGAGGCAATTGCAAGCATACCGGTATTGTAATAAATAGAAACCTTACTGAAAAGCGCAGCAATGGGATAGCAGGAGGAGAAAAAATGATTATTCAAAGTAAAAAGGTTTGGATTGCCGATCAGTTTGTCGCGGCGCAGGTCGAGATGGAAGACGGAAAGATCACCGGTGTGTATCCGTACGGGACCAAGCCGGTTGATAAGGATTACGACAGCGAACGCATTCTGCCGGGCTTTATCGACGTGCATTGCCATGGCGCCTATGGCTTTGACACCAATGATGCGGAAGAAGAGGGCCTGCGTTACTGGACACGCCACATTGTAGAGGAAGGCGTGACCGCGTTCCTGCCGACTACGATCACCCAGAGCGAACAGGTGCTGACCGCGGCGCTGAAGAATGTGGCCAAGGTGGTTGCCGATGGCTATGAGGGTGCGGAAATCCTGGGTGCGCATTTTGAAGGCCCCTATCTGGATATGGTCTACAAGGGTGCACAGCCGGAGCAGTATATTGTAAAACCCACGGTGGAGCAGTTCAAAAAGTATCAGGAAGCGGCAAACGGCCTGATCAAGTATATCACCATGGCAACCGAAACCGATGAGGACTTCGCGCTGACCCGTTATTGCAGCGAGCATGGCGTGGTGGTCAGCATTGGACATTCCGCTGCGACCTATGAGCAGGCCGTGATGGCGGTTGCAAACGGTGCCCGCACGATGACCCATGTCTATAACGGCATGACGCCGTTTAATCACCGTGCGAACGGTCTGGTTGGTGCGGCTTACCGTATCCGCAGCATGTATGGCGAAATCATCTGCGACGGCAACCACTCTACGCTGGCAGCCCTCAATCAGTTCTTCCATGAAAAGGGCGCGGATCATGCGGTATTGGTTACCGATGCACTGATGGCAAAGGGCAAGCCGATCGGCTCGAAGTTCCTGTTTGGCGGAAATGAGATCGAAATCTATCCGGACGGCAGTGCGCACCTCACCTCGACCGGCGGTTTGGCAGGTTCGACACTGTGTGTCAATAAGGGCCTGCGTATCCTGATCGAAGAGGCTCTGGTGCCGGTCAGCACGGCGATCAACGCTTGCACCAAGAACCCGGCGGCTTGCTTGGGTATTGAGGATCGTAAGGGTGCCATCAAGGTTGGCTTGGATGCGGACCTGGTGGTGCTTGACCGCGATTACAATGTGCTCCAGACCTATTGCAAGGGAAAAGGAATGTTAGATGAGTAAGAAACAGCAAACCCCCAATACGCAGTTGTCCGGCAGAAACATCTATACGGATAAGAAAAAGCGCGTCATCTATTATGACGCGCTGACTAAGCAGGGCTATGTGATCGACAAGAAGAACGAAGGTTCGATCATGTTTTATCAGAACCGTCTGGTCATCATTTTGTTTGCAGCGATCCTGTGTGCAGGCACTTTCCTGACCTGGCAGCAGGCGACGCTTGCGGGCGTGGCGCTGTTTGCGGTGGTAGAGGTATACTACCGCAAAAAGCTGTTCAAGAACCTCGAAGTCGTGACAGATATGGACTTTGGTCGTCGTTTGACACCGCTTCAGTCCATTCTCGCACGCAAGAGCCGCGAAAAGGTGATGGCGCTGATCGTGCTTTGGGCAGCGTTCGCGATTCTCGTTCCGCTTAACGCCTATATGGAGCAGTATTCACTTGCTTTGATGGTGCTCAGCGGTGGCTTGGCGCTGGTTGGTGTGTATTTCTGTGTGCTGCATATCGTAGCACTCATTCGGATGAAGTGACAAATAAAAACCCATCGCGCCCGCGATGGGTTTTTATACAGAATTGTTTAGGCTTTGCCGGCAGAACCGCAGATAGCAATTTTGCCCTTGACCGTTTCAATGACGTTTGCAATACCGACTTTGCAGTATTTTTTGGGGTCAAACACGTCCGGGTCCTTCCGGAGGTATTCCTTGACGCCGTCGCTGAACGCGATGCGCAGCTCGGTGGCAAAGTTGACCTTGCAGATACCGCGGGTGATGGACTCCTGCACTGCTTCGTCCGGCACACCGGATGCGCCGTGCAGCACCAACGGAATGGAAACGACTTCGCGGATCGCGCTCAGGCGTTCAAAATCCAGCTTGGGCGTGCCCTTGTACAGGCCGTGTGCCGTGCCGATCGCAATGGCGAGCGAGTTAACGCCCGTGCGTTCAACGAATTCCTTGGCCTGCTGCGGATCGGTGAACGGGTTGCCGTCGCCACCCTCAAGGTCGTCCTCCTTGCCACCGACCTTACCCAGCTCGGCTTCCACGCTGATGTGGGACGGGGCGCAGGCATCGACCACGCGGCGGGTCAGGGCGATATTATCTTCGAAGGCATCATGTGAGCCGTCGATCATAATGGAGGTGTAGCCGGTGCGCAGCGCCTGCATGGCAAGGTCGAAGCTCTCGCCATGGTCAAGATGCATGGCAACCGGCACATCGGTGCGTTCAGCCGCCGCGCGCACCATGGCAAGGTAGTAGTCCAGACCGGCGTATTTGACGGTAGATGGTGTGGTCTGCATGATGACGGGGGAGCGCATCTCCTCCGCTGCACGGATGACGGCCATCACCATCTCCAAGTTTTCGACATTGAACGCGCCGACGGCATAATGACCGGCCTGTGCGTCCAGCAGCATTTTTTCTGTTGTTACCAAAGGCATAATCCAACCCTCTTTCTCCTGCATAATGCGGGATGTTTTGTGTTTCTATTTTACCATAGGGGAATCCGGATGAAAAGCCTTGCGGTGGAGAAATGTATCATACTGGTGGACAGCAGGGACAGATTGTGGCAAAAATGCAAATTATCCTTTAACAAACCCAAAGCCGAAATCAAAAAATTGTGTTACCATAATAGCAGGACCGTAGGGCTGTGCCACGTGCTTGCTGAAAATAAGAGGAGGAATTTTTTATGAATTATAATCCGCTGAAAAAGTTGGTAGAGCTCCAGAAGCAGGGCAAAAGCGTTGGTATTTATTCCGTTTGCAGCGCGAATGGCTATGTTATCGAGGCGGCGCTCAAGCGCGGCCTGTCGGACGGCTCGTGCGTTCTGATTGAGTCGACTGCCAACCAGTGCGACCAGAACGGCGGTTACACCGGTATGAAGCCGATGGATTTCAAGCAGTTTGTGTTGGGCGTGGCAGATAAAGTCGGTTTTGACAAGTCCAAGCTGTTCCTTGGTGGCGACCACCTTGGCCCGCTGACCTTTGCAGGCAAGCCGGAGGCTGAGGCGATGGCATATGCGGAAGAACTGATTCGCCACTATGTTGGCGCGGGCTTTACCAAGATCCATATTGATACCAGCATGAAGGTCGCGGACGACGACCCGAATACCCGCCTGAGCGACGAGACGATTGCCCGTCGCGGCGCGCGTCTGGCGCGTGTGGCCGAGGAAACCTATCACAAGCTGCTCGAGACCGATCCGAACGCGATCGCGCCGGTTTACATCGTCGGCAGCGAGGTACCGATCCCGGGTGGTCAGGTCGGCGCAGATCAGGGCGTGCAGGTCACTCGCGTAGAGGACTTCAAGAACACGGTTGCAACCTTTGAGAACGCTTTCCGCAAGGAAGGTTTGGATGAAGCGTGGGACAACGTCATCGCCGTTGTGGTTCAGCCGGGCGTCGAGGAGAAGGACAGCGGCTGCACCGAGTATGACCGCGCTAAGGCAGCAGAGCTGATGGCGTCAATCAAGGACTTCCCGAATCTGGTGTTCGAGGGTCACTCGACCGACTACCAGACCAAGATCAAGCTGCGCGAGCTGGTTGAAGACGGCGTAGGCATCCTCAAGGTTGGTCCGGCGCTGACGTTTGCGATGCGTGAAGGCATGTTTGCGCTGGCATACATCGAGCAGGAGCTGCTCTATGGCACGGATATCGAGCCGAGCCATTTCATCGAGACGCTGGACAAGGCTATGCTGGCGGATGACAAGCACTGGAAGAAACACTATCAGGGCACGGAACTCGAAATCCGCATGAAGCGCAAGTATTCTTTCTCCGACCGCTGCCGTTACTACATGCCGACCCCGTCGGTGGAAGAGGCGAAGGAGCGTTTGATCGGCAACCTGCGTAAGTTGGGCATTCCGCTCAACCTGCTCAGCCAGTTCATGCCGATCCAGTACACCAAGGTGCGTGAGGGTCTGTTGGAAAACGATCCGGTCGCGCTGGTCGAGGACCGTATCATCAACACCATGGATGAATACCTGTATGCAACCCATCAGAAGGAACTGATGTAAGAGCGTTTGAAGCAAACGAAAAGGACGGCGGAAAGCCGTCCTTTTTGTTTAGCACTTGATTTATTCCCAGTTTGCCCACACGTCCGGTTGATAGCCGACGGTAGCGTGCCTGCCGTTGCGCACGATGGGTGTTTTGAGCAGCGTGCCGTCCTCAAGCAGCTTTTCCTTTTTGTCCTCATCGTAGGCAAGGTAGGCGAGTGAAGCGTAGCCCCTGCTTTTTTCATCGAGCACCGCGTCCAGCCCGCCGACGGCTTTGAGCACACTGTCCAGTTCGCCACGGGACATGCCCTTTTGGGCCAGGTCGATCATCTGGAATTTGATACCGCGTTCTTTAAACCAACGCTGGGCTTTTTTGGTGTCAAAGCACTTGTTTTTGCCGAATATCTGAATGTTCATTGCATCCGTCTCCTTTGCCAACAGTATAGCAAAGCATACGGCGGGACGCAAGGGGGGATCGGTTATTGCTTGGCACGGCGAGACAAGCGCAGAACACCGTAGGAGTGGGAGAAGGGCAGCAGCAGTACGCAGGCGAGTGCAGCGCAGCGGCCAAGCTCGCAAAGCAGCAGTGGGACGGCGAAAAACACTTCGCCGTGACGCGCAAAATCGCCGATTGCGGCAAGCCCTGCTGCCGAGAAATTCGGATAGGGCAGCAAGGCGGCAGTATGCACGCCAAGCAGCAGCGTGGTACGCAGAGAGATCAGTGCAAATAGCGCACCGCCAGCGGCCAGACCACGCGCCGCCGCGCCGGAAAGCCGTTCCGGCAGGGAGAGCGAGAGCACAAGCGAAGCGGGCAGCAGACGCAGCAGGATACGGCCGGTTTCGCGCGGCAGCGTGGCATCGGGCATGCCCCAGTGCATCGGTTGAAGCTGTGAAACGGTCAGGACACCGCTCAGTATAACAATGACTCCTGCCAGCCACGCAACCGGCAGCGCCCACATAGCGCAGCGGTTGAGTCCGGATGTTGCTGCGAGCATGGTACAGACGGTTAGGAGCAGGATCAGGCTCCAAAGTGGGCGGGAGGAAAACACCGTGCTGCGCAAAAAGACGCCCATGCGGGCAAGTGAGGACGTCAGCGGCCAGAGCGTAAACAGCGCAAGCAGCCATTGCAGCACACGGGACTGCTGCCAGATGGGGGCAAGGCGCGCACCGCCTGCACAGATCAAGGCGCAGATCAGGCTGGCCAGTGCCGCGGCATAGACGGTTTGCGTGCCGGCGGCGGTGTACAGGATCTCGCTCAGGGGCAGCAGCGCGAACAGCGCAGCGCCCCAGCGGGGGAATAAGCGTTCACGCATGGACACCGCCTCCAATCTCATCGCCGTCGAGGAAGCAGGACAGCCGCTCGTTGGCAAATACGGCCGTACCTGCGGGCGCGGTTTGGCCAAATTCATCCAGATACAGTGCGGGCAGGATGGCGGTGCCGTCAGCATGCAGTACTTCGGATACACGATAGAGGGGCATATCGGGCAGCGTTCCTTCCTGTGCAGCGCGGTCAAGCAGTTCGCTGAGCGCATAGACTTCGTCATCGGCTTGCAGCAGGTCGGTTGCCGTGCCGTCGCGTACGACCGCGACGCGCAGACTGAGCCGCACATCGTTTTCCGTGCACAGGTAATCCGCCAACGGCAGGATGCTTTCCTCCGCGACGCTTTCACTGATGAGCAACACCTGCGCATGGCTTAGATACAGTTCTCCGGGCAGGATGTTGCTGAGGTTAGTAAGCAGCTCAGGCAGATCGCGCCCCGTAGCGGAAAGATAGGCGGGTGAGGCGGCATCATCCAGACTGTCCTGCCGCACGACTTCTGCGGTCAAGCGGTAGACGTCGTCCGTGCGGTCGAGCGCAAGCGCGGAGACTGGTGAGACTTCGCGGGCGCAGCCACACAGCAGCAGGGAAAGCAGCAGCAATATTCCGGGCAGTTTCAAGGTTTGTCCCCCTTTGATGAATTCCGTTTGACCGCAAAGCGGTCGTGCCGCATGAAAAACCATGGAGCGCGCAGCCAAGCGTCCTCCTGCTCGGCCTGTACACGCGGGATCAGGTTGAGCAAATAGGGTATCGAGCACGAGTGCATCCGGCAAAGCCAAGTCAGTACCAGTGCGAGCGCAAGGCTGACACCGTACAGACCGTAAGCGGCAGCTCCGGCCAGCAGCGCAAAACGCAGCCACAGGGTTGCGGTTTGCAGCTTGGGTACCATCAAGCCGGTCACGCCGGCGATTGCCACCACAATCACGGTCGGCGCGGCGGCAAATCGCGCCGAGACCGCAGCCTGTCCCAGCACCAGACCGCCGACAATGCTCATCGTCTGGCCCATCGCGCCCGGCGTGCGCGCTCCGGCCTCCTTGAGTGCTTCCAGAACGAGCAGCAGCAAGAAGGTCTCCCATCCGATGGGCAGCGGCACGCCGCGTTGTGCCGCCGACACGGCAAACAGCAGCCGGGCAGGTACCAGCTCGCGGTGATACAGCATCAGCGCGATATAAACCGCGGGAAAAGTGATGGTAAAGATAAAGCCCGCCACGCGCAGCAGGCGGGACAGATTGGCCTGCAAAAAGCTGATATAGTAATCGTCGTTAGACTGGAAGCATTCCTGAAACAGAAAGGG
This sequence comes from uncultured Agathobaculum sp., assembly GCF_944380975.1. Taxonomy (GTDB): domain Bacteria; phylum Bacillota; class Clostridia; order Oscillospirales; family Butyricicoccaceae; genus Agathobaculum. The sequence continues at coordinate 9,259 of NZ_CALWJK010000027.1, read as the reverse complement.
GGCGGTCAGCACGACCGGACTGCCGTCCACTACAATGGCGCAGCGGCCTTCTACCAGCCGCGCGGCGACCACGTCTGGGCGTTCGGTCGTGCCAAGGGTGGGGAAGGGCGACAAACGGTGGTCGCGGATGCGCTCGGCCAGATAGTTGGCATCCAGCACACTATCAATGTCGAGCGCCTCCAGCTTGCGCTTGAGATGAGCGATCAGCTTTTGCTCGCACACCCCAGCCAGATAACACAGGCAGACAACTGTATTGGTACGGCTGCCGATGCGCAGAAAAGTGAATTTGAGCCGTTTGTCATTCAGCCTGCGGCGAATGAGGGCGAGATTGGGCATAAAACATTCGGTGAAGCCCTCGCGCGGACCGGAGAGCACCCGCTCGTTTTCGGGTTCGGACGCACTGCGCACGGAAAATCCTTTGGTGTTGACCACGACCGGCCGCGCTTCGCCTTCGGTGAATACCACCGTATCGCCGTACAGAAAGGAGGCAAACAGCTTGGAAACGTCGGTCTCCACGCGGCTGTCGTTGATTTGCAGCACGGTTTGGCAAAGCGTTTCTGCCGAGGCGCAGCTCAGGTCGGAGCAGACAATCGGACGAATGACGCTTTGGTTGATCGCAATGTTATTGACCATGCCGTCAAAGAAGAATACGGCACAGGAAAGACCGGCATGACCGACCGCGCGGCGTGTGACGAAGGTGTTATCGCCTTGGAAAATGGTCTGCATCAGGCGGATGTTGCTTTCTAAATCGGTGGAAAATGTGATGGTATCCATGCTTTCACCCCTTATCAGGGGTATTTTGTGCCAAATGGAGCGGGCTTATACGTCGTTGAGGTCATCGGCCAGCGTTTGTCCGAACAAACGGATGGCAGCGAGCGCTTCCGGCATGGTATTGCCCGAAGAGCCGACTTCAATCAGCATCGAGCCAGTACGTACATGCTGGTTGAAACGCTGTGTGCGTAGATTCACCGGACGCATCAAACCGGGATAGGTGCGGTTAAGCTGGTATTGCAGGCCGGTGACATAGTTCAGATTTTCCTGCCAGTTGGGGTGGGTCAGTCCGCCGTCGTCCGTGCCGACTACGAACATCAACTGCGCCATTTCTTCGCCATTGATGGTGCAGGAGGTTTTGTAGGCCTGCCCGTCATCGGTCAGAATAGAGTCACGGTGCAGGTCGATGACGATTTGAATGGATGGATATTCTTCGACCGCCTGCTCGATGGCAGCGAGCGAACGGTCATACGAACCGGAATAGGCAGGAGAGTCGAAAATATCGCGAATATGCACGGTTTCGATACCGTTATCCTGCAAAACGCTTTGCAGCTCGTCACCGACACGCACAACGTTATAGCGGGTGTCGGTCGTGCGTTCGTTTTCGGTCGGTGTGTAAGGAAAGGCAGCATCCGGCGTGTAGCTTTCGCTGCCGTGCGTATGTACGATGAGCACCTGCGGGCCGTCTCCACTGACATGGATGGCAGTGTCAGATGCCAGGCAGGCCGCCACATCGACAGCATAGGAGGTTTCGTTGTTGACTGTGATGGTGGCAGCCTTATCTGCGGCATCCAGCACCGGATTGTCGTTTTCCTCTTCCTGCGGGATATAGGTGCTTTCTGCAAGCGGGCTTTCCGCGTCCTCGCTCAGGGCGGATGCCGCTGTGCGTGGGACAAAAACCGCAGCCTGATCTGGCGAAAGCCCCAGCTCAAGCGATACCGCGCGCAGAATAAAATCCCCGTTTCCAGCCAGACGCGTCAACGCCTGCTGCGCGGTGGATTCGCCGCCCATGCGCGAAAACAGCAGCAGCGAAGCGGCAATGCACAGCGTAACGGCGGCAGGCAAACCGATGCCGCGCCGCCGCCGAGTGGATTTTCTGTGTCTTCTCATGGTTGCCACCTCCCTGCGTTTTGTTCTATCATACGCCCGTCCGTGCGCGAGTATGACCGAAAGATGGCAGGAGGTTTAAGACAAATACAGGTCGATGTCACTGACAGACAGGTGCGGGTGTAGCGCCATGTTGACGGCATAGCCGATCACGCGGGCAATATCGGCAACTTCGCGGTCGATATCGCGCGTGGTGACCATGACGGGTAGGGAGAGGTCGTCGAGGGCTTCGCAGGAGGGTCCGCCAAGCTGTGCGGCGATTTCGTGCGCGAGCGTTGCGCCATCGACGACGGTGGGCACGCCGATGGCGATGACCGGCACGCCAAGCGTTTCGCTGTTGAGCGCCGCGCGTGCATTGCCGACACCCGCGCCGGGCGTGATGCCGGTATCGGCCAGTTGAATGGTGCGCAGCAGGCGGCTGAGCCGTCCGGCGGCAAGCGCATCCACCGCGAGTACAGCGGCAGGTTTGACACGATCCAGCACACCACAAATGACCTCGCCGGTCTCCACACCGGTCTGACCCAATACACCGGGGGCAAGAGCGGATACCGGACGCCAAGAGGCGAAAACATCCGGCACTTGCTCGACCAGATGGCGGGTAGCGATGACATGGTCGATTGCCTGCGGGCCGATGGCGTCCGGGGTAATCATACGGTTGCCGAGTCCCGTGACCAGCACCGGGCCGGAGGATGCGCTGTCCGGCAGCAGATCAGCCAGAAGCGTGCTCAGCGCGCGGCAGGCGCGTGGAAATGCATCCTCCTCACGCCGGACGAGCACATCCAGTTCCAGCGTTACATACCGTCCGCAGGGCTTGCCGATTTCCCGCGCTGCGTGCTCGGTCAGAATTTCCACTTCGTTAACCGAAAAACCTTCAATCGTGCGATCGGTCTGCCGAACCTGCCGCAAGTTGGCTGCATGGGGCAGATTTTGTACTGCTTCCACTGCCAAATCCGTGCGAAAAGCCATTGCATTCACTCCTTTTTTGAGTATTTTACGGCACATCGGATTTTTTATACAGAATCATGGAAAAAAGACTTGCATTTTGGGAAAAGTGATGGTAGAATAGAAACACTGACGAATAGATAACGAAGGAGGTGTTTTCGGAATGCCCAACATCAAGTCTGCAAAGAAGCGTGTCAAGGTTAACGCTGTCAAGGCGATGAACAACCAGATGGCGAAGAGCGCGCTCAAGACCACGCTGAAGAAGTTCGATACGGCTGTTGCTGCCGGCGATAAGGCGGAAGCGACTGTTGCTTATACGACCGCTGTTAAGGCGGTTGATCAGGCGGCTGCCAAGCACCTCCTGCATAAGAACAACGCGGCCAACAAGAAGAGCAAGATGACTACCAAGCTCAACGGTATGGCGTAAGAGTTCGCAATAGAACAAAGGAAAATCCCGAGACAACAGTCTCGGGATTTTTTTGTATTTCTCCCCAAATACAGCTCAATTAATTATTTAGATAAATATCAAAATGATGCTTGACAAATGCGGGAGGGTGTTGTATCTTTCAATTAGATGATGATCTAAATGAGGGAGGGGAGAGCAGTGGGGATTGCAGCATGCGTGGTGCTGCTGGTATTGGCAGCATTGATAGTAGCGCAGGCGCGCGCCTTGGCGCGGTGTCGATTCTGGTGTAAATCGTGCGGTCAGTTGTTTGCACTGCCGTGGACAAAGCTGCTGTTCCGCCAGCATGTGAATGAGGAATGGCGGCTGACTTGTCCGCATTGCGGTCACAAAGGTTGGTGCATCGCGCGGCGGAATGGAAAGGATGAGGATACAAAATGAGTTTTCAACAGACATTCAAAGCGCTGTCCGATCCGATTCGGCGGGATATTCTTGGTTTGCTGCGCGCGGGTCCTATGGCGGCAGGGGAGATCTGTTCGCATTTTTCGGTTTCCGGTGCGACGATCTCGCACCACCTGTCTATTCTGAAGGATGCCGGTCTGGTGCTGGACGATAAGCAGGGGAAGTACATTTATTATGAACTGAACATGTCCGTGGTCGATGAAATTCTGGAATGGGTCACGGCTCTGAAAGGTGGTAGCAATCATGAAGAAAATCAGTAAAACACAAGTGGCGGTTTGGATTTTGGCGATTCTTCCGGTAATCTTGGCGGCAGCAGTGTATGCGTACCTGCCAGCAGAGATCCCGATGCAGTGGGAGTTTGGAGGGGAGGTAGGTTATGAGCCAAAGTGGCATTTGTGGATTGTCGCATGTCTTGGCCCGTTCCTTGCAGTGTTGTTTTACTTTATGCCGCGATTTGATCCCAAAAAACGCAACTATGACAAATTTTTCGGATCATATCTCGGTTTTCAGGCCATTATGATGTTATTTGTTCTGGTCATGAACGGGATTTGTGTGGTAGAGGGACTGCAGCCGGGTACAGTCGATGTCGTCATGGTGATTTGTCTGGTGGTGAGCCTGATGATGGTATATTTGGGCAATGTCATGCCAAAGTTCCGCATGAATTGGTTCTGCGGCATCAAAACGCCGTGGACACTGTCAAGTGAATCAGTGTGGCGACGTACACACCGCGTCGCCGGGCGGCTGTATTTTGCGGCCGGTGTGTTGGGCGTTATCGGTGCGTTTGTGCCCAACAATGCGGTTCGCTTTGTGATGCTGCTTATGCCGCTTTTGGCGGTGTCTTTGGCGTCGATGGTGCTCAGTTACCGGTGGTATCGGGAAGAACAGCATGCCGGATGATGCGGAAGCCACACAATGTTCCCCACGCGCAGCTGTGACGAAAAGTGATAGGAAAATAGGGAAAAACGTGGGAAATTGCGAATAATGAAAACCGAAATAAGAATTTTATTCAACTTTTAACTTGCCAAGTGGGGACAGATGTGCTATACTTTTGCAGTAAGTTTACATGGGTGGAGGAAATCCCCCATGTTGTTCACCTTACGGCAAGGAGAAGATTATGACAAGAACGCGTAAGCTGGTGGCAGCGATGCTGCTGGTTGCCGTCGTTTCGGTAAGCGTGCTGACAGCCGCGCTGGCGACGGACACCACGGAAACCTATGCGTATTTGCCCGATCACTCTGTTTATTTCTATGACGTTACAGAGAAGTACGCATGGGCCCACCGCGAAATTGATACGCTTGCGGTTGCAGGGGTAATCAAGGGGAGCGGTAATCATCTGTTTTACCCGGGCAGCGCCATTACCCGGGCGGATTTCATTGTGATGCTGGATCGTGCATTTGGCATGAGCGAAGCGCTGGACAGTGGCTTAATTGATTCCAACGGCACTTTTGTGGATGTGCCGGGCAACACGTATTATAGTAAGTCCGTTACTGCGGCAAAGGCTTTTGGTGTTGCTACGGGTACGGACGATAACCGTTTTATGCCCGACCAGAACATGACCCGGCAGGATGCCATGGTATTTCTCAAGCGCACGCTGGATCGGACACAGCTGACACTACCGGCAGGAAATTTGTCGGGCTATTCGGATATCGACCAGATATCCAGCTATGCCCGCGAAGCGGTCAGCGCATTGGTCAATGCCAGAGTGATCAGCGGTTCCAACGGCAAGCTGAGCCCGACGGCAAATGTCACACGCGCGGAAATGGCGGTCATGCTGTATCGCGCGACCCATTTGCTGGATGGGGGAACCAATGCGGTTTACCAGCAGCGCGGCAATGTGGTCAATCTTTGCATCGGCGCGCAGAGCTACTGTGATGTGGTGATTGAAAATTATGATTCCAGTGTGCAGTATGAGGGCCTGATGCAATATACCAACCTGCGGCAGGAGGACGGCGTTACGTATATTACACTGACCAACCCGCAGGAAATCGACCGCACGGTGACTTATGCCGATGGACAGTTCTCGTTCAAGGATGCGCAGAGCGGTGAGACCATCACGATGCCCGCGGCAGCAAACTGTGTGGCAGTGGATGTAACGCAGCCATATCACCAGATTGATGCTCCGGTCAGCACAGGAAATGTGTACCGACATTGCTATCCGTCCGTTGTCAACGGCGAGGTTTCAGTCATCTATTATACAACTGCATAAAAGCATACAAAAAACCACCGGATGCATCCGGTGGTTTTTGCTTTTGTTAGTCCTTTGCCAGACGCAGGCCGTCATAGCGGGTAACGTGAAAAGTATAGGGCAGCGCAGTGGTTTCAAAGCCGATCTCACGCAATACAGCGCGGATATTCTCAACAAGATGATAATTGAAGTCACGCTGGGAGATTGAGACCTTGAGCGTATCCTTGTACGAACTGACCAGAATACCAAAAGGCTGAAACGCACAGGGTAAAATCGCAGCATAATCGGCTACAAGCGGCTCCATGCTGGGGGGCAGCTTGAATTCACCGATGTTGGTCAGGATAAAGCTGTCGCGGCGGATATAGTCGCGTGCTTGTTGGCGCATCATCTGCTCCTTTTCGTCGATGGGCATGTCCAGTTTGTGCGACTTTGCAACACGGTTTGCATTTTTCAATGCCCAGAATACCGCATGCGGTAGGTTTTTCTGCGTATCGAAGTAGGCTTTGCAGGCCTGACAGGCTTCCAGAAACGGCATGCTGAAATATTCATAGAAAAACGGCAGATCCAGCAGGGAGACGAAGAAGCGTGTGGTTGTGGTTTTGACATAAGCGCGCAGATCCATGGGCACTTCTGCGATGATCGGCTCGGTGCGGTCGGTTCCCTGATAGTAGGTGCGGTACATGCCCATGGAGATCGCGGTCATGAGGAAGGTCATAGGCGTTACGCCGTTGCCCTTGGTGTATTCGAGCACCTGCGGCAGCGACATGGTCAGTTCGGTGGTCAGCTCGTTATCGTCGTTGCGGCTGTCATACTCCGGCATATGGAACGAGGGAACATCCGGATGATGGTCGGCATCGGATTGCGGCATGCCACGCAGACGCAGATAACCGTCTTCGCAATCCTGCGGCGTAAACTGTGTTTCATTGGTACGGATGGAGCGTCCGGGATCGACATCGTGCCCCATGCCCTTGAGATAATAATACAGAATAGTGCGGATGAACTGGTCAAAGCCGCGGCCGTCCGAAATACAATGCTGGTATTCCAGATAGATTGTATTATCCTTGTAACCGCACAGGAACAGATAGCCGTTTGTGTCTTCCGAGCCAATGTAATACGGTGACAGGTCGTTCATTGGCAGCACCTTGGGCGGCTGAGTCAGAATGCGATAGTGATATTGTGTTTCGCCGCGGACCAGACCGAGTGCAAACTGCGGATAGCGGTCAAGTGTGGTACGCACGGCTGCCAGCAGTACGCGCGGGTCGACCGGCTCGGTCATGCGAATAATGTGGCGCGGTGCGGTTGTCAAGTCTTTGTGTGTGGCATACATAAAAATAGCGCCGTAGCTGTCTACTTTTAACAGCGCATCTTGATAGGCTTCATTCATAACAGACACCTCCCATTACAATATTTTATTATAAATCAAATTGCGTTAAAAAAACAGAGAATCCACGCAGAATTTGGAAAAACGTAACAGACATTTTTTATGCATCCGGTGAGGCAATTTTTATCCGTTCCCATTTGCCGATGAAAAGCATACGCTGGATGGGAGGGATTTCTGTGGTTACGATCAGTTTGTGCATGATTGTGAAGGATGAGGAGGGGGTATTAGCGCGATGCCTTGATAGCGTGGTTGAAGTTGCGGATGAGATCATTGTGGTGGATACCGGGTCATCCGATCGGACAAAGGAAATTGCTGCACAGTATGGGCAGGTTTTTGATTTTGTATGGTGTGAGGATTTTTCTGCCGCGCGGAACTATTCCTTTGCGCAGGCAACAAAGGATTTTATTCTGTGGCTGGATGCAGATGATGTAATCAAACCGGAGGATAAGGTGCGCTTATTGAAGCTAAAGCAGGAGCTAGATGAAACGACAGACGTGGTCATGCTGCCATACCATACTGCTTTTGATGAGCGTGATCGACCGGTTTATACCTATTATCGGGAACGGCTGCTGCGGCGTGCAGCGGGATTCCGCTGGGTGGGTGCGGTGCATGAATGCATCGCACCATGCGGACGCATTCAGTATGGAGATGCGGCGGTGACGCATCGTAAAGAAAAAGCATCGGACAGTGGTCGGAATTTGCAGATTTATGAGAATCTGTTGGCACGCGGAGAACATCTGGATGCACGCGGACAATTTTACTATGCGCGTGAACTGATGATACACCAGCAGTTTGCCCAAGCGGTTACTGCGTTTGAGGACTTTTTGCAGAGACCGGACGGCTGGGTGGAAAACCGAATTGAGGCGTGCAGAAATTTGGCGGACTGTTCATTGGCGCTGGGGAATCGGGAGCAGGCACGGCAAGCATTGGTGCGCACTTTTGCGTTGGATAGCCCGCGTGGAGAGACCTGTTGCGCGCTTGCAGCGTTGGAAATGGAGGATGGCAGACTGCAACAGGCGCGGTTTTGGTATGAAACCGCCTTGCGCGTGCCGTATGCGGAGCAAAATGGCGCTTTTGTCAAGCCTCTGTGCTATGGATATATTCCGTGTCTGGGATTGTGTATGTGCTGTGATCGGCTCGGGCGGCATGCAGAAGCAGCCGAATGGAATGAGCGTGCTGCGGTGTATTGGCCGGAATCACCGGCAGTTTCCTATAATCGACGGTATTTTGCAGATTTGCAGCAGTAAGACAGTGACAAGAGGCTATGAGAAAGCATAGGTTGAACTGCCGGATGCTTTTTCGGCAAATCCTTCGAAAGGAAGAATGATATGTATCATCGCCCTCAATTCGGTGGATGTGGCGGCAGAGATCGTGCATCCGACGAATGGCTTGAATCGTTTTGCGGTGATTGCGGTGCGGACGATAGGCGGGGACCAACCGGCCCGACTGGCTCTACCGGTCCGGTGGGGCCGCGCGGCTGCCGTGGTGAGCGCGGGCCGATGGGACCGATGGGACCGCAAGGCCAGATGGGTGCAACTGGAGCCACAGGTGCCACAGGGGCAACCGGCGGGAATGGTGCGATAGGTCCCACTGGGCCGACGGGTCCGACCGGAGCCACAGGCGCCACCGGTCCTGCAGGTGGTCCGACTGGCCCGACCGGTCCGACTGGCCCGACTGGCCCGACCGGCCTGACTGGCCCCACTGGTCCGACAGGCCCGACTGGTCCGACTGGTCCGACTGGTCCGACTGGCCCGAGCGGTCCGACCGGCCCGACTGGCCTGACTGGCCCGACTGGCCCGAGTGGCGCAACCGGCCCGACCGGCCCGACTGGCCCGACTGGCCCAACTGGCCCAACTGGCCCAACTGGCCCGGGCCCGACCGGCCCAACTGGCCCGAGCGGTGCAACGGGTCCGACAGGCCCGAGCGGCGCAACTGCTCCGTCAATATATGCACAACACGGAAATTGCCGTAACCATGCGGCTTTCCACTATCTTAAAGACAATTAAAC
>NZ_CALWJK010000026.1 GCF_944380975.1 uncultured Agathobaculum sp. | reverse complement strand
CAGGCCGGAGTTGCGCACTACGGCGACAAACAGCATCATGCCGATCAGTACGCCGATGGTGCTGAAGTCTATGTAGCTGATCGCTTCATCCACCGTCAGAATATGCAGACAGACCAGCACGACCCCACCTGCAACCGCTGCTACCGTGCGATGCACTTTTTCCGTTACAATCGCGGCCATTACGACCAGAAAGACCACGACGGAAAGGATTTGCATGGTATTCATTTTCTTTCCCCTTTCCCGCGCGACGCCATGCGTGCGTGCGCGCCTTCAAATTGTTTTTACGACATATTATACTCCCGCGTTTCTCGGGTTTTCAATGTTCAATTCCCCCTGATTTGCAAGGTATTCCGATAAAAGTTTTGTCATTTAGCACGAAATTTCTTTGCTTTCTTTACGCACTTTTAACAACGCTCCCACCACTCCTGAGCTGGTTTTTCTTCCCACACGTGACGACGCCCCCGATGCTGTCATCGCATCAGGGGCGCCGCCCGTTTCAATCTATATCACATGTGAATGAGAAGTGGGTGTCTTGCTTAGGCCTTCGCTTCCGCTGCGACAGCAGGCAGGAGCGTCAGCTTATCGTCCGCAGCATCCAGCGTCACATGATCGCCGTGCTTGATCTTGCCCTCGAGCGACTGCTCCGCGACCAGATCCTCAACTTCGTTGGTCACTGCGCGGCGCAGCGGGCGCGCACCGTAAATCGGGTCGAAGCCAGCCTTCGCCAGATGCTTCTTGGCTGCGTCCGTCCAATCCATGGTGATGCCCATTTCCTGCATACGCTCGGCAACCTTGCGCAGCATACCGTCCGCGATCTGGGCAATCTCGTCCTCGCTCAGGCGGTTGAACACAATGATATCGTCAATGCGGTTGAGGAATTCCGGACGCACCGCAGTTTTCAGCTCGCCCAGCACGTCCTCCTTGATCTGCTCAAAGGTGCGCTCGGCGGTGTTCGCTTCGCCCTCGGCAAAGCCCAGCGACTTGCGGGCGTTGCCCGTGATCTTCTGTGCGCCGATGTTGGAGGTCATGATGATGATGGTGTTCTTGAAGTCCACATGGCGACCCTGACCGTCGGTCAGCACGCCGTCCTCCAGGATTTGCAGCAGGATGTTGAACACATCCGGGTGCGCCTTTTCGATCTCGTCGAACAGCACGACCGAATACGGGTGGCGGCGCACCTTTTCGGACAGCTGACCGCCCTCGTCATAGCCGACGTAGCCCGGAGGCGAACCAATCATACGGGAAACCGCGTGCTTTTCCATGTATTCCGACATATCAATGCGGATCATGGCGTTTTCGTCACCGAACATGGCTTCCGCCAGCGCCTTGGACAGCTCGGTCTTGCCGACGCCGGTCGGGCCGAGGAACAGGAACGAACCGATCGGCCGCTTGGGATCGCGCAGGCCAACACGGCTGCGGCGGATCGCCTTTGCGACTGCGGTAACAGCCTCGTTTTGACCGATCACGCGCTCATGCAGCGTATCCTCAAGGTGCAGCAGACGCTGGCCTTCGTCCTCGGTCATCTGGGCGACCGGGATGCCGGTCCAACCCGAGATCACAGCCGCGATATCGTCCTCCGTGACCGCGCCGTGGGTCTTGGTTTGCTGCTCAGACCATTCCTTGCGGCGTGCTTCGAGCGCTTCGCGCTTGTTCTTCTCTTCGTCGCGCAGCTTGGCAGCGTTCTCGTAGTCCTGACCCTTGACTGCCTCTTCCTTCTTTGCAGCAATGGCGGTGATTTCGTCCTCCATCTGCTTGAGGTCGGGCGGCGTTGTCAGCGTGGACAGACGCACCCGCGAGCAGGCTTCGTCGATCACGTCGATTGCCTTATCCGGCAGGAAACGACCGGTCACATAGCGCACGGACAGCTTGACCGCCGCCTCGATGGCCTCATCCGGAATCTTAATGCGGTGATGCGCTTCATAGCGGTCGCGCAGACCCTTCAGAATCTCGACCGCGTCCTCCGGGCTCGGCTCGTCGATCTGCACCGGCTGGAAACGGCGCTCCAGCGCGGCGTCCTTTTCGATGTTCTTGCGGTATTCGTCGAGCGTAGTTGCGCCGATGACCTGCACCTCGCCGCGGGACAGAGCGGGCTTTAAGATGTTCGCGGCATCTGCTGCACCCTCGGCAGCGCCCGCACCCATCAGCATATGCATCTCATCGACGAACAGGATGGTGTCCTTGTTCGCGGTCAGTTCTTCGATAACCTTCTTGATGCGCTCCTCAAACTCACCGCGGTACTTGGTGCCCGCGATCATGCCGGTCAGGTCAAGCGATACGACGCGCTTGTCCTTCAAGGTCTCCGGCACGTCGCCCGCGACGATCTTCTGGGCCAGTCCTTCGACTACGGCAGTCTTGCCGACACCGGGGTCGCCAATCAGCGCCGGGTTGTTCTTGGTGCGGCGGGACAGAATCTGAATGACACGCTGGATTTCCTTGCTGCGGCCGATAACCGGGTCGAGCTTGCCCTCGCGGGCAGCGGCAGTCAGATCGCGGCCAAACTGCTCGAGTGCGTCGCCCGACTTGCCGGATGTGCCGGCAGCGCCAGCGCTTTCGCCCGGCTGGCCGCCGCCCAGCACTTCGCTGAGCTTTTCGGCCACCATCTGCGGAGTGACCTGAAGGTTTGCCAGCGCGGTCAGCGCCACGTTTTGTCCCTCGCGCAGCAGGCCGAGCAGCAGATGTTCGGTGCCGACATAGTTCGTCCCCATCTGGGCGGCGGACTGAATGGACAACTCGATGATGCGCTTGGTGCGCGGGGTCATGCCCTGCGGCGCGGTGCTGTCGGGCGTACCGCGACCGGACAGCTCTTCAATTTGTTTGACCAGCGCGTCATCGGTCACGCCGCAGGCAGCCAGTGCCTTGGCTGCCGGGCCGCCCTCCTCCCGCAGCAAGCCGAGCAGCAGGTGCTCCGAGCCGATATAGCTGTGTCCAAACGATGCGGCAGCCTCCTGCGCCTTGGTCAGCGCTTGCTGCGCACGCTCGGTGAAACGGTTCTGATAAAACATAAATCAACACTCCTTTCCGAAAAGGAAAAGTCAAAATTCGGTTATTCTAAAATCAAATCCTTAGCCGCCGCGCGCAGCAGTTCCGCACGCTTGCGGTCGCGTTCCTGCGGCGCGCCGGTCAGCATCGCCGGACGGATGCGCTGCTCCAACTCATACAGCTTCTGCGGCTCAACGCCCGACAGCAAGCCCATTTGCAGGCCGACCAGTACATCCGAAATGCACTGCACGGCTTCGCTGGTGTCGATCAGGTAGGCGGAGCGCAGCGTGCCCGCGGCACGGTAGATGCGGTCACGCAGACCCGCTTCGTTCTCGCTGCGTACCTGTTCGCGAGTCTTTTTCTCCGCGTCGATGATGGTGGTCGCAGTCTCGACCAGCTTATCGGTCAACTCAGCCGCCGAAGCGCCCAGCGTGACCTGATTGGAAATCTGATAGAAGCCGCCGACCGCCTTGGAACCTTCGCCGTATGCGCCGCGTACCGCGCAGCCACGGCTGCCAGCGTAGCCAGTCATGCGGCCGATCTCCCCCGTTGCCGTCAGCATGGGCAGATGCAGCATGATGGACGCCCGCAGGCCAGTGCCGATGTTGGTCGGGCAAGCGGTCAAGTAGCCCAGCCGCTCGTCATAAGCGAACGGCAGCTCGCCTTCGATCAGCGCCGCGATGCGGTTTGCCGTTTCCAGGCATTCCTTCGGGCACAGGCCGGTGCCGATCACCTGCAAACGCAGATGGTCTTCCTCGCCCACCATGATGGACACGCCGCCGTCTTTGGAGACGATCAGCCAGCCGCCGTTCTGTGCCAGCTCGGGCGAAATCAAGTGCTCTTCGACCAGCTGAGACGCTTCGGTCGAGCGCGGGATGATCTGTTTCTTTTCAAACTCCGGCCCGACGGTCGGATTATTTTGCAGAGCCGCGAACACCTTGTCCGCGATCTCCTTGTGTTGTGCTTCAGTTAAGCGGAAGGGATAGCCCTTCAGGTTGCGGGCGAGCCGCACGCGGCTGGACGCCGCAAGGCCGGTAAAACCGCCGTTGATGGTAAACATGCTCATTTCTGCTCACCCTCCATTCTGCGAATCTCATCACGCAGGCGCGCCGCCTGCTCGTATTCCTCGTTTTCGACTGCGGTCTTCAACTGCGCCCGCAGCGTCTCGATCGGATCTTCCTTGGGCTGCTCCGCAGCGGGAGCTGCGCCGATGTGCCTTGTCGCGCCATGGATCTTTTCCACATAAGGATTGAGGATATCCGAGAAGGTGCTGTAGCAATCCGGGCAGCCGACACGGCCGGTCCGCCGCAGTTCGCTTTCGGTCATGCCGCAGGTCGGGCACTTGCGCTCGGTGCCGAGCAGCGTCGCCGTCGGCGCGCCCAGCATGTCGTTCCACAGGCTGCCAAAGCCGCCGCCGAGGAACGAATGGAACGGGTCGCTCCAGAAATGATTCATCGAGGCAAACGCATTTTCAAATGCGCCGCCGATATTTTCTTTCTTCGCGCAGTCTTCACACAGGTGCATTTCGCGCGTTACACCGTTTACGGTTTCCTTATAATACATCGTCGCTTCATTCTTGCCGCATTTCTCGCATTTCATAAGTCATTTCTCCTTTCGAGAATCTATCCTCAAGTGATTTTGTTAACTGTTGTTATGCTGTGGCAATGCCCATCACCGCGCATCGGAAAATCGCAGCGCGCAGACGGTTGCGGTCGGTTTTTTCCACCTCGGCCAGCGCGCCGTCCGAGCATGCCGAAAGCAGAAGCTGTGCTTCCCGCTGCGTCAGCAGCTCTGCCGACAGCAGCGCGCGTGTCAGACGCGCCGCATCGCTTTGCGTCAGCCTGCCGCCAATGCCGCGGGCCGCCTCCAGCAGCGTGCGCTGCTTGTCGTCCATCAGCCGCACGATGCGGATGTATCCGCCGCCGCCGCGCTGACTTTCGACCAGATACCCGTGCTCCGGCGTGAAGCGTGTTTCAATCACGTAGTTGATCTGGCTTGGCACACACGAAAAACGGTCCGCCAGACTTTTGCGCTGCACCTCGGCCACGCCGCCGCCCGACGAAAGCATCTCGCCGATGAAATCGGCTATGATATCCGACATTTTCATGTGAACACCTCCTTCGGTCGCTTTCTTTTCTTTGACCTTTCCTGACCTTTGTCTATATTATAGGAGATACCACCGCAAAACGCAAGAGATTTTTCTGACCATTTCTGACCATTTGCCAGACTTATGATTTGATAATCCATTGTTTTCTTTTGTTTTCTAATGTAATCTCTTTTTTTCTCAGTTTTTTATTTTTTGACTTTTTATTTGGCGTATCAAAAGTTAACCTTTGCTAACCTCTGCTTTTTGTTGCTTTTTCTCATTCTTGTGATACAATAAATGTGTAAATTCAAATGGAGGTGCAATACCAATGGCATATGTTATTAGCGACGCTTGCATCAGCTGTGGTTCTTGCGCGGGCGAGTGCCCGGTAGGCGCTATTTCTGAGGGCGACGGCAAGTACGAGATCAATCCGGACGCTTGCATCGACTGCGGCAGCTGCGCAGGTACCTGCCCGGTAGGCGCTATTTCGCAGGGCTAATTGTTTAGCATAGAAGCGAAATACCTAACCAAATCCGGTATTCCGGAACACAATAACGCCTGAAAGCGGTTTTATCGCTTTCGGGCGTTTTGCTTTGTTTGTATTTTCTGCACACACATGTGATATATACAAAACAAAACGAGCCTGTCCAAATGGACAGGCTCGTTTTTATATGAATTTCAGTGCAAAATCCGATTGCCTCAGGCGCAGACTTACTTGGAAGCCTGTGCAGCCTTGATCGCGTCGATCATCATCGGAACAACCTTGAACAGGTCGCCGCAGATGCCGTAGTCGGCAACGTCGAAGATCGGAGCGGAGTCAGCCTTGTTGACTGCTACGATGCACTCGGAATCCTGCATGCCAGCCTTGTGCTGGATCGCACCGGAGATGCCCAGCGCAACATACAGCTTCGGATGTACGGTCTTGCCGGTCTGGCCTACCTGATGGTCAGCCGTCAACCAGCCAGCGTCAATTGCCGCACGGGAACCGCCGACAACACCGCCGAACAGGCCAGCCAGCTCTTCTGCCAGCTTGATACCGGTCTCAACGTCCTTGGAAATGCCGCGGCCGACAGATACGACCACTTCAGCGCCGGTCAGGTCAACCAGCTCCTTGGCTTCCTTGACAACTTCCAGAACCTTGGTCTGGATGTCAGCATCGGACAGCTGAGCCTCTACCTTCTCAACAACAACCGCGTTTGCCTTCGCCTCGTCGTACTCGCCCTTCTTCAGAACGCCCGGACGAACGGTTGCCATCTGGGGACGGAAGCGCGGGCAGATGATGGTAGCCATCAGGTGACCGCCGAATGCCGGACGGGTCATCTTCAGGTTGCGGTCAGCACGGTCGAGCGCGTCGATCTGTGCCTGCGGCAGGGTAGAAGCCTCCTGCAGGAATGCAGCGTACTTCTCAACGTCAACGTCGAGGTGCGTGCAGTCCGCGGTCAGGCCGGTGTGCAGACGAGCTGCGCAGCGCGGGCCGAGGTCACGGCCGATGTTGGTAGCCGCGATCAGCATGATCTCCGGCTTCTTGTCCATAACGACATCGCAAATAACCTTTGCGTAAGCGTCGGTGGTGTAGGTCTCGAGCAGGTCGTTCTCGCAAACGAGAACTTTGTCTGCGCCGTAAGCGCCCAGCTCCTTCGCCATGGAGTCGCCTACGCCCTTGCCGCCCAGCAGCAGGCCGCATACCTCGACGCCCATGTCGTCCGCCAGCTTGCGAGCCTCAGAAATGAGCTCCAGCACGGTCGGCTGCAGCTTGCCCTGGCGCTGCTCACAGAATACCCATACGCCGGAAAAATCGGCGAGGTTGGTGTTATTGAAATCAGCCATTATAGTTTCTCCTTTCGATCAGATGATGTGCTTCTTGAGAAGCTCAGCTGCGAGGGTCTCGCAGGTGTTCTTGTCAGCACCTTCGAGCATCTTGCCCTGGCCCTTCTGCGGGGGCGTAAAGGACTTGAAAATGTTGGTGGGAGAACCCTTCAGGCCGATGGTGGTAGGATCGATCAGCGGATCATCCTTCAGGGTGTTGTAATCATAAACGGTAACCGGCTTGGAGTAGCAATCCATAATGCCGCCCAAAGACATGTAACGCGGAACATTCAGCTCCTTGATGCAGGTCAGCAGGCAGGGAGTCTTTGTCTGGATGGTCATGTAGCCGTCTTCGAGCATACGCTTAACGGTGACGGTGTTGCCTTCCTTCTTAATGTCGGCAGCGTAGGAGATCTGCGGGATATCGAGCTTCTCAGCGATCTGAGAGCCTACCTGCGCGGTGTCGCCGTCGATAGCCTGACGGCCGCAGAATACGATATCGTCGTCCTCGAGGCCAACCTTCTTGACAGCAGCCGCGAGGATCTGGGAGGTAGCAAAGGTATCCGAGCCGCCGAACTCACGAGCGGAAACCAGAACCGCCTCGTCCGCACCGCGTGCGAGCAGCTCACGGAGCATGCCTTCTGCCGGTGCCGGGCCCATGGTGATGACAACGACCTTGCAGCCAGTCTCGTCCTTGAGCTTGAGAGCAGCCTCAACCGCGTTGAGGTCGTCCGGGTTGGTGATGGTTTCCATGGATGCGCGGTTCAGAGTGCCGTCGGGATTGACTGCAACCTTACCGGAGGTATCCGGAACCTGCTTTACACAAACAATAGCCTTCATAGTTCAGTTTTCCTCCTTTACTTAGCGCAGAACCTGACCGGCGATGACCATTCTCTGAACCTGAGAAGTGCCCTCGTAGATCTCGGTGATCTTGGCGTCACGCATCATGCGCTCCATCGGATACTCACGGATGTAACCGTAGCCGCCGTAGATCTGTACGCACTTGGTGGTAACGTCCATTGCAACCTCAGAAGCGTACAGCTTCGCCATAGCAGCTTCCTTAGTGAACGGCAGACCAACGTCGTGGTTGAACGCAGCGCGGCGAACGAGCAGACGGGCAGCCTCGATCTGGGTGTACATATCGGCTACCATCCACTGCAGACCCTGGAACTTGTCCAGCGTCTTGCCGAACTGAACGCGCTCCTTCATGTACTGGATCGCCTTGTCCAGAGCGCCCTGCGCAATGCCGAGTGCCTGAGAAGCGATACCGATACGGCCGCCGTCCAGCGTCATCATAGCAATCTTAAAGCCGCCGTTCTCCTTGCCGAGCAGACGGTCAGCCGGCAGATGCACATCTTCAAAGATCAGCTCAGCGGTCTGGGAACCACGGATGCCCATCTTGTGCTCGATCTTGCCGATGGAGAAGCCCGGATCGTCCTTGTCAACGATGAAGGCGGAAATACCCTTGTTGCCCTTGGACTTGTCGGTCATGGCGAAAACAACATAAGTATCCGCACGGCCGCCGCCGGTGATGAATACCTTGGTGCCGTTGAGGATGTAAGAGCCATCCGGCTGCTTGACAGCAACACTCTGCTGTGCAGCGGAGTCGGTACCAGCGTTCGGCTCGGTCAGACCGAATGCGCCGATCTTCGCGCCTTCCTTGGGCTCGATGAGCGGGCGGAGCCACTTTTCCTTCTGCTCTTCGGTACCGAATGCGTAAATCGGCCATGCGCCCAGCGTGCCGTGCGCAGACATGATGCCGCCGGTGGTACCGCAAACGCGGCTCATCTCTTCGATCGCGATCGAGTAGCAGATGTAGTTACCGCCGGAACCGCCGACTTCCTTGGGGAACTGAATGCCCATCAGGCCGTACTTCATCAGCTTCTGGACAGTCTCTTCCGGATAGCGCTCCTGCTCGTCGATCTCGGCTGCGATCGGCTCAACTTCGTTAAGCGCGAACTCACGGCACATCTTCTGGAACAGTGCTTCTTCTTTTGTAAGCCTAAAATCCATGCCATATACCTCCCAAAAAATATTCGCGGGTGTACAGAAAAACACAGCGCCCGATGCCCATGGGCCGCAGCGCTGTGTCCTAAGCCAACACCCTACTTTGGAGCATGTCTATTTCTATTATATCGTTTGACGAGAATATGTCAAGGATTTAACAGACTTTTGCGTGAGATTTTCGACCCGATTTTTTCCATTGCAGTTCCCTCTTTTTACCCTGTGTGGAATCCCGGCTTTTGTTTGCATTTTGTATATGCATGGCCGGCATCTCACACCATATTCGAGCGGTTTTTCACATATTCCGCGCCGCTCCCGCATAAGAAGCAGAGAAGGCTATTATATAAGGAGGAAAAGTCTATGTGTGGAATCGGCGGCTTTGTCGATTATGAACACGATGCGCGCCGCTATGCCGCAGCGGCAGAACGCATGCAGCGCAGCCTGACGCCGCGCGGCCCGGATGCGTCGGGCGACTATCAGGATGTGGACGCGGTGCTCGTCCACCGACGCCTTATCGTCATTGATCCGGACGGCGGTTCGCAGCCCATGTATGCCCCCGACGGAAATACCGTGCTGGTATATAACGGAGAGTTATATAATACAGAAGAAATACGAAAAGACCTACTCACACGCGGTCACACCTTTCGCGGCCATTCGGACACCGAGGTGCTGCTGCACGCCTTTCTCGAATGGGACACGGATGCGTTCGAGCGTCTCAATGGCATTTTCGCGTTCGCTATCTGGCAGAAAAAGCAACGACGGCTCGTGCTGTGCCGCGACCGTCTAGGCGTCAAACCCCTGTTCGTCGCGCGCTTGCAGGACGGCATCGTGTTCGGCTCGACCATCGGCGCGGTGTTGTGCCATCCGGCAGTTGAGCCAGAGGTAGACGAGGACGGTCTGCGCGCCGTACTACTGCTCGGCCCCGCGCGTCCGCCCGCGTCCGGCGTGTTCTGGCAGATCGACTCTCTGCTGCCCGGACATTACGCGGTGCTTACCCCCGAGGGCTACACCGACCATACCTATTGGAAGCTGGAAGCACGGGAGCACACCGACACCCTTGAGCAAACCATCGAGCGCACGCACGAACTGATCTGCGACGCGGCAAAGCGGCAGCTGGTGTCCGATGTCCCGCTTGCCTGCTTCCTGTCGGGCGGACTGGATTCCTCCATTCTGTCCATGCTGGCCGCCAAGGATTACGCCGCGCGGGGCGAAACGCTGCATACCTGGTCGGTCGATTACCGTGACAACGACAAATACTTCACCAAAAACAGCTTCCAGCCTACCAGCGATGATGAGTTCATCCAAATGATGGTCTCGGCGCTCGGCACGCAGCATCATAACGTTGTTATCGAGCCGGACGCCCTGTGCGCCGCGCTCCTGCCCGCGACCGACGCGCGCGACCTGCCCGGCATGGCGGACGTGGACTCCTCGCTGCTGCTGTTCTGCGCGGCAGTCAAGCAGGGCGGCACGACCGTGTGCCTGTCTGGCGAGTGCGCCGACGAGCTGTTCGGCGGCTACCCATGGTACCACCGTGAGGAGATTCTATTCGAGGATACCTTCCCGTGGTCGCGCTCGGTCGACCTGCGGCTTGGCCTGCTCGCGCCCGGCGTGGTGCAAAACGGCGCGGAATTTGTCCGCGAGCACTATCTTGCCACCTGCCGCCGCGCGGAAAAGCTGCCGACCGACAGCAAAAAGGACGCACGCATGCGCGAAATGTTTGTGCTCAATCTGGACTGGTTTATGGCGACCCTGCTCGAAGGAAGCGTTGCACAAGGATACCGCAGCTGCCTAGGCTTTCCCCCTTGTTATTCCTCCAAGGTATAGCTATAGCCAAACAAAAAGTAGTTGTAGTCGTCCGTGTCCGAGGTAAAGGTCAGAGGAACGGTCTCTCCGGCGGCCAGCGGCCCAACATAAGCATTATGTACCTCCAGCGGCTCGTCCGGGATCGTCGGGTCATCCCCGTACTGCCGCGGATTGTCCAGCTTGTAGAGCGAAATCTCCAGCTGGATCGTGCCGAAATCCACATCGGTCTGATTGGTGAAGCTGGCGCGGTGCTCGCCCGCATACCCCTTGTTCCTGCCCGTATCGTTGTGGTAGGAAAAGGCGGTTTCGTTCAGGATGCGGTTCAGTTCCTCGCGGATCGCTTCATCAATATCCGGATTGTCTCCCGGCTGGTACAGTTCCTCCTCCGGCGCCGGCACATCGGCGCTGTCCGTCGGCGCAATCGGCTGCGCCTGCATTTCTTCGTCCGGCAAAACCTCTTCCTGCGCGGTTTCCGTCTGCACCGGCTCATCCTCTCTGCCGTCGAGCCATTTCACCCAAAGCTGCGAAAACAGCCCATAAAGTGAAAAGGCAATCAACAAAATCCCGATGATTGCCAGCACCAGCAAACTGCCGTTCTTTACTCGTTCTTTCATAGCACACCGCTCCCCGCTCCGCAAACAGAGCGCGAAAGCGTTCCTCCCCACATCATTTCTCATTCCATACCAATTTTGACGATCCCTATATTCGTATTATATCAAACCAGCACAAAAATACCAGAGCAATCACGCGTTTATTTTCCCACTTTCACTAATCAAGGAGGTTTTCCCCATGACCACAACCGCAACCGTCTCCACCGGCAGCTCGGCGCTGACGCCGGGCGCGCTCAAAGCGCAGATTGCGCGCATCCGCCAAGGGTTTGACCGACCGCTGCCCAATCCGTAACCACTCGCGCATACCACAGGAAAGGAGGTCGCTGCATGGTCGCCGTGTACACCCGCCAATCGGTCGAACGGGCGGACAGCATTTCGGTCGAGCAGCAAGCGCAGCTCTGCCGCGACGCACTGACCGCACGCGAACTGGAAAGCTGCAAGGTATACACCGACAAGGGCTTTTCGGGCAAAAACATCGACCGCCCTGCCCTCCAGCAGCTGCTGACCGACGCGGAAGACGGGCTGATCGACAAAATTCTGGTCTACCGGCTCGACCGCATCAGCCGTTCTGTCCACGATTTTACCGGACTGTGCAGCCGCCTGTCCGCCAAAGGCGTGCATTTCCAGTCGGTCACCGAGGGTATTACGCTGGACGACAGCCCGTCCGGCACGGTCATGGCGCAGATCATGATGGTGTTTGCCCAGTTCGAGCGCGAAACCATCCAGCGGCGCGTCACCGACAACTACTATGCCCGCGCAAAAACCGGGATGTATCTGGGCGGCCGCCCGCCGTTCGGCTTTGCCAAAGGTCAAACGATGGTCGATGGCAAACACACCGCCTGTTATGTCCCCCAGCCCGAGCAAGCCGCGCTGATGTGCACGCTTTACGAGCGTTATGCACAGGACGGGGAAACGCTGGGCTCACTCGTCCGGTGGCTCAACGCGCACGGACACCGCACCGCACGCGGTGGCAGCTGGTCGACGCTCCCGCTCGGCCGCCTGCTGCGCAACCCCGCGTTTGTGCAGGCAGACGCGGCGGTCTACCGGTATCTGCAAGGGAAAGGAGCAACCATGAACGACCCGATTGAGACCTATGACCAGCATCGCGGGTGCTATTGCTATGCACCGCGCGCGCACGCACCGTCCGAACGGCAGCAGACCGGACGAAAATTCACGGATTTATCGGCCTGCTGCATCACACTTGCCCCGCATGAAGGACTGGTGGATGCTGCCCTCTGGCTGGAAGTGCAGCACAAGCTCGACCGGAACCGGACGCTCAAAAGCAGCGGTTCCGGCTCACACAGCTGGCTTTCCGGCCTGATGAAGTGCGCAAAGTGCGGCTATGCCATCACGGTTGTCAACAAACCCGGCGGCATGCGCGGACACTATATCAACTGCGGCGGGCGCAAGCGCGGCGGCGCAGTCTGCCCCGGCCGCAGCAAAACCGTGACGCTCGAACAGATCGAGGGCGTGGTGGAAGCCCGACTGCTGCATTTTCTGCGCAGCTACCGCGCGATACCGCTTCAGGCACCGCAGCGGCGCAGCGCACAGGTCAACCGGCTGGAAATCTCCATCGCCCAGCATGAGGAAACCATCGGTCAGCTAACGCAAAACCTCGCCCACATCCGAGAAACCGATGTGATACATATCATCTCCGCGCAGATCCACAGGGAAAACGATGAACTACGCGCCTGCAAAGCCCAACGCGACGTGCTGCTGTACCAAAACCAGCCGACCGACCTCGAACCGTTCTTTTCTGCCGTACTCACCGAATGGCCGTCCTACACCATTGCAGAAAAAAAGCAAATCGCTAAAGCGGCCATCGAACGCGTGCTGGTCGCAGAGGATACCATCGAAGTGGTGTTCCGCGCGCCATACGGCGACTGATTGCCACGCTGCTGGACAACAAAAGGCCCGCCGCAGAAGAAACTTCTGCGACGGGCCTTGCTTCATCCATTTAGGTCGGACACCGCATCCACATCATATAATTCCCGCTCGCTGCCTGCCTGCACCAGCACGCAGTCCGCGCCGCGCAGCAGTTCCCGTCCGCCCTCGTCGCCCTCGAGCGTATGCAAGGCGGGCGCGAGCGCCGCGCAAAACAGGTTGGGGTTGCCGCGCCGCTCCCCGAACACCACGCGCGCGGTGCGCACATCGGGTTTTGCTGCATCCAGCAGCCGTGCAACTGTTTCTTTGGTCAGATACGGCTGATCGGCCACGACAAACACGATAAAATCGCCGTCCTGCAAGTCCAGTGCATCCAGCGCCGCGCGAATCGTGTAGGACAAGCCCTTTTCGCTCTCCGGGCCGTCCACCGCGCGCACACCAAGCGCCTGCGCGCCCGCGCGCACCACCGCATAGCGGGAAACCACGGTCAACGTGCAGTCCTCCCGCTCTCGCGTGAGTTCCGCCAGCATGTCCAGTCCGTGCCGGTAGAGCGGCTTGCCGTCTAGCACATGCAGCAGCTTGTTTTCTCCAAAGCGGCGGCTGTTGCCCGACGCTAAAAACAGGATATGCTTCATGCTTGTCCCTTTTTGATGCCCCAAAGCACCTTTTCCGGTGTGATCGGCAGCTCACGGTGCCAAACCCCCGTCGCGTGTGCAATGGCATGTGCCAGCGCGGGCGAAGGCGTGTTGATGACGATTTCACCGATCGACTTCGCACCAAACGGGCCGCTCTTCTCATAACTCGACTCAAATTCCACCCGCAGCTTGCCCATGTCGAGACGCGTCGGGATTTTGTATTGCATAAAGGAGTTTTCCGCAATGCGGCCGGTCGGCTCGTAGGTCACATCCTCGAAAAGGGCCATGCCGATGCCCTGCACCAGACCGCCCTCGGTCTGCACGCGGGCCAGCGCCGGATTGACCGGCGTGCCGCAGTCCACGACCGCGACGTAATCGACCACGTCAACCTGTCCGGTTTCCTTGTCCAGCTCGATCTCGACCATGCCGACCATAAACGGCGGCGGCGAGACAGGCGACGAATGCGAAGCAGTCGCCTGCACGGCGGTCTCATTGCCGCACATCGACTTGGTTGCGATATCGAAGAGCGAAACCTCACCCGTACCGTCGAGTTTGCGCACCGCACGACCCGCAAATTCGACCTCGTTTACGTCGCAGTCCAACATGTCCGCCGCGATTTTGCACAGGTTTTCTTTCAGCTGCGCACACGCCTTTTCGACCGCCTTACCGGTGATATAGGTCGTCGAAGACGCATACGAGCCGGAGTCGTAGGGCGACGCATCCGAATCCGCGCCAAACACCGCGATATCATCCACCGAGCAATCCAGACACTCGGCCGCCATCTGCGCCAGAATGGTGTCGCAGCCCGTGCCCATATCCGCCGCACCGATGGACAGGTTATAGAAGCCCTCATCGCTCAGCTTGATAGTAGCGGAACCGACGTCCACGCCCGAAATGCCAGAGCCTTGCATCGCCATTGCTACGCCCGCGGTGCGGACCTTGCCGTTTCCCATGTCGCGCACGGGATATTTCTCATCCCAGCCGAACAGCTCCTTGCAGCGCGCCATGCAGCGGTCGAGCGCACAGGCGCTGGCGGGTTCATTATAATAGGCGTGCATGATCTGCCCCTCGCGCACCATGTTGCGCTCGCGGATGGCGACCGGATCGATCCCCAAGCGGTCGGCCAACTCACTGACCGCGCTTTCGACCGCAAAAATGCCCTGTGTTGCGCCGTAGCCGCGATACGCGCCTGCCGCCTGCACATTGGTGTACACCACATCATAGGCAAAGCGGTGCGCCTCCAGGTTGCCGGTATAAAGCGGGATGGACTTGTGCCCGGACAGGCCGACTGTGGTCGGGCCGTGCTCGCCAAATGCACCCGTATTAGACAGCGTATAGACGTCAATCGCACGGATGACGCCATCCTTGTTCGCGCCGACGCGCACACGGACTTCCATTTCATGCCGCGGCGAGCCTGCGATCTGGCATTCCTCGCGGGAATAGATCATCTTGGCTGCCTTGCCGGTTTTCCACGTCACCAGCGCGGGATATACCTCGGCTACGACCGACTGCTTCGCGCCGAATCCGCCGCCGATACGCGGCTTTTCGACATGAATCTTGCTCTTCGGAATATCCAGCGCATTTGCAATGATGCGGCGCACATGGAACACGATCTGCGTCGAGGAGATGATGTGCAGCCGCCCATAGTGGTCGATCTCGGTATAGGTGCGGAAGGTCTCCATCATCGCTTGCTGGCAGGCCTTGGTGTGATAGGTGTGCTCCACCACTTCATCACAGTCCGCCAGCACAGCATCCACATCGCCATGGCTGCCGCATTCGCTCGCGCACAGGTTGCGCTGGTTGTCCGCGCCGACCGGGCAGAGTGCGCGCCAGTTGTCCTCAGGATGCACCAGAATCGGGTTATCCTTTGCCTTGTGGAAATCCAAAACCGGTTCCAGCACCTGATATTTCACCTTGATAAGCTTTAATGCCTTATCGACCGCCTTTTCGGTTTCACCCGCAACGATCGCCACCGCGTCGCCCACAAAGCGCACGCGCTGGTCGAGAATCAGCCGGTCGTAAGGCGACGGCTCCGGGAAGGTCTGCCCCGCCATGGTAAACCGCTTCTGCGGCACGTCCTTGTAAGTGAAAATGCACTCGATGCCCGGCACCTTGCGCGCAATATCGGTGTTGATTTCCTCAATCAGCGCATGCGCGTGCGGCGAGCGCAGCACCTTGACCACCAGACAGTCATGCGGGGTCACATCGTCCACATAGGCGGGCTTGCCCAGCAGCAGCTGCATCGCGTCCTTTTTGCGCACCGGCTTGCTGACTACGCGAAAATTCGTCTCCGCCATCATGCCTCCCCCTTTCGGCTGTCCAGATAGGCGCGGATGCCGCGCAGCTGGCCCTCATAGCCCGAGCAGCGGCACAGGTTTCCCGCGAGATAGGCGCGGATTTCATCGTCGGTCGGGTCGGGGTTCTCGCGCAGGAGCGCCACCGTATTCATCACAAAGCCGGGGTTGCAAAAGCCGCACTGCTCCGCGCCCTGATCGGCGATAAAGCCGACAAAATCCTCGGCTTCCTCCTGCAAGCCCTCGAGCGTCTGCACATGGTGACCCGCCGCGCGCGCCGCCAGCACGCTGCATGACAGCACCGGCGTACCGTCCAGCAACACGGTGCACAGGCCGCAGTTTGCGGTCTCGCAGCCGCGCTTGACCGAATCGCAGCCATGCGCGCGCACAAAGTCGATCAGCAGCGTGTCCGCGTCGATTTCCGCGGTCAGCGGCTTGCCGTTGAGTGTCAGTTTGATCTCCATGCCTTATCCCTCCTTTGCCAGCGCCATCGCCGCGCGGCGCACCAGCACCTTGCAGATCTCGCGCCGGTAGTCCGCGCTGCCGCGCATGTTGCCGCCCAGCACCGCGCGGGATGCGATATCCTCCGCGAAAGCGCGTGCGCTGTCCTCGGTGATGCCCTGCGCCAGAATGCCCTTTTCGTCCGTGAAAACGACTGCGGGCATCGGCCGCGCGCCGACGACACAAGTATATTTCCCGTCCTGTGCGGCGATCGCCACGGTCAGCACGGGGAAATCGGTCGAAATATTCCGCTGGGACAGATAGACCACCCGCCGCGCCGTTTTGGGCACGATGGCCTCGGTCAAAATGTCGCGCGTCGTGCGCGGCAGCGCCGCAAAGTCCGCAAGCGGCATCTCGCCCGCGTGGTGCAGCACGACCCGCGCATCCAGCGCGAGGAACAGCGTCAGCACATCGGAAAAGCCGAACCGCCCCCACAAACTGCCGCCCAGCGTCGCGCAGTTGCGGAACTGCACGCCGACAATATGCTTGACCGCTTCCTCCATCGCGCCCTGCGTCAGTTTCGCAAATCCCTCATGCAATTCGAGCGCACGCAGCGGCACCATCGCGCCGATGCGGTATTCGGTTTCGGTTTCCTCGATTTTGTCCAGTCCCAGATCGCACAGGTCGATCGCTGTACCGACCTGCCGCTTGTGCATCTTGAGCCACAGCATGCCGCCCAGCACCACATTATTTTTCTTTTGACAAAGCGCGTAAGCCTCGTCCAGACTTTGCGCCCGTACATATTGATTGATCGAAAGCACCTTTCCCATCCTTCCGTCCTCAGTTTCCGTCTTTTGCCGCATCGACGCCTGCTCACCCTTGGGCGTTTTTCAGCGTCCGGCATTTGGTCTCTGCCATACAATTTCCGGTCTCTTTGCAGTCATTATATCATATCGGACCGCTTTTCCAAAGCGGTTTCCACTATTTTTCCACAGAAACCGCATTTGTATTTTCCCCGCTTGACTTTAGTCCGAAACCGTACTATACTATAATCCGAATTCGGACTATGGAGGAAAGCATTTATGGAACTGCGCGCCAAAATGGAGCAGCTCAACACCTGCATCTGCAAGATGACCGAACTGTACCGCACCTGGGCCAAGCGGCACGGCATGAGCTACAACACCATGATGACGCTTTACGCACTCGGCCAGTCGCGCAAATGCACGCAAAAACAGATTGCAGACGAATGGCTCATCCCGAAGCAGACGGTCAATACGGTCATCAAAGAGCTGGAGCGGCTGGGCTACATCAGTTTTGAACCGCTGCCTGCCAGCAAGCAGAAGGTGGTCTGCCTGACCGAATCCGGCCGCGCTTACGCCGACAGCTGCCTGCACGAGCTGTACGAAATGGAAACGCGCGCGTTGCGTTCGCTCGGGCAGCCGCTGACCGATATTTTTGTGCAATGCAATCTCGCCTTTGTGGAACGGCTGGACGAGGAGGTGCGCAGTCATGCCGGAGAATAATGCGCTCGCGCGGCAGTTTACCCTGCCTTCGCTGATGCGCTTTGCGCTGCCCAATATCATTATGATGGTATTCCTCTCCATGTATACCATCGTGGACGGCATGTTTATTTCCCACTATGTCGGCACGCTCGCGCTATCGGCTGTCAACATGACCTATCCGCTTAACTGC
The DNA here is from genome assembly GCF_944380975.1 of uncultured Agathobaculum sp. Classification (GTDB taxonomy): domain Bacteria; phylum Bacillota; class Clostridia; order Oscillospirales; family Butyricicoccaceae; genus Agathobaculum. The sequence continues at coordinate 13,632 of NZ_CALWJK010000026.1, read as the reverse complement.
TTGGAGATGGCGTTGGGCATCATGCTCGCTTCAGGCGGCAGCGCGGTCATTGCGCGGCAGCTGGGTGAGGGTGACGAGGACAAGGCGCGGCACAACTTCTCGTTTCTGATTACGGTGTCGGTCGCGGTCAGTCTGGTGTTTTTGCTGGCGGCCATCTTTTTCCTCGACCCGATCATTGCTGCGCTCGGGGCAAGCGAGGCGCAGTTTGACCTGTGCCGCACCTATGCGCGGGTGCTGATGCTGTTTTCGCCCGCGTTTTTCCTGCAAACCGCGTTCCAGACGCTGTTCATCACCGCGGGACGCCCCGGACTGGGCCTTGCTGCGACCGTAGGCGGCGGCCTGACCAACATTGTGCTGGACTATGTGTTCATCGCGCGCTTGCACTGGGGCATCGCGGGTGCGGCCGTCGCCACGGGGCTGGGTTATCTCGTCCCTGCCGTGGTCGGGCTGATCTTCTTCACATGGAACCGGCGCGGCACGCTGTTTTTCGTCCGTCCACGCACGGACTGGCGCATGCTGCTGTTTGCCTGCGGCAACGGCTCGTCTGAAATGGTCACCAACATCGCAAACGCCATCACGACCTATCTGTTCAACCTGATTTTCCTGCACTATTGGGGCGAGGACGGCGTTGCATCCATCACCATCGTTTTGTATTTCCAGTTTGTGTTCACCGCCGTGTTTTTCGGCTTTTCGATGGGTGTCGCACCCGTGTTCAGCTACAAATACGGCGCGCAGGACACAGCACAGCTGCGGCGGCTGTTCCGCTACTGCATCGGTTTTGTCATCCTGTGCTCGGTGTTCTGCACCGCGCTCTCGCTTGCGGTCATCCGACCAAGCCTTGCTCTGTTTACCGACGCGGGCAGCCGCGTGTTCGCCATCACGATTGAGGGCTTCCCGATTTACGCGGTGTCCTTCCTGTTTATGGGCGTGAGCATTTTCGCCTCCTCGCTGTTCACTGCTTTTTCTGACGGACGCGTTTCGGCGATCATCTCCTTTGCCCGCACGCTGGTGTTTCTCGTCGGCATGTTGCTGCTGTTGCCCATGCTGCTGAGGGAAATCGGCGTATGGCTGGCCGTACCCGCCGCCGAGCTGCTCGGCATCGTGGTTTCTATCGGTTATCTGGTGCGTCTGCGCGGCGTGTATCACTACGGCGCGACAAGCTGACAGCGAAAAAAGCTCCTCCGCTTCGATGCGGAGGAGCTTTTGCGTTTCACAAAACCTTAGTTTTCTGCCGGTTTCTCCTTGGGCAGCAGCACATTCAGCACGATGGCAACGAATGCCGCCGGGACAATGCCCGAACCGCCGAATACCAGCTGCACCGCCTGCGGCAAGCCTGCCAGCACCGCGCTGTTTGCGCCGAGGCCGTAGCCCAGGCCGAGCGCGACCGATACGATGGTCATGCTGCGCGCGGTCAGCGGCTCACGGGTGATGAGCTGGATGCCGCTCATGACAATCGAGGAGAACATGATGACCGCCGCGCCGCCGAGCACGCTCTGCGGCATGATGGAAACCAACGCCGCGAGCTTGGGGAACAGGCCGCACAGGATGAGGAACACCGCGCCGCACGCGAGCGCAAAGCGGTTGACCACCTTGGTCATCGTGACCAGACCGACGTTCTGGCTGAACGAGGTGTTGGGCAGCACGCCGAATACAGCAGCGAAGGAGGAACCGAGGCCGTCGCAGATGATACCGCCGGACAGTTCCTTATCGGTCGCCTCGCGGCCCATGCCGCCTTCCATAACGCCCGAAATATCGCCCACAGTCTCAACTGCGGTGACGATGAACATAATCATAACAGGTGCAATCGCACGCACGTCAAACACAATCGGCACCGGCATGATTTCCGGTACGGCAAACCAGCTGGCCTGCGCTACCTTGTCCCAGTTGAGCACCCACGCCTTGGTGTACTCCACGCCCTCGGCGGTCACGCCGGTGGACGAGATAAACAGCGGCAGCACCGCGCACAGCACATAACCGAAAATGATGCCGAGCAGGATGCACGAATAGCTCAAAACGCCCTTGGTGAAGTGCTTGAAAATCAAAATAACGACCAGCACTGCCAGCGCGACCAGCAGATTTTCGACCGAGCCGTAATCCTGCGCGCCCGAACCGCCGCCAAACGAGGCCACGCCCACGCTGATGAGCGACAGACCGATGGACAGCACCACCGTACCGGTCACCACCGCGGGGAAAAACCGGCGCAGCGGCTTGAGGAAGAAGCCCAGCACGCCCTCAAACAGGCCGCCGATGATGGAGGCGCCCATCATCGCGCCATAGGCGAGAATGCCGCCGCCCATGACGTTGGCCACGCTCTGGAACACGCCGATAAAGCCCGAACTGGTGCCCATGATAATCGGCACCTTGCCGCCAATGGGGCCGATGGCGAACAACTGCACCAGCGTTACAATGCCCGCAATCAGCATCGCGTTCTGCAACAGCGATACCTGAATCGCCGCGAACTGCTCCGCGTCGCTCATCGCGGCGCATGCGCTCGTGATGATAAGGATGGGGGTTAGGTTGCCCACAAACATTGCCAGCACGTGCTGAAGGCCGAGCGGGATCGCCTGTCCCAGCGGCAGCTTGGCATGAAAGTCATACGGCCCGAAAAACTCTTTTTCCGGCGCCGCACCGTTTTTCTGCTTTTCTTTTTCCATTTTATCCTCCCTGCTTACCGTTTTTTGAAATGAAGCGCTTTTATTATAACAAAAACAGACGCATGCTCCCACCTGCTTTTGCTGTTTTTTACTCCAAGCCCGCATTTTCTACAAATAAGCCAACAGACCGCGCATCCGGGCGGCTTCTCTTGTCTTGTTTGACGCAAGCCGCCATCGTATCACGCCGCCGCAAAAGACAAAACCGGCTATATCAGCCGGTTTTTCATGTTTTCAGTCGTCCCGGAAGCGCACGGTCTGCGTGGCGGCATCCATACCGTCCACGATGGCCAGCGACTCGACGCGCAAGCCCTTCTCACGCAGCATCTTGCCGCCGCACTGGAAGCCCTTTTCGATTACAATGCCGATGCCCGCAACCGTGGCGTGCGCCGCTTCAATGATCTGGCACAGGCCGAGCGCCGCACAGCCGTTGGCAAGAAAATCGTCGATAATCAGCACATTTTCACCCGGCTGCAAAAAGCGGCTGGCCACAATGACCTCGTATTTGCGCTTATGGGTAAACGACTCAATCGGCGCGGACAGCATGGTGCCGTCCAGATTGATAGACTGCGACTTTTTGGCGAACACCACCGGCACATCGAAATACTGCGCCGCAATCGCCGCGATGCCGATGCCGGAGGCTTCGATGGTCAGGATCTTGTCGATCTTGACATCGGCAAAGCGCCGCTTGAATTCCTTGCCGATCTCGTTGAACAACGCAATATCCATCTGATGATTGAGGAAATTGTCCACCTTCAGCACATTTCCCTCTTTGATGACGCCGTCTTTCCTGATTCGTTCTTTCAACAGTTCCATGCTCTCGCTCTTCCTTGTCCGTTTCATCCTCATTTGTTCTTTTTAAAAGCATACCATTTTTCGCGCGCACTGTATAGCTTTTTTTCACGGTTTTTTTACAGAAACCTGCTTTTCCTTCTCCGGTATCCTTCTGCAACGCTGCGCGACCGCAAGGACCGCATGAGCATGTATTCCGGTTTGGAGGTGCGCGTCCCCTTCTGCGACCACCGCATTGTTGAGTATGCCTACAACATGCCATGGGACTTCAAAGCGCTCAATGGACGCGAAAAGGGCATTGTGCGCCGCGCCTTTGCGCACGAACTGCCCGAGGAGATCGTTCTGCGCAAGAAAAGCCCCTATCCCAAGACCTTCCACCCGGTCTATACCCGCCTGTGCGCGGATTATGTCCGCCGCATCTTCGAGGACAGCGACTCAATCGCCGCCCACCTGTTTAACCATGCCGCCGTGGAAGCGCTCATGGAAAAGCCGGAAAGTCTGGCGGAACCGTGGTACGGTCAGCTCATGCGCACCCCGCAGATTTTCGCCTATATCATTCAAATCGACCGCTGGCTGCGGCAGTATAAGGTGCGGCTGGTGTGACCGGACGCTCTGCGGCGGCGAAAACAGGAAATGACCGCAAAGCGGTCATTTCCTGCGGCACTCAGGCCAGAAACTCGGTCAGCGTTTCCACCACCAGCCGATGATCCTCCATATGATCGGGCAGGCCGGATACGCAGATCGAACCGATCACACCCGTGCCGCGCACGCGGATCGGGAACCCGCCGCCGCCCGCAGCGTATTCGTTCGGCGGCAGCTTACGGCTTTCCAGCGTTTCGCCGTTCTGCTCCAGCCATGCCAGAAAATGCAGCGAGGACATTTCCATCAGTGCAACCGAATTGCGCTTGCGCACAAGCCACAGCTCGCTGTCCGGCAGCGCGCCGTCCGGAAAATACCGGAACACCACAAGACCGTTGACCGTGATCTCAATTGCGACCGGAACCGGCTGTTTTTTCGCATTTTCATGCAGCTTTAGTCCCAGCTCCAACGCATCCGCGCGGGAGAAATGCGCAAATTGCAGCCGTTCTTCCTGCTCCTCGCACATGGCGAGCAAAGTTTTTTCGTCCTGCATCTGTTTTTCCTGCCTTTCCCTCTGTCTTATGGATAGTATAATCCATCCCACCCCGCTTGACAAGGAGGTTTTGCCCATGCCCAATCCTGCTGAAGATTCCGCTGTGCTGCGCGTAGTCGTCACGACCGCGCTCGGCGCGCTGCCGGTGGCCGATGCTTCGGTCACGGTGTCCACCGCAGCGGACGAGACCGGCGCGCGCGACCTCATTTACTCGGTGCGCACGGATACGGGCGGCATGACGCCGCCCATGACGCTGCCCACCCCGCCGCGCTCCAACTCCATGACGCCGGACGGCGGCCTGCCCTATGCGGTCTACACCGTAGAGGTCACGCACCCGGGCTACACCCCGGTCACTGCGCTGCATGTGACCATGTTCTCCGGCGTGCCTGCCGTGCTGCCCGTGCCGCTGACACCGCTGCCGGAAAATCAGTCCCCCTCCCAGACCGACCTGACCGCCACGGGCGAGTCGCAGGTGCTCTACCACGACCAAACCGATCTCAATGCAGAGGAGTGATCCGTTTTGCCCCAATCCCCGGTGACCATCCCGGAAACCATCACGGTGCATCTGGGCCCGCCCTCATCCGACGCGCAGAACGTCACCGTGCCCTTTGCCGATTACATCAAAAACGTTGCTTCGTCGGAAATCTATCCGACGTGGCCGGAAGAAGCCATCCGCGCCAATATCTACGCGCAGATCTCCTATGCGCTCAACCGCGTATTCACCGAGTGGTACCGCGCACAGGGCTATGACTTCGATATCACCAACTCCACGCGCTATGACCAGTCCTTTGTCCCCGGGCGCGACATTTTCGAGAATATTTCCACCATTGTGGACGATATGTTCAACAGCTATCTGACCCGCGGTGACGCCATCGAGCCGCTGTTTGCCCAATACTGCAACGGCACGACGGTCACCTGCCCCGGTGGCCTGAGCCAATGGGGAACCGTACCGCTGGCCGAGCAGGGCATGACCGCGGAGGAAATTGTGCGATATTACTATGGAGATGATATCAATATTGTGAGAAATGCACCCATTGCGCCCAACCTCGGCGGCTCGTGGCCGGGCGTGACCTTCCGGCTGGGCGATGTGTCCGAAGAGGTGCGCACCATTCAGAACCGCTTAAACCGCATTTCGACCAACTATCCCAACATCCCGAAAATCTATCCGGTCGACGGCATCTATGACGCGGACACCGAACGCGCGGTGCGCGCTTTCCAAAAGCAGTTCAACCTCGGCGTGGACGGCATCGTCGGCCGCGCGACATGGTACCGCATCGCGTTCATCTACAACAATGTCAAGCGCCTGAGTGAGCTGGACAGCGAGGGGCTGCTGCTCGATGAGATTTCCCGTCAGTTCCCCGAAACGCTGCGCGAAGGCTCGACCGGCCCGGGCGTACAGCTTTTGCAGTATTTTCTCGCCATCGTGGGCGAGTATTACGACCAGCTGCCGCGCTGGCAGGTCGACCAAATCGACGGCATTTTCGGCCCGCGCACACGCGAAGCGGTCGAGGCCTATCAGCGCATGGTGGGACTGACCGTGGACGGCATTGTGGGCCGCACCACATGGAACACGCTGGTATCCACCTATCAATCCGTGCTGGCCGTGCAGCCCGATCAGGGCTTTCTGGGTGAGGTTGCGGGCTTGCCGGATATTTTCCTCGTCGAGGGTATGCGCGGCGAAGCCGTGCGCGAAGCGCAGGAGCTGATCAACATCATCGCACGCGGCTATCCCGAGGTGCCCTCGGTCGCAGTCGACGGCATCTTCGGCCCCGCGACACGGAACGCGGTCTCGGTCATCCAGTCGATCTCCGGCCTGCCCGCCACCGGTGCGATCGGCCCGCTGACATGGGAGGAGATGACGCTGCTCGCGCGCGACGTGCTGGTATCCTCGCAGACCAACGAAGGACAATATCCGGGCTATCCGATTGGAGAGGAGGCGACCACCTGATGTATACCGACAGCCAACGCAGGACGCATATTTACGATTTGCAGCGCTTTCTGCGCCGCATCCAACAGGAGCAGGGCGCAGTGCAGCCGCTCGCACCGGACGGGATTTTCGGTCCGGAAACCGCCGCCGCCGTGCGGGAATTCCAGCGGCGGGGCCGCCTGCCCGTGACGGGTACGGCAAATTTCGACACATGGACGGCCATCTACGCCGCCTATCTCGCCCTGACCGACCTTGACGCGCTGCCCGCCGCGGTCGACTTTTTCCCCGCGGGCGCGGACGCCAAACTCAAGCGCGGCGACAAGGGCCCCTCGGTCTTTGTGCTCCAGCTCATGCTGGGTACGGCCGCGCCGCACTTTGGCAACGCGCTGCCCGTTCCCCTCACCGGCGAATACGACGCCGACACCGAAGAAAGCGTGCGCCGCGCGCAGGGCGTGTTCCAGTTGCCGCAGACCGGCGAAACCGACCGCGCGACATGGGCTGCGCTGGCCTTGTTCCACAACAGCTTTTTCGGCCGCACGCCGCTGGCATGGACGATGGCATAAAAGCAAAAAGGACGCTGAAAAGCGTCCTTTTTTTGCGATGTAATTGGATTATTCCGCCGCGTCTGCGGTCTCGGCGGCTGCATCATCCGTTGCCGCTGCGTCGTCCGTTGCTGCCGTTTCATCCGTGGCAGCTTCGTTCGATGCCGCATCCTGTGCGTTCAGGATCTCCTGCACGTCTGCCGGCAGGTATTCGCGCACGTTCTGATAGGTGATCTCGTCGTACACCTCGGTCGTCTGTACGTCCGCTTCCTCCATCCACTGGGTCAGCAGATCATCCATCGTGCCTGCTACCGCGGTTGTCAGCAGGGACTTGTAGTTTTCAAACTGGCCGTCCACATCCAGCGGCACGCGCTTAATGATGTGATAGCCGTAGTCCGACTTGACCAGCCCGGATACCTCGTCCTCGGCCAGCGCCTTGGCGCCGTCGTAGAATTCCGTGACCATTTCGCCCTCGGTGAAGATGTAGCCGTCCGGATTGCCGGCCAGACCCGGATCCTCGCTGTATTCGTTCATCAGCGTGTCATAATCCTCGCCCGCGTTAATGCGGTCGAGAATCTTCTGCGCCTCGGCCTTGGCCTCTGCATCCGTGCGGATGGTTTCGCCGGTCATGGAGTCCACCGTCGAGATCAGGATGTGCTTTGCCGCCAGATAGTTATCGGCAAAATACTGGCGCAGCTCGTCATCGCTCGGCACATTGGCACCATTTTCGCCGTAATAGTACTCATTGAGTGCATTGTAGCACTGGCTGATATACATAAAATTGCTGTAACTCTGGTCCGAGAAGCCGAAGTTCGCAATCTGCTTGGCGTAAGCGTCATAGCTCATCGAATCAATAGTATCCTGCCGCAGCTGCGTCATCTGCTTTTCCTGATCGTAGGTCAGCTTGAGACCCAGCTCATTGAACTTCTGCAACACCACGCGCGCATAGACCGACTGGTCCTTGGCTGCCGCGGGCATGGACGAACCCAGCGTTGCCGCGGCATATTCGTCGTTCCACACATCGCTCATGCCGAGCTGCGCATACATATTGGCATAGTACGACATGTTGTAAAGCATGTAACCCGCGTATTCATCCGCACACACCTCATCGCCGTTAACCGTCATTACGACCGGCGCACCGTTATCGAGCGGACGGTAGTGGATGGTCGTGCTCGACACTCCCCAGATGGTACCGCCCATGACGACAACCAGCATCACAACCAGCGCGACGGCGCGCTGCATCATTTTGCTCATATCTAACTCTCCTTATTGCGTAATCAAAACAGATTTTAATCAGTATAGCACTTTTAAGAAGGCGATACAAGCAAAAACACAAAATCGTCACAATCCGTCAGACTATCGCTGCCGAGCGCTCCAGCTGCGTATTGAAATTGGTGTAATGCTGAACACGGTGGCGGTCACGCCAGTCATATGACCGCTCCTGCGGCGGACTGTATGGTAAACGCACCGGATGCGCCGGATGATAATAGTTAACGCCCGTCCCACCGAAGGTACGGTTTTCATCCAATTGCATGACATACAGCACATAGCCGCGCGGATTTTCTGCGCCGAACGGATAGGCGATGACACCGCTCATCTGTTCGCTGGTCTCTGCACCGAAAAAGCCATCTACCGTCACCGTACCGCTCGACAAAGCAGGCATGGGTGCGATATAGGTTTGCCCCTGTTTGTCGAACATCAGCCATCCTCCGAGCAGCTCATAACCATAATCGCTATTCTCAAAAGCAGAGAATGCATCGCCCCAGTACGCGCTGCCCTGCACCCACTCGAACCGCTCAAGCACTGCCATGCGGTACTTCGGCAGCTCAATATAATAGGTGGATGCAATCATCGTATCCTTGTTGGGCGGAATCTCTGGCTCAACCGGCGCACGTTCAGGTACATTGGTCTGGTCGCACAGCGTTATGCTTTGTGAATCCGGGCCAAACGCCAGCATTTCCGCACAACAGGCGACATGGAACGCACCGTCCAGTGCGCGCACGTCCTCATCCGCGAGATCAGCCAGCACCTCATCCGGCAGGCCAAGGCCCACCAGCTGCTGCCGGATTTCGGTTTCTCCGTGTTCCTCCAGCGGTGCAGCGTCTAGCCGGGGGTGGTTGACGAAGATACTCGCTATCACCATGAGCAGCAGGCAGCCGCCGAGATAGCCCCATCTGACTACCCCTGTGCTCAGGCGAACAGGGGCGGCGACAAAGCAGTAACCTGCTTCGCCCATCGTCTCACCCAGTCGGAACAGCGCGCGCACGATGCACACAAAGGCGATCAGCATCGGAATGGCTGCCAGCCAGCTATGTGCCAGCGGCGAAATCGCCAGCACAAGGATCAACCCTTCCCAGCAGGCAGCCGCTTTGAGCGGATCGCTCTGCGGTTCCACGCCCGCCGTATGGCACACCTGCCGCAGCCCGGCACGCAGCGTCAACATCTGCACGATCTGAATGATCATGCCCGTCAGCCCAAGGGCAATATCCAGATCACCGATTGGCAGCCAGGGCGTGACCGACAGCACCAGAAACGCACCCTCCCATACCAGCCGCACAACGGACAGCAGCCATGCCAGCCGGAAGTCCACGCCGTTGCGGCGCAGCGCGCGAAAGCCCAGATATTGCAGCACAACGCCCACGGCGGGCAGCAGGTATTGCAGATACATAAAGTTGAGCGTGATGCCAGTCAGCGCCAATCCCCACGCAATGCGGCCGACCGGCTCGCGCCATGGGTTGACCTCTTCCACCACACCCTGCGATGGCACAGTTCCGGCGATCTCCTGCTCGATCATCCGGTCAAATTCGTCCCGTTCCGGTCCGGTCATAGCGCGTCACCTCCCAACGCCTTCTGCAAGCGGCGGCGCAGACGGTACAGCCGTCCCTCGACAGCCCGCTCGGTCATTCCCATTTCCGCCGCGATCTGCGCGGTGGACTGCAAATAGTAATACTTACGGTAAAACAGTATCTGTTCGGCAGCGCTCAGTGCATCGACGGTCTTTTGCAAAAGCTGCGTGCGCTCGCGGCGCAGCACTTCCTCCTCCGGGGATGGCGCAGCGCCCGCCTGTTCATCCCAAGCTTCGTCCGGCGCGCGCCGACGGCGCAACCGGTCGACCGCTGCGTTTCGCGCAATCGCAGTCACCCACGCGGCAAGCGTTCCCTTTGCCGGATCAAACGAAGCGAATTTCTGCCACACGCGCAGCCATACATCGCTGACGCATTCCTCCACATCCTGCGCATCGCGCAAAATGCCGCGCGCAATATAGCGCACCATCGGGCCGTACTGCTTTTGCAGCAACGTCACGCCCTCCGGATCGCGCGCAGAAAGCAGCGCGAGGATTTTCTCATCCATGCCACTGCCCCCTTTCTCTCTATCCTGTCTACTGTTATCTACGCAAATCTTACGCTGAACCCACGCATTTTTCTATAAAAAAACGGCACAGCAAATGCTGTGCCGTTTTGGATTGCGCGTTCTTTACTCCATCAGGCCGACGCAGTCGTAATACGGCTTCTCGGCAATCAACTTTTTGTTATCTTTAAACAGAGTATGACCCAGTGTAATCACCAGATAATCCGCCTTGGCGAGAATCTCCTCAAAGGAGACGTTGGGAATGCCCTTTACTTCGCTGTCCTTTGCAAACGGCTCACAGGCCAGCACCTTGACGCCCTTTTCCTGCAAAATGTGGCACAGCTCGATCGACGGGGACTCGCGCAGATCGTCCACATCCGGCTTATAGGACAGGCCGAGCACGCCGACCGTATCTGTAACCTTCGCCAGCTTGGAGACAACCTTCTCAGCCACGAAGCGCGGCTTGTTCTCGTTACGCTCACGCGCAGCAAGGATCACCTTTGCCTCGGCCGGGAACTGCTCATAGATGAACCACGGGTCAACCGCGATGCAGTGGCCGCCCACACCCACGCCCGGATTCAGGATGTTGACGCGCGGGTGGCAGTTGGCGAGCTTGATGAGCTCGAATACATCAATACCCATCTTGTCACAGATGACCGACAGTTCGTTCGCATACGCGATGTTGACATCGCGGAAGGTGTTCTCGGTCAGCTTGCACATCTCAGCGGTCAGATCGTCGGTCTTGTGGACAACGCCCTTTTCCAGCACCTTTTCATAGATGGAAGCTGCCATCTCTGCCGCTTCCGGCGTGCGCGCGCCAACGATGCGGTCGTTATTCTTGAGTTCATACATCATGTTTCCCGGGATGACACGCTCCGGGCAGTGCGCGACGTGGATCTTGTCCATGTCGATACCGGACTCCTCGGAAAGCACGCGCGCGAGCATTTCGCTCGTGTGCGGCGGCACAGTGGACTCCAAAATGACCAGATTGGACGGCTCGAGCAGCTTGCCCGCCATACGGCCGGCAGACTCGACGTACTTCAGGTCGGCCTTGTGGCTACCGGTCTCATCCTGATAGAACGGGGTCGGTACCGCGATATAGAACACATCGGACTTACCTAGCTCGCTCGAAAAATGCAGATGGCCGTGCGCTACCGCAGTTTCAAACACCTCCTGCAAGCCCGGCTCGACGATGTGGATGTGGCCGCCCTGCAATGTTTCAATGGTTTTCTCGTTGACATCAAAGCCGCAGACCTCAAAACCGGCCTCCGCGAGCGTGATCGCGGTCGGCAGGCCGATATAGCCCAGACCCATGACAGTAATTTTCATAATTTCAAAACCTCTTTGTCGACATTCTTTAATCATTATACCACTTTTTTTCTTTATTTCAATCAAAGGTTTGAATTTTCTGCCGGAAGCGTCTATAATGTATGGTGTGTTCAATTCACAGTATTTTGATAGGATGATTGCATTATGATTTTCAAAGGACTGCTTGACGACGCGCGCTCGATCCGCGACCGCGATCCGGCTGCGCGAACGACGTTCGAGGTCTTTCTGCTGTATCAGGGGTTCCATGCGCTGATCTACCACCGTCAGGCGCATTGGCTGTACAAACACAAGCATTTCTTTCTGGCGCGCGCGCTTTCACAGTTTGCCCGCCACATGACCGGCATCGAGATCCATCCGGGCGCGACCATCGGCCGCCGCCTGTTCATCGACCACGGCATGGGTATTGTTATCGGCGAGACCGCCGAAATCGGAGACGACTGCACGATCTATCACGGCGTAACCCTCGGCGGCACCGGCCACGACACAGGCAAGCGCCACCCGACCATTGGCAACAACGTGCTGATTTCGACAGGCGCAAAGGTGCTCGGCCCGTTCACCGTGGGCGACAACAGCCGCATCGGCGCGAACGCGGTCGTGTTGCAGGAAGTGCCGCCCAACTCCACCGTCGTCGGTGTCAAGGCGCGCGTGGTCAAGATCGACGGCCAGCGTGTCCCGTCCTACGACCTCGACCAGATCCACCTGCCCGACCCGCTGGCACAGGAGCTGTGCCGTTTGCAGCACCGCGTCTATGTCAACGAGCAGAAGCTCAAGCGCGAAGAGATCCGCGACCGCGAAGCGGACGAATGAGACGAAAAAAGGACGCTTTCCCGTTGGGAAAGCGTCCTTTTTATTACTCCTTAAACCCTTCGGCAATGATGCCGAACAACTCATTGATGCGGTCATACCGTCCCTTGAGGTACAGCCAGCCAAACAGCGCCTCGAGTGCGGTCGCCTGCGAATACTCGGCAACCGACGCCGATTTGGGCACGCTCTTTGGCTTGGCGTTGCGACCGTGGCGGTAGACCTCCTGCTCATTTTCGTCCAGCAAGGGCAGGATGCGCTGCACCGCTTCTGCCTGCGCGGGCGCACAGACCAGCTGGGTCGTGCGGCGGTGCAGGTTTTTGGCGGTCTGCATGCCGCCGCAGGCCAAAAACGACCGCACCAGCACCTCATAAACGGCATCGCCCACATGGGCGAGCGCGAGGCTCGACATGCGGGCGATAGCAGCGTCATCCAAAATCGGATGCAAATAATCCATTACTTGTCCTCAGCGGCAAGAGCAGCTTCCGCAGCAGCCTTTTCCGCCTCAGCCTTAGCCTTGGCAGCAGCCGCCTGCTTTGCCTGCATCTCCTTGAACTTGGCCTTTTCCTCTTCGGTCGGCACCGGCTCGATGCAGCCCTTCGGGCAAGCCTTGGCACACATCTTGCAGTTCTTGCACTTGTCGTAGTCGATCTTAGCGACCCCGTCCACAACATGGATTGCGTCGAACTTACAAGTCTTTTCGCACATCTTGCAGCCGATGCAGCCATTCGAGCAGACCTTCATGACCTCAGGGCCCTTATCCTTGTTGACACAGTTGACGTGTACCTTCTTGGACTCGGGGACGAGGTTAATGAGCTTCTTCGGGCAGGCCGTGACGCACTTGCCGCAAGCCACGCACTTTTCGGTATCGACCTTGGCAACGCCGTCCACAATGTGGATCGCGTCAAACGCACAAGCCTTGACACAGGAACCCAGACCCATGCAGCCGTAGGCGCAGGCCTTCGGGCCGCCTGCAACGCGCATCGCTGCGGTGCAGTCCTGCAGGCCCTCATACTTGGTCTTGTCGACCGCGTTGCAGCCGCCGTTGCAGTAAACGTGCGCAACCTTGCGCTCGCCCGCTTCGACCGCAACGCCCATGACCGCGGCGAT
>NZ_CALWJK010000025.1 GCF_944380975.1 uncultured Agathobaculum sp. | reverse complement strand
AGGCAGGCAAGGCAACCCTTTTCGGGCTGCTCTGCCTGTCTTTTTTTCTTTGGCCTATTTTGCAACAGGCTCTTTTTACATGGCTGTGCCGTGTACGCGGGGAGAGAATTGCCGCGCGGCTTTATACATACAGGTAATCCGCCATAACGGGCTGTAACCCGTGCGCCTCAATGGCCTGATAGACCTCGTCGACCGAGCGGCCGTCCGAAATTTCAAACTGTTCGTCGCCCTTGTCCTCGCCCGAGTGGCCGCCGATGCCGACGTCCACCCCTGCCGAGATTTTGGTCGCGGCGATGCCGATGATGTTGTCGCGGAAGCCCGCGCGCTCGCGCGTTGAGATCGTGATGGATGCGAACGGCATGAAAATGCGGTATGCGCACACAACTTGCAACAGCTGCGGCTCGTGTACATCCTTGGGGTTGATCTTGTCGTTGTTGATGATCGGCCGCAGACGCGGGCAGGAGAACGCGATCTCTGCGTGCGGGTATTTGCGCTGAAGCAAGTAGGCATGTAGACCGGTCGCAAAGGCGTCCTTGCGGAAGTCAGAAAGGCCCAGAAGCGCGGCAAAGCCCACGCCGCGCATGCCGCCCATGAGCGCGCGCTCCTGTGCGTTCAGGCGATAGGGGAAAATGCGCTTGTGCCCGCCGAGGTGCAGGGTCTTGTACTTGTCCGCGTCGTAGGTCTCCTGAAACACGGTGACGTAATCCACGCCGCACTCGTGGAGGTAGGCGTACTCGTTGACGTTGAGCGGATAGATTTCGATGCCGATGACACGGAAATACTTGCGGGCGAGCTTGACTGCCTCACCGATGTATTCCACCGGCGACATCGTGCGGCTCTCGCCGGTCAGCAGCAGGATTTCCTGCAAACCGGTCGCGGCGATCGCCTGAAGTTCCTGCTCGATTTCGTCCATATCCAGCTTGGCGCGGCGGATTTTGTTGTGGCAGTTGAAGCCGCAATAGACACAGTAGTTTTCGCAATAGTTGGCAATGTACAGCGGGGTGAACATCTGCACCGAGTTGCCGAAATGCTTGCGGGTTTCCATCTGCGCACGCTGCGCCATCTGTTCGAGAAATGGTAAGGCGGCAGGGGAGAGCAGCGCGGCAAAATCCTCGGGTTGGAGCACATCGCGGTTCAGCGCGCGCTGCACGTCGGCAGCGGTGTACGCATCTGCGTCGTATGCATTCATGCGGGCGATGACCTCGTCCTGAATTTCTGAGCCAATGTTGTCCATGCCCGGCTGATAGGCCATGTGGTCGGTCTCAGCGGTGATATATTGTGCGGAAATGATTTCCGCTTTGGTGTCTTTCATGGCAAAATGTCCTTTCTGGCGTGCGTGATATCGTAAGCAGGGGTTGTTGCCCCTCTGGTGTGGCAACCGCCGTTTCTGTTGTGATAAGGCAGCTGGGCGGCAAGTCGGAATACGGAACTCTGCTTTGCGCGCGCAGCGCGCCCTTAAAGGAAAGGGGTTGATTCGCAAGAAGGGGAAAACCGCAGGTTGTCCCCTTCTTGTGCGCCTGCCGCGCGCAGCGGCATACTTTCTCCGCCCGAGGGATGGGCGCTTGCCGCCCATTTCGCAGAATCAGAAAAGCAAGGGCGGCTGCCACCCCAGAGGCGGTGCCTCAGTCGCGCAAAAAGCCGGTCAGCGGCGAGGATGCCGACGCGCTCTCGCGCACGCGGCCCAAGCCGGATAGATAAGCCGTGCGGCCGGCCTCGATCGCCTTTTTGAACGCTTCTGCCATCGCTGGGATGTCGCCCGCTGTGGCGATTGCAGTGTTCGCCATGACAGCGGCCGCGCCCATTTCCATCGCTTCGCATGCCTGCGACGGACGGCCGATGCCTGCATCCACGATGATCGGCAGGTCGATTTCGTTGATCAGGATTTGGATAAACTCGCGCGTTGCCAGTCCCTTGTTTGTGCCGATCGGCGCGCCGAGCGGCATGATGCAAGCTGCGCCCGCATTCACCAGATCGCGCGCAACGTTCAGGTCGGGATACATGTACGGCATGACGACAAAGCCCTCTTTTGCGAGGATCTCGGTTGCGCGGATGGTCTCCTGATTGTCCGGCAGCAGATATTTGCTGTCGCGCATGATCTCGATTTTGACAAAGTCGCCGCAGCCGCATTCGCGGCTCAGCCGCGCGATGCGCACCGCTTCGTCCGCATTGCGTGCGCCCGAGGTGTTGGGCAGCAGGGTCACGCCCTTGGGGATATAGTCGAGGATGTTTGCCGTGCCGCCCTCGTTGGCGCGGCGCAGCGCGAGTGTGATGATCTGTGCGCCCGCGTTGTGTACAGCGGCGTTGATCAGATCGAGCGAATATTTGCCCGAGCCCAGAATAAAGCGGGAGGTAAATTCGTGTCCGCCCAGAATCAGCTTATCTTCCATTGTCTTTTCTCTCCTTTTGTCATGTTGGATACTTACGGGTCGGTATGTCCGAGCAGCAGCCGCAGCACCATGGTCGCCTGCTGCGCGGCACAGACCGCAACGCGCGGCGCCATCAGGCCGATGCCGTCTGCCACGTCGCTCGACCCGTCCCCGCACACATAAAGCCGCCCGAAGCGGCGCTCGGTGTGCATCAGGTTCGCCGAACCAAAGCCCGCCATACCGCTGCCCGAAACAATGGGCGTGTCCGGCAGCTGTTCGAGCAGCGTTTCGATCAGCATGGCTTTCTGGTCGGCGCGGTCGAATGCTTCGCAGACCACGTCACAGCCCGCGAACAGGCGCGCGGCATTGGCTGGGATGATGCGCTCGGTGTGCGGTTCGTATTGCAGATAGGGGTTGATGGCTTCCAGCTGTTCGAGCAGCGCCAGCGTTTTGGGGATGCCGATGTCCTTCATCGTGTAGTGCTGCCGGTTGAGGTTGCTCACCTCCACTGTGTCGAAATCCACCAGCACCAGCCGTCCTACACCCAGCCGCGCCAGCTGCACGGCGATGTTGGAACCAAGCCCACCCAGCCCTGCGATGCCCACCGCAGCACCGTCGAGCTTTTGCTGAATGTCTGCGCCGTGCCGCTCGACGAGCGCGGCGTGCAGTTCTTCTTTGGTCAAATGCATAGGCTTCAGCCCCCGCCGACAAACTGCACAATTTCGATCACATCGTCCTCGTGCAGCGTTTCGTCACTGAACCGAGCGCGCGGCACAATTTGTCCGTTGCGCTCGACCGCGACGCGCTGCGGATCATGTCCACGCTGTTCTAAAAGAGACTGTATGGTCATTTCTGAGGGAACTGCACAAATTTCTCCGTTTACTTTCACAAAATCACTTCTTTCAGGCAATAAAAATACTCCGGTTTCACCATGCGGTAAAACCGGAGCATAAAAACATTTGCGATGCGACAGCTTCCCTACGATGGTGCTAACCAACAGGTTCAAAAGGTTAGGCTCTCGCCCTCTCAGCCGCTCATCACGGCACCCTTGCTTGCAAATCCAGTATAGTCCTGCGAAAAGTGGTTGTCAAGGCGCAAATTCTCTGCTACAATAAAAGAAACAAATGTTCGATTGGAGGGAGCCGCGTGGAGCGCACGATTTTGCACTGTGACTGCAATTCGTTTTACGCATCGGTCGAGACTTTGCTCGACCCGACGCTCGCCGACGGGCCGTTTTTTTATGCTTCGGAGAAAATCCAGCGATACAGCAGATTTGGGTCACTGTGCAGGCTGCCGATACGGCAGTCCAGACCGTCGGTGCGAAGCACCTGTACCGCGGGTTCCGCCATGGCGGAAGACATAGGTGTGTCCGCCTGATTGAGCAGCACACGCAGCTTTTCTGGCGGTAAGCCACAGGCCGCGGCAGTTTCCCGCACGCAGTACAGCAGTTCCGGGATGCCGACAAGTTGTTCTGGATTCACAGCCCAGCCCGGACACAGCGCATAGCGATGCACCACATCCCGCACCGGCTTGCCGAGTGCGGACAGTCCTGCAATTATCAGGCACAGATCGGTCTGCGGGGCAAGCACTGGCTCGTCGGCGCGATGCAATTTGAGCGGCAGGCGGTGCGCGCCGTCCGCTTCACACAGCACGAAATCGGCTGCCGCCGCTGCCTGTGTGAGCAGGGCGGGAGAGAGCGCGCATAGCTTGCCGCCTTCGGCTTGTCGGCCTGCGCAGACCGCGCCCGGCAGAGTAAGCTGCAAAAGCAATTCTTCGGGCGTGGGATCCATTAAAAAAGTACAGCAGTCCGGCGGCGGGACGGGGAACATATGGGTCGTGGTGGTCGCCAATACGCGGCGGGATGTCAGCGCGCGGGCGAGAGCACGCAGCGCGGTCGTTTTGCCGCCCGCACCGACGATAGAAATGAATTTCGGCTGCATTTCTCAGTCCTCATTCTGCCACAGCAGACGATAGCTGCCGTCCTCGACAGCATAGAGCGCTTCCGCATCCGCATCAAGCAGGTCACGGCAGTCGGCTTCGGATGAAAAGCGCACGCAGGTGCCGCAGGACGAACTGAGTACACGCGGCACGGGCTGCATTTTCGCTTGGCAGCCGGCGTTTTGCAGCGCCTGAAAGCTCAGCATTGCGCTCAGATGTGTGTGGAAGGTCGCAATAAACTCGCTCATGCCTTTTTGGTTAGTGTCAGGGCAAACTCTTCGTCGCCTGTTTCGCGGGATGCCGCTTCGTAGCCGTTGTTGTTTGCAAAGCGGGTAATGTTTTCCACCGCGCACGGGTCGTCAACCAGAACCTCGAGCGTATCGGGTGCGCTTTTCTTGACTTCCTTTTGCACCATGACCACGGGCATGGGGCAGGAATAACCTCTTGCGTCGATCATTTTGTTTTCTCCTCCCGGTGTAAATTTGCATAAGAAATCATGGCAAGCAAAATCAGGCCGATCACGATGCCGATGCGACCGGTCTGCGCCACGCCGCCCGCGGTGAATACGCCGTCGGTCATCGCGTCCGCATTGCCTGCCATGCCGAAGTTATGCGCGAGCGCCGCACCGACCAGCATGCCGAACACGGTCACCGCGCTGTCGCCGCTGCCCTCACCAGCGAGGATCAGCTGACGCAGCGGGCAGCCGCCCAGCAGCACCGACCCCCAGCCAGCCATGGCCATGCCGAGGAAGCTCCACACATAGTCATGGTGCGCGACCGGCTGTACGGCAAGGGTGGGGTTAAAGTTACCCAGCACAAGGTTACCGACTAGAACAGTCACGAAAATGGCGATAAAACCGGTCAGCAGGTGAAAATCACGGAACAGGAACACGTCGCGCAGACCGCCCGCCATGCACAGGCGGCTTTTCTGTGCCAGCACGCCGACGATCAGACCGCCTGCCAGTGCAATCAGCCAAGGTGCATGGCTTGCACCCGGACCTGCCTGCGAAAAACGGATGAAGGACGGCGCGAGAAGCAGCAGCGTCAGCACGGCAATCATAAAGCCGGGCAGCACGAAGCCGTCCGCTTTCTGTACTTTGCGTGCGCGGCCGAGCGAAAAGCCTTTTTTTAGACATAGCACGCCCACGCCGATGCCCGCGGCGAAGCCGACAAGGCCTGCAATGGCGGTCACGTCGCCGCCGCCTAGACGCAGCACCATGCGCAGCGGGCAGCCGAGGAAGGCCAGTGCGCCGACCATGACGATCATGCCCAGCACAAAGCGCAGAGCGGGCGCAGAACCGGCGCGTGCGCGGAATTCCTTGCCCGCAAGCGCGGCAATTGTTGCGCCGAGGACAAGGCCGACGATCTCCGGGCGCAGATACTGCACCTTTTCCGCGCTGTGCAGACCAAGACCGCCCGCGATGTCACGGAGGAAGCAGGCGATACAAAAGCCCATATTGGCGGGATTGCCCGCCGCCGTGAGCGCCAGCGCCGCAAGGCCGACGATCACACCGGTGAAAATCACCAGATATTTGTTTTTGTTCATGTGAATCTCCTTTGGTTTGTGAAATGTATGCTGCAACAAGGCTGGTTTTACATTTGTCCGGTCCTGTGTTACACTGATGAAAAAGTATGCGGACAAAGTGCTCCGCAGACATCGGGAGGAAAATGCCATGCATTCGGTTTATCTGGACAACGCTGCGACCTCGTTTCCCAAGCCGCCTGCTGTTGCCGCACGCATGCGGGAATATGTCGATCAAATCGGCGCGAGCGTCAACCGCGGTTCATATGCATCCGCGCAACAGGCCGAGCTGGTCACGCTGCGTTTGCGGCAGCGTTTATGCGAGCTGTTCTCCTTTTCCTCCGTGCCGCATGTGATCCTCACGCCGGGCAACACATGGGGGCTGAACCTGCTTTTATTCGGTACACTGCGGTCGGGCGACCACTGTCTGGTGTCCGCAATGGAACACAATGCGGTCATGCGGCCGCTCGGACAGCTTGCCAGCCGCGGGGTGACGTTCGACCGCATCCCGTGCAACCGGGAAGGACGTTTGCAAATAGACAAGATAGAGTCACTGCTGAGGGAAAACACCCGTTTGGTACTGCTCGCACACGCGTCCAATGTGTCCGGCACGGTGCAGGACGCGCAGACAGTAGGGGAAATCTGCCGTGAGCGCGGCATTCCCTTTGCGCTCGACGCCGCACAGACCGCAGGACATGTGCCGATTGACTTTGAGACGCTCGGGTTGAGTACGCTTTCTGTCCCCGCGCATAAAGGCTTGCTTGGCCCGCAGGGCATCGGCGCGCTGCTGCTGCGGCCGGACTTCGCGGAAACACTGGAGCCGCTGGTCAGCGGCGGCACAGGCAGCGTGTCGGATTCCGAGGAAGTACCGGCGTATTTTCCAGACCGTCTCGAGCCGGGCACGCCCAACCTGCCCGGTATTTTCGGTTGGGAGGCCGCGCTCGCTTATTTGCAGCAAGTGACTGTACCCGCGGTGCAGGCGCACGACCGCGCGCTGTCTCAGCGCTTTCTGGACGGGCTGCGTACCATTTCGGGTGTGGAACTCGTCGGCCCGGACACGGTCGATGGCCGCGTTGGGGTGTTCAGTCTGGATTTCCCGGGAAAGGATAATGCGGAGGTTGCGGTGACGCTTGAGGAGCGCTTCGGCGTCCTGACACGCTGCGGCCTGCACTGTGCGCCCAGCGCGCACCGCACACTCGGCACCTTCCCGCGCGGCACGGTGCGTTTGTCGTTCAGTTGGTTTACCACAGAAAACGAGGTTGACCGCGCGCTGGAAGCGATTGCCGCCGTCAGCGCAGAATGACGCGGGCGTTTCCCGCAAATGCCGAAACCGTTCCGATGCGTCGCGCATCCGGGACGGTTTTTTGCAGCTCGGCTGCCAGCGCGTCCGCGTCCGCGGCATCGACCGCAATCAGCAGACCGCCCGAGGTCTGTGGGTCGTATAGCGCATCCTGCACTTCGAGCGGCACGCCGCCCGCTGAAACAAGCGCCTCCGCATATTTACGGTTGCGGTACATGCCCTCGGGCAGAATCCCCATGCGGGCAAATTCCAGTGCTTCGGACGGAATAGGCAGTGCGGAAACGTCCAGATCGAGCTGCACACCGCTGCCCTGTGCCATTTCCAGTGCGTGACCGAGCAGGCCGAAGCCGGTCACATCCGTGCAGGCATGCACGCGGAACTGCACCATCGCATCACGCGCAGCCTTGTTGAGTGTGGTCATGCGCGCAAAAACGGCATCCAGTACGTCAGGCGGGCACAGGTCGGCTTTGGCGGCCGTCGTCAGGATGCCCGCGCCGAGCGGCTTAGTCAGAAACAGCGCGTCGCCCGGCTGTGCGCCTGCGTTGGTCAGGATTTTGTCCGGATGGACAAAGCCGGTCACACACAGACCGTATTTGGGTTCTTCGTCCAGAATGCTGTGACCGCCCGCGATGACTGCTCCGGCCTCATAGACCTTGTTGTAGCCACCGCGCAGCAGGTCGTGCACTGCGCTGTCGGGCATAGACTTCGGGATGCAAAGCAGGTTGAGTGCTATGCGCGGCTCGCCGCCCATAGCGTACACGTCTGATAAGGCGTTGGTTGCTGCGATCTGTCCGAACAGATACGGATCGTCCGCGATCGGCGGGAAAAAGTCCACGGTCTGCACAAGCGCGAGGTCATCCGATACCTGATAAACCGCAGCGTCGTCACTTTTGTCAAAACCGACCAGCAGATTTTCGTCCGTGCGCACGGCAAGGCCGTCCAGCAGACGGGCAAGCGTACCCGCGCCGACTTTCGCACCGCAGCCCGCGCAATTGGCGAGCTTGGTGAGTTTGATTTCCTGTTCCATAGACCGCTCCTTCATAAAAAAGTGGAGGAAACGGAACAATAACCGTTATCCTATTAAAAAGATAACATGTGTATGGAAAAAGGTCAAGCGGATGCGCGCACGCCTTTGCATGACGAACCAAACTGTGCTATAATTTAAAACGAATAATAAAAAATATGGGGAGGGGAGGCCGTTGCTTTCCAATAAAAGCAAGGCAATCGGGTTTATTCTGTTATCTGCATTTGGCTTTGCACTGATGAGTACATTTGTGCGTTTGGCGGGTGATTTGCCGTCCATGCAGAAGTCGTTTTTCCGCAATCTGGTTGCGATGATCGTCGCGGCGGTGGCGCTGCGGCGCAAGGGCGTCAGCTGGAAGTGGGAGAAGGGCAACCTGCCCATGCTGCTGCTGCGCGCGATCTGCGGCACACTGGGCATCTTGTGTAATTACTATGCAATTGACCGTCTGGTGCTTGCGGACGCGAACATCTTAAATAAGATGTCGCCGTTTTTTGCAATTCTGTTTTCGCTGTTTTTGCTCAAGGAACGCGCGAATGTCTGGCAGTATCTGGCGGTGCTGGCAGCGTTCGGCGGCAGCATGCTGATTATTAAGCCGGGCTTTTCTTCGGATATGTTTCCGGCGCTGATCGGCTTGCTCGGCGGCATTTTTGCGGGTGCGGCTTATACGGCGGTGCGCGCCTTATCGAAAAAAGGAGAGAACAGCGCACGCATTGTGTTTTTCTTTTCAACGTTTTCCACGCTATTCTGCCTGCCATATCTGATTTTGGATTTTCACCCAATGACAGGGGCGCAGCTTGCCTGTCTGTTCGGTGCGGGCGCGGCGGCCACGCTCGGTCAGTTCGGCGTAACGCTGGCGTATGCGCATGCACCGGCGAAAGAAATCTCGGTGTTCGACTATACACAGGTGCTGTTTTCCGCGCTGCTCGGCTTTTTCCTGTTCGATCAGATTCCGGACGGGCTGAGTGTGCTGGGTTATCTGGTGATCTGCGGCGTATCCGTGCTGATGTTCTTCTATAACCGCACCTTGGAAAGCCGGGAGCAGGCCAGTGGACGGAGTTGAGTTGCGCCGCTCCCGTCGCCGCACGCTGGGGCTGGAGGTCACGCGCGAGGGGCGCGTAATCGTGCGTGCGCCGCTGCGCGCGTCGGCGGCTACGATTGAGCGGTTTGTCCGAGAGCATGCGGACTGGATTACGCGTGCGCAGGCACGGCAGCGGGCACGTTTGGAGGCACATCCCGAACCGGATGCAGCGCGGCAGGCTGAGCTCATCCGCCGCGCGCGGGAGGAACTGCCGCCCAAGGTAGCGCATTACGCGCAGAAAATGGGACTAAAACCGGCAGGCATCCGCATCACGTCGGCGCGCACGCGGTTCGGTTCGTGCAGCGCACAGAACCGACTGTGCTTTTCGTGGAGACTGATGGACTACCCGGATGCGGCGGTCGATTACGTCGTTGTGCATGAACTGGCGCATATTGTACACAAAAACCATGGCCCGCGGTTTTGGGCGCTGGTGGAACAGTATATGCCGGATTACCGCGCCCGCCGTGCGATGCTGCGGGAGTGAGGGCCGAAGGAGGAAGGAAAATGACGATTGCGGAAATCGCGCGCCGCGCGGGCGTATCCAAAGCGGCGGTATCGCGTTATTTGAACAATGGCTATGTCAGCTCGGAAAAGCGGGAAGCGATCCGTCGTGTAATCGAGGAGACTGGCTATGTTCCCTCCCAGCAGGCGCAGACGCTTCGCACGGGTAAGAGCCGCATGATCGGCGTGATCGTGCCGCGTATTGATTCGGAGTCGATCAGCCGTGTGGTGGCGGGTATTTCCCGCGTGCTGGAGGAGAATGGTTATCGGTTGCTGCTGGCCAATACGGATAACCGCATTGAAAAGGAGCTGGAATATCTGGAGGTGCTGCGCAGCGGAAACGTAGACGGCGTGATTCTGGTGGCGACCATTCTGTCTGCGGCGCATCGCAAAGCGCTCGCGGCGCTGGGCGTGCCGGTGGTATTAGCAGGACAGCAAATGGACGGGATATCCTGTGTGTTCCATGATGACCGCGGCGCAGCGCGCGCAGTAACCGAGCTGTTGCTGCAAAGCGGCCGTCGTCGGGTGGGATATATCGGCGTAACGCCGCGGGATAAGGCGGCAGGCGCCGCGCGCCGGGCCGGTTATCAGGATGCCCTGCGTGCCGCCGGGCAGGAACCTCGACCGGAGTGGATGGAGCAGAGCGATTTTTCCATTGACGGCGGTTATGCGGCGGCGGAGCGTTTGTTAGCTCGCGTGCCGGATATTCAGGGGATTTTCTGTGCAACCGATTCCATAGCAATCGGCGCAAAGAAGCGCTTGGAGGAACAAGGAAAGCGCATACCGGATGATGTTGCCCTTGCGGGCATCGGCCATTCCCGTATGAGCGAGCTGGTGCGACCGCGACTGGCGACGGCGCACTATTATTACCAGACCAGCGGAGAGGAAGCGGCGCACGATCTTCTTGAGATTATCGGTCAAGGTGTGGATCGAAAAAAACAGTTGATGCTTGGATTTGAGGTTTTTGCCGGAGAATCGGTATAATTGCAAGAAAAACGGAGAACGGCCTGCGTATACAAAACGCAGGCCGCTTTTTTGTATATATTATACAGCGCCTGTTGCACAGTGTGCAAAAACCAATCGAAAGGTTTGGGTATAATTGCGCATTTACAAAAATAGGGATACAGCGGTATAATGATTGCAGAAAGATGAAATCGGTTTCATAAATAACGACGAAAGGGTGGAACAAAGGTGGACTATGGAAAAGCGGCTTCCGAGGTGCTCAGCAGCATCGGCGGAAAAGACAATGTGATCTCGGCGGCACATTGTGCAACACGTCTGCGGCTGGTGATCGCGGACAACAAAAAGGTGAATAAGGACGCTCTGGAAAATGCAACGGGCGTGCAGGGCGTATTTGAGGCGCAGGGGCAGCTGCAAATCATTTTCGGTACCGGCACGGTCAATAAGGTGTATGACGAGTTCATTGCGCAGTCGGGCGCGGCGGCGGTCAGCAAGGACGAGGCTAAGGCGCAGGCAGCGCAGAAGGGCAACTGGTTCCAGCGCAGCATTAAGACATTGGGCGATATTTTCGTACCGATTATCCCGGCGATCGTGGCATCGGGCTTCCTTATGGGCATCATGGAGTCGCTCAAGTTCATGGTCAACAACGGCTTTATTACGCTCGACAGCACAAGCTCGCTGTTCGTATTTGCCGATCTGTTTTCCAATGTGGCGTATACCTTCTTGCCGATCCTGATTGCGTTCTCGGCGGCTAAGGTGTTTGGCGGCAACCCGTTCCTCGGTGCGGTCATCGGCATGATTATGCTGCACCCCAATCTGCAAAATGCATGGACGGTGGCAACCGAGGGCGTACATACCTATCAGGAAGTGTTCTTCGGCCTGTATAGTGTGCCGCTGGTCGGCTATCAGGGTCACGTCATTCCGGTTATCATCGCGGTATGGCTGATGTGCTTCATTGAAAAGAAGCTGCATAAAGTGGTGCCGCCGATGTTCGATCTGTTTGTCACTCCGCTTGTTTCCGTGTTTGTGACCGGCTATCTGACGCTCGCTGCGATCGGTCCGGTGTTTACCACGGTCGAGAATTTCGTCATTAACGGCGTGCAGTGGCTGATCGCCATCCCGTTTGGTATCGGCTCGTTCCTGATGGGCGGTCTGTATGCCACAACGGTTGTATCCGGCATCCATCATATGTACACGATCATTGACCTCGGACAGCTCAGCGCATACGGCCTGACTTTCTGGCTGCCGCTGGCAAGCGCGGCAAACGTCGCACAGGGCGGCGCGGCGCTCGCAGTCGCCATCAAGACCAAGAACAAGAAGCTCAAGTCCATGGCGCTTCCGGCATCGCTCTCCGCGTTTATGGGCATCACAGAGCCGGCTATCTTCGGCGTCAACCTGCGTTTTGTCCGTCCGTTTATCGCAGCGTCCATCGGCGGTGCGTGCGGCGCGCTGTATGCTTCGATCGTTGGTTTGGGCGCGACCGGCACGGGTGTCACTGGTATCTTCGGCATTCTGCTGCACCTGCATCATCCGGTGCAGTATATCCTGACCATTGGTATTGCAACCGGCGTTGCATTTGTGCTTTCGTGGATTTTCGGCATTCCGCAGGATAAAAACGAGCCCCAAACGGCGCCTGTCGAGCCGGAAAAACCGAAGGTCGTTGCGCTGCAGAGCAGTATTGCACTGGTGTCTCCGCTGACCGGTGAGGCGGTTTCGCTGGAGGAAATCAATGACCCTGCGTTCGTATCCGGTGCGCTGGGTAAGGGCGTGGCGGTAAAGCCGACGGAAAACCGCATCGTTGCCCCGTGTGACGCGACTGTATCGGCAGTCATGGGTCATGCGGTCGGTCTGGAATGCGACAACGGCGCAGAGTTGCTCATCCATGTGGGCGTGGATACGGTCAATCTGGAGGGTAAGTTCTTCACCGCTCATGTGCAGGAGGGACAGCACGTTAAGGCGGGAGACCTGCTGCTGGAATTTGACAGCGAAGGCATTCAAAAAGCCGGTTATCCGGTCATTACACCGGTTATTGTGACCAATACAGATCAATTCGCGTCGGTAGAGCCGTCGTTTGGTACGGTACAGGCCGGGAAAGATACGGTTCTGACGCTTCAGTGATAGGAGAAAATCGCCATGAGCAATGCATTACAACGGGACCTCACGCGGCTGGTACGCCGCATCGAGCGGGAGGATGGGCCGCGTGCAGCGGCCGATCCCTTCCGGCAGCGATTCCATCTGATGCCGCCGGTTGGTTGGCTGAACGATCCCAACGGCCTGTGCCGCTGCGGCGAGTGGTACCATGTGTTCTATCAGTACGGCCCGTTTGATCCCACGGGCGGTGTCAAGATGTGGGGACACTATCGCAGCCGCGACCTGTTGCACTGGGAACAGCTGCCGACTATGCTATATCCCGATCAGCCGTGGGATATCCACGGGGTGTATTCCGGCTCGGCGCTCGTCGAAGATGGCACGCTGTACCTGTACTATACGGGCAACGTCAAGCATGCGGGCGATTACGATTATATTACGGCGGGGCGCGGTCACAACACTGCGCTCGCCGTGTCGCGCGACGGGGTGACGGTGGAGAGCAACGAACTGCTGCTGGAAAACCGGGATTACCCGTCCGATCTGACCTGTCATGTGCGCGATCCCAAGGTCTGGGCGCAGGACGGCAAGTATTATATGGTGCTCGGTGCTCGTACCCGCGACGACCGAGGCGAACTGCTGGTATACGAATCGACTGATAAGCGCAGCTGGACACACATCAATACGCTGACAACGCCGGAAAAATTCGGTTATATGTGGGAGTGCCCCGATCTGTTCTGTCTGGACGGGCAGTGGTTCCTGCAATGTTCGCCGCAGGGTGTCAAGCAGCAGGGCAACCGATTCCAAAACGTGTATACCTGTGGTTATTTCCCGTTGTACGGCGATTTTCGCGGTGAATACACGCTGGGAGAATTTCAGGAGATGGATTGCGGCTTTGATTTCTATGCGCCGCAGACCTTCCTTGATGGTGACCGCCGTGTGCTCATCGGCTGGATGGGCATGCCGGATGCGTCGTATACCAACCCGACCGTCGAACAGGGCTGGCAGCATTGCCTGACCGTGCCGTGTCTGCTGCGGCGCGACGGCGACCGGCTGCTGCGCACGCCGGTGCCCGAGATCGACGCGTTGCGCGGCGCACAGGTTGCGCCGGAGGACGCGCAGGTATTCGATATGGTTTGCCGCACGGAGAACACGGGCAGACTTGTCATCCGCGGCAGCGCTGTGATAGAATGGGAGGCAGGACAGCTGCGCCTGACGCTGGATGGCGGCGGTTCTGGCCGCACCGTGCGGGTTGCATCAGTGGATACGGTCGAGACGCTGCGCGTGCTGGCGGATACTTCCTCGCTGGAAGTGTTCATCAACGGCGGGGAGCAGGTGCTGTCCACGCGCTACTATCCCGCGCCATATCTGCACGGCGTGACGATTTTCGGCGCGGAGGCTGAGCTCTGGGAGATGGGCTCGCTGCAAATCACAGAGCAACAGGATGTGGAATAATCATGCCGAAAATACAACTACTCGCACTGGATCTGGACGGAACTCTGCTTGGAACAGACAGCCGCGTGTCGCGTGAAAACGCGCGCGCGGTTCGTCTTGCGCAGCAAGCGGGTGTGCAGATCGTGTTATGCACAGGCCGCAATCTGACCGAAACACGCGCATTCAACGCGCAGCTGGATGCCTCCGCCGATTGGGCGGTTATCACCAACGGTGCGGCGGTGATGCGCTTTTCGGATGGGGCGCAGATGGCCTTTGATGGATTGGATCGGGAAATGTGCGCCGCGGTGCGCGCGATATGCGCAAAATTCGGGCTTGACTTGTGCATATATACAGCGGATCGGTTGTATTACGGACGGGATTTTCTGCGTTTTCTGGAGGAATTGCGCCGGCGTGGACATGTTACCCTGAATGAAGCGGACGAAGGGTATGAGTTTGTTCCGGACAAAGAAAAATGGGATGACATACTTGCGCGCGAGGATGGGCGCATCGTCAAGGCGATTTTGCACCATCTCGACCCTTCACAGATCGATAAAATCATGCAGGCGCTGGAGGAAACCGGTCTGTTTGAACTGACGCCGTCGGTGATGTATGGCGGCGAACTGAAAAATGTGGAGATCAACCGCAAGGGTGTGCACAAGGGATATGCACTTGCGAAGCTTGTAGCGCAGCTTGGCTTGGATATGAATGCGGTGATGGCGATTGGCGACAGTGACAATGACCTGACCATGCTGCAAATGGCAGGGCTGGGTGTTGCCATGGCGAATGCTGCGCCGCATGTTCGCGCGGCAGCCGACGCGGTGACGCTGGATAATGCTTCAGACGGCGTGGCGGCGGCGATCAAACGGTATATTTTGGAGGAATAGGCATGAAAAAAGTGGTGGCGATCGGGGAACTGCTGATCGACTTTGTGCCGCAGCAGAAGGGCTGCGCGCTGGACGAGGTGACGCATTTTGAGCGCGTTGCAGGCGGTGCGCCCGCCAATGTTGCGGCGGCGGTTGCGCGGTTAGGCGGCAATGCGGCTATGATCTCACAGGTGGGTGAGGATGCCTTCGGCACGCATATTCTCAAGGTGCTTGAAGGCAACGGTGTGGATATTTCCACGGTGTTCCGCACAGGGCGCGCCAATACTGGTCTTGCCTTTGTCTCGCTCGATGCGACCGGCAACCGCGAGTTCTCCTTTTTCCGCAATCCTTCGGCCGATTTGTTCCTCGATGAAGCGCAGATCCATCCGGATATGTTCCATGACTGTGCGGTGCTGCACTTCTGTTCGGTCGATTTGGTCGACTGGCCGGTGCGGGCGGCGCACCGGCGCGCCATCGAACTGGCGCGCGAAGCAGGCGCATTGATTTCGTTCGACCCCAATGTACGCCTGCCGCTGTGGGACGATCCGGCGGATTGTCAGGCAGCCATCCGCGCGTTCCTGGCCTTTGCCGATCTGGTCAAGCTGTCGGATGATGAGGTGGAGTTTGTCACCGGCTGCACGGATGAGCGCGAGGCGGCAAAGCAGCTGTTTGCAGGCGGCTGCAAGCTGCTGCTGGTCACACGCGGCGCGCATGGCTCGGCGGTTTACACGCCGCAGACTGAGGCATTTGCCGAAACGCTGTCCGTTCCGGTCACTGACACGACCGGCGCGGGCGATTCGTTCATCGGTTCATTCCTGTATCAGCTGACGCGGGACGGTATTGGCGTGGATGATCTGTCCACGTTGCCGCAGGCGCAGCTCGAAGCCTATTTGCGCTTTTCCGCGCAGTATGCATCGCTCACCGTGCAGCATAAGGGTGCGGTCATGGCAACGTTGGATGAGCTGAAACAGGTATATCCGGACTAAGATACATGAAAAAATGGCTCGCACCGAAGTGGTGCGGGCCGTTTTGCTGTGTCAGTCTGTAAAATAGCGGGCAAGCGTGGGCACGGCGGCGATATGTACGGCCGCGTCCGGAAAATCACGCCGCAGTCGTGCGGCGCAGCGACGGCAAAAGTCCTCGTAGAGTGCGGGTTCATCCCGCATCTGCTGCTTAAAGCCCCAGATATGTGTAAAGTAACCTTGCTGTGTGCCGGTAAACAGCGCTTCCAGATCGGATAACGCGGCAGCACGAATGCCCTTTTGTGCAGCGCACATCGCCAGCAGGCGCTGCTCGGCAAAGACCATATAGGTCAGCACGTCGTCTGCGTCTGGAGAGCATCGCATAAAACGGATGGCGGTATCCGTATAATACCGCCGAAAATCATCGTTTGCCAGATAGCAAAGCGCGGTGTTGAACGGCTGCACTGTCCAGTCGAAGGCTGAAAAGTCAAAACCATGTGTTTGGGTAAACGACCGCACATCCGGATAGATGTCCGGCATGATGTCCTCGCGGTGGATGGCAGCGGCATCCAGCCCTTGCAGCAGCGGCGTAAGCGGTTTCCAGCAGATAAAATCGGTGTCGATCATCACACAGGGGGAGGGCATCGCGGACAGGGCGTACAGCTTGCCTGCCGCCCAGAATGCCATGGGGTTTACGTCCTCCGGCACAGCGTCAAGCAAGGGATGCACGCCTTCGTCCCACAAAAAAGTAAGGCCGAGCGCTTCATAGTATCGCTGGGCCTTGGTATCGCAGATCATACGGATGGATCCGTTTTCGCGCCGCCACGCCAACGCGGAAAGCGCGGTCGTCAGCAGCTCGAACGGCTCGATCGCATAGGGTTGGTCGGGCGAGCGCACAAAAAACGGGCGCGTCCAGGTGGAGTGAAACGCACGCAGCATCAAATCAGCTCCAATCCGTAGCCGCCGACCAGATAGGTGCAGGAACCGAACACATATGAGCCGGAAGAAAGATAGCTGGTGCGGTACGAGGTGGTGTACGAGGTCACATAGGAGCCGGAACCGGAACCCGAGCCGGTGCGCAGAAAGACCGTGCGGATCACGGTGACCACATGTGTGCCGTTTTCGAGGATCTCGACCGGCGGCAACGCACCGCCCATGATCGGTACAGGAGGTTGATCATCCTGGGCGGGGTACCAGCCGTTTGGAAACGGATCGACCGCGAATACGCCGTTGGGTGCGGCCTGCTCGACCATAATCTCTTCTTCTGCCGGGGCTTCATCCGCAGAAGGCGGCTGCGTATGGCGGGCAAAGCTGTCCTCATCCATTGCGACGCCGTCGAGTGCACGATAGTGCTCCGGGTCCATGGCAAGGATGCCTTCCGGTGCGGGGATCGGCTCGGCGGGTGCAGGTTCTTCGACTGCGGGCTGCTCTTGTGCTGCGGGTGCACAGTGCTTGGCGTAGCTGTCCAGATCGAAAACGACCCCGTCGATCTCCCGGTAATTGCTTGGATCCATCGCCAGAATACCGTTGGATTTTGACATGGCCACGCCCCCTTCCCATTTGCCTTCTATTCAAATTATACTGTACCGCGGGATAAAGCGCAATGAGAAAATCGCGCCGTGAAAAAGTTTTTCCGCTTTACAGAGACGTGCGTACCGATTATAATGGAAAGCACGAAAAAGGAGAGAAGAATATGGATTTTTTGGCACTGGAACGGTCGGTTTGGCAGGTGCTGCGCGAGGAAAAGCGTCCGATTGTTCTGTACGGCATGGGCGATGGCGCGGATAAAATTCTGGCGCAGTTTGATGCGTGCGGCATTCGCGCGTCCGGTGTATTCGCTAGCGACGAGTTTGTGCGCGGGCACAGCTTTCACGGCTTCCGGGTGCAAAAGCTGTCCGAAGTGCTCGAGCAGTTCGGCGAGGATATCGTGATTGTGATTGCATTTGCCAGCCAGCGGCCTGAGGTGTTGGAAAAGATGTATGCGCTTGATGCGCGGTTTGATGTGGTCGCGCCCGATGTGCCGGTCGTGCCAGGGGCAGTGTTTGACGAACAATTTGTGCAGGCGCATCGGGCAGAGATGCAGCAGGCGTTTGACCTGCTGACAGACGAGCAATCGCGGCAGGTGTTCCTCGATACGGTGCGGTTCAAGCTGTCCGGTAAGCTGCGCTATTTGCGTGCCAGTGAAACGGATAAGGACGAGGTATTCCGCAGCGTTTTGTGTCCCACAAAAGAAGAGCATTTTGCCGATCTGGGTGCGTATACGGGCGACACGATCCGCGAACTACTGCATTATACGGATGGTGCGTTTGCGTCTATCACTGCGCTCGAGCCGGATCGGCGCAGCTTCCGCAAGCTGACTGCCTATGCGGAGGGGCTGTCCGGCAGCGTCCGGTGTGAACAGGCAGGCGCGTGGTCAAGCGATACCGTGCTGTGCTTTTCTGATCAGGCAGGGCGGCAGTCGCGGGTAGCAAAGAAGGGTAGGGAAACCCAAATGCGCGCGCTCGACAGCGTGCTGGGGGGCGCGCCCTGCACCTATCTGAAAATGGATGTCGAGGGGGCGGAGCGCGAGGCAATTGCAGGTGCGGCGCAGACTATCCGACAGTATCGTCCGAAGCTGAACCTCGCAGCGTATCACAAAAGCGAGGATTTTTTCCAGCTGCCGCTGCTCATTCATGCGCTCTGCCCAGACTATCAGCTGTATTTGCGGCATCACCCTTATGTGCCCGCGTGGGACACCAATTTATATGCGGTTTGCCCATAAAAAACACTGGCAATTACAGGGGACAAGCGGTATAATAAACATACAGAAATCTGCAAAGGAGAGGTTTACAATGGGATGTTTCTACTGTGATGAACACCATGAGGGCCGCGAGGCAATCATGTTCAAGGTTGGCGATATGAAGGCGGGCACGCTTTATCTGTTTAAGGATCAGGCGCACAAGGGCCGCTGCGTGCTGGCGTTGGGTACGCACAAGAAGGAGCTGTGCGAGTGCGACGAGCAGGAGCGCAACGACTTTATGGCCGATCTGGCGGCGGCGTCCGGTGCGATCAAGAAGCTGTGGGGCTGCACCAAGCTTAACCTTGGTTCGTTTGGCGACACCAACCCGCATCTGCATTTCCACATTGTTCCGAAGTACGAGGGCGGCTTTGAGTTCGGCGGCAGCTTTGCCATCACCAACCCTGAACCGGTACATCTCAAGGACGAGGAATATCAGGAAATGATCGCGGCGCTCAAGCAGGAGCTGGGCATCTGATTTGTTTTACGGTACAAAAGGCGAACCTCTGTTAAGAGGTTCGCCTTTTACATATTGGTGTAATATTGACAAAAATTGAGCGTTCCGATATACTTGAATTGGAAATCCTGCCGGAAAAAGGAAAGGGGTTGGGGGATGCGCGCAATGCGTCATATCCTTGGTAAAGCAAGGCAATGCTCTTTCTAACGATCAACTTTGCGGCAGAGACTTTTGTTAAAGGAGCGGAAACTATGAATCACTGGAAAAAAAGATTGTTGGCACTATCATTATCCATTTGTATGACGACGGCACTATCACCTGCGGCGTTTGCGGCCGAGCAGGAAGAATCGGATCGGGGTACGCTGACATATACTGAGGCCATCGCGCCGCAGTATGAAAAGGCCGGTGTATTCAGTGACGAACTGGCACCGGTCAAACAGAACGGGAAATGGGGCTATATCAATACTGATAATGAAGTTGTCATTCCGTTTCAGTATGACGCTGCGGGCATATTCAACGAAGGCTATGCGGTAGTAGGCACATTGGTGTCCAGTGAGCCGGAAACAGAGTATGATTGGGAGACCGGAGAGTCGCATGAAACCGGAAGAACCCTTTATACCTTTGCTATGGGCTTTATCGACACAGACGGAAATTATAAGCCGTTCAAGGATCCGTATCATGGTGAGTATTCGGGTCTTGAGGAAATTACTACATATACAACAGATGATTCGCTGACGAATAATATCGTTTTTTATAACGGCTATATCACCTTCAATGGGTATGATGGACCGGACGGATATCTGTATGATACCAATGGTGACATTGTGGAACTGGATGATGAGGAGATAGGTTATCGGTATCCGTTTGGCTGGCAGGTGACAGAAAATACGGTTATTGTTGGTGAAGGCGCGGTTTTGGGCGGAGAACAGTGCTTTTATCAGCTGGATAGCGGTAGGGTGATTGACCTTCCTGAACTTTCGGCTAATTCTTATTATGATTTGCGCCCATTTAATCAGGGGATTGCACCGGTTGCGGTTGTTTCGTGGAACGACACATCCGAGGTGGACAGTGCAAAATGGGGCTTTATCGATAAAAACGGAACATTTGTCATTGAGCCACAGTATGCAGGCTTTACGGTATCCGACATCTATGGCGCGTATCAGGTATTTGGAGATACCGGTGTTGCGATGACGCAGAATGCAGATGGCAAGTATGGCGGCATCAATAAATCGGGGACCACAGTCATTCCATTCCAGTATGATAAACTGTATAACTATGATTTTGGCCTGGCTCTGTTTGAACAGAACGGAAAATGGGGCTATCTGGATGAAAACGGCGCCACTGCCATTGCGGCGCAGTATGAACAGGCGACCAGCTTTGGTTCAGGTGGCTATGCCGTGGCATATGACGGCAGCAAGGCGTTTCTGATCGACAGTAAGGGCAATACCATTGTCGGTTCGGAGAAGCTGGATGCGGACACCTATTTTCAGGGAGATGAATCCGATGATTCTCGCGTGCTGTACAGCCCGGATGAATATGTGGTAATCAACGAGAACGGCAAGTATGGCTATGGTCATATCAGCTATTTGCCGCCGCTGCCGGAAAAGTCCGAGATGAGCAGCTGGGCCTATGAAGAGGTCACGGCTGCAATCGAGGAGAATCTGGTGCCGACCTATTTGCAGAACCTGTATCTCAACAACATCAACCGCAACGAGTTCTGCGATCTGACCATGCAGGCTGTCAGCGAGACCATGGATCAGGAAGTAGAGGATATTGTCCGTCAGGCAACCGGTAAGGAACTGACTGAATGGACGCAGCAGTATCCTTTCTATGATACGACAAACAGCGATATCATTGCGGCCTATGCGCTGGGGATCGTAAACGGTCGCGGCGGTGGTCAATTCGATCCCTATGCGTCGATCACACGAGAAGAAGCTGCGGCGTTCCTGATGCGTTCGGCAAAGGTGCTGGGCATGGATACCACGCAAATTTCCGATGCACAATTTGCGGACGCAGATGAAATCAGCGCATCGTTCCGCGATGCCGTCAATTTCGTATATCAGATCAACGTTATGAACGGTACCGGCGGCGGTAAATTCACACCGGATGACAACTACACGCGTGAGCAGTCCTTTGTGACGATCTATCGTCTGTTTCAGGCAGTGCTTGCAGAGTGATCTGATGTGCAGT
This sequence comes from uncultured Agathobaculum sp., assembly GCF_944380975.1. Classification (GTDB taxonomy): domain Bacteria; phylum Bacillota; class Clostridia; order Oscillospirales; family Butyricicoccaceae; genus Agathobaculum. The sequence goes on along the minus strand of NZ_CALWJK010000025.1, from coordinate 11,392 downwards.
ACGCAATAACGGCTTGCTGAAAAAGAGAAAGGCGAACCCCCTTTTCGGGGTTCGCCTTTTTGTGTCAGAAGAAATGTCATTCGTTTTCCGCCAGCCGATAGCCGACGCCGACTTCGGTGAACAGATATTCAGGTTCGGCGGGATTTTTTTCGATTTTGCGGCGAATATTGGCCATGTTGACGCGCAGGATCTGATTATCTCCGCCTGCGCGCGGCCCCCATAACTCTTTGATGATATAGTCGTAGGTCAGCACCTTGCCGGCATACTTGCCCAGCAGCGCGACGATGCGAAACTCGCTGAGCGTCAGATGGACGTTTTCGCCGCGTACCAGCACCTGATGCTTGTTGTAGTCGATGGTCAGTTCCCCGACCGTATACGTACCGCGTTGCGCGATTTCGCTGCTGGAGGAGGTGGTACGGGTATGTCGGATAGCCGTGCGCACGCGGGCGAGCAGCTCTGCTGTGCCGAACGGCTTGGTCAGGTAGTCATCCGCGCCAAGGTCGAGTGCGGCAACCTTGTCATGCTCATGGGAGCGCGCGGAAACCACAACGACCGGCAGACTTGACCATGAGCGCAGGCTGCTGAGCACCTCCATACCGTCCATATCCGGCAAGCCAAGATCGAGAATCACCAAATCGGGGCAATGGGAGGAGAGCATAGTCATGGCTTCGTTTCCGGTGCGCGCCTGAATGGTTTCGTATCCGTTAGAGGTTAGGATGGTGGAAATGAAATGCGCGATACTCTTCTCGTCCTCAACAATCAGTACTTTTTCGCGGATATTCATAATGCTTGATACTCCTTTTCAGAAAGCGGCAGTCGGAACGAAAATTCTGCGCCGCAGGGTAGATTCCGGGCTTCCATGGAGCCTCCATGCGCGCGAACGATTGCCATGCACACGGAAAGTCCAAGCCCCATGTTGCGTTTGCCGTCGCCGGACGGGGTCTCGCTGCGCTTGAGCGTGCCGTCAAACAGGCGCGGCAATTCTTTGGGTGGGATGCCGCAGCCGTTGTCCTGCACGGAAAAGCGGGCGTATGCCTCCTCCCGCTGGACGGAGAGCTGGATCTGCGTTACGGTTTGTCCATGTGTTGCGGCGTTTTCCAGCAGATTGGCAAGTACCTGTTCGATGAGGATGGCGTCCATCGGCACAAACAGCAGTTCATCGGGTACGGAGACGGAAACCTGTATTTCCGGAAAGCGTTTGCGGAATTTGCGTGCGGCTTCGCCGAGAATTTCTTCAGCGGCCTCGGGGCTTTTCGACAGCTGCGCACGGGGGTCGCCCATGCGTGTGATGGACAGAAGATTTTCCATCACGCGAATCAGCCATTGCGCTTCGTCCCGCGCATCTTCCAGCAAAGCGCGCTGTTCTTCCCTTGACAGCCCTTCGGTTTCGAGCACAGCAGAGGTCGCGCCCACAATCGAGGTCAACGGCGTGCGGATGTCATGCGAGACCGAGCGGAGCAGATTGGCACGCATTTTTTCTTTTTCGCCCTCGACCCGCAGCTGTTCCTGCTGTTTGATTTTGGTGGTCATCGTGCAAGTGACGATCGACACGCCGAACATGGTCAGAAAGGTCAGCGGATAACCGGAAAGGGTGAAATTGAACTCCCAATACGGATATGTAAAAATGTAGTTGATGCCGATCACGCTGAAAATGGCGGCCAGTGTTCCGAATAGATAGCCGTTGGTGAACCGGGAGATCAGCAAAACGGCAAGCACAAACACGGGCGAGGCGAAGCCGTCGCTGCTGTCGGCCATGCGCAGCAGGATGCAAAGCTCAATCGCGCAGGCGAAAATGCCGATAAAGATTAAAAAGTCCCGGAATGTGACCGAAAAAAGCGGGATTTTGTTTGTCGGCTGCTGCATGAACATTCTCCTTCGATATGGGAAACACAAAAAAGTCCATTACACTCCAACTATATTATAGCAGAAAAAACGTTAAAAGGCTGTTAAGAACTTGACGAAATCTAAACGGTAAAGCAGCATGCCTTATCAGAAACTTAGCGGAATGGCCGATGGCCTTAGCAGCGAGTAAACGGAGCAATGGAAATTCTTGAGCAGCGCAATTGCAAAAAAGCTGCCTGACAAAATACGACATATTTATATAGCTGAAAAGGGCTGCGGCGTGGTTCCGCAGCCCTTTTCTGATACGATACAGCAGCGCAAACAAAGAAAGAGGTGACAATTTCCTGTGGGCGTGATATAATTTCAGACATATACAGGTCGGGGTTCGTTAAAAACCGGCCAAAACGGGTAAACTGGAGTGCCGGCTGGTTTTGCCGCTGGCCTGCGCTGCCACAGGAGGTATTTGGATTTGCTTTGGAGAGCTTTGCTGAGTGGGGATCTGCAGTCTGCGTTTATTACGTTGGCGCTGTCGCTTCCCGCGATTGTATTGTGCCTGTCCGTGCACGAGGCGGCGCATGGCGGTATGGCGTATTTGTTGGGCGACCGTACAGCACAGGCATCGGGACGGATTACGCTGTCCCCGATGGCACATATTGATCCGTTTGGATTTTTGTGCCTGCTGCTGTTTGGTTTCGGATGGGCACGCCCGGTACCGGTGAATATTTCCAATTTCAAAAACCGGCGTTGGGGCATGGCGCTGACCGCGCTGGCAGGTCCTGCTGCAAATTTCCTCACGGCGTTTATCGCCTATTGTTTATATGTGCCGGTCTGGATATACGGAACGGGCGCATTCATGCAGACGGTGGGCATGTTCTTGTCGATCGTGGCGGGCATGTCGGTCGGCTTGGGTGTATTCAACTTGATTCCGGTGCATCCGCTGGACGGTTCGCGTGTGCTGGATGCCTTTCTGCCGTTCTCTTGGTCGCTTAAGCTGCAGCGATACCAGAGCATCATTCTGCTGGTGTTCATCCTTGCGCTGTGGCGTGGCTGGCTGGACGGCATTATGAGCTGGGTCGGTATGCGCATTCTGCATTTGGCGCTGCAGCTGGTCACCCTGTTTTTGTAAGGAACAAGCAGCATGGAATTTCATTTGGAGAATTTTGACGGCCCGCTGGATCTGTTGCTGCATCTGATTGCAAAAAATAAGGTCAGCATTTATGACATTCCGATCGCGGAGATCCTGGATCAATACATGGAAGTTCTGCATGCAGCTGAAGCGATGGATCTGGATGTAGCGGGGGATTTTGTCGCCATGGCGGCGCAGCTGGTGTACATCAAGTCTAAAATGCTGCTGCCGCGCCATGAAGAGGAAGAAGAAGAGGACCCGCGCACCAGTCTGGTGGAAATGCTGCTGGAATACCAGCGTATCAAGGAAACGGCGTCCTTTTTCCGGGAAAAAGGCGAGTTGGGCCGGGATATTTTTGTCAAACCGCCGGAGCATCTGGGCGATACGCCCAAGGAATACCGTCAGTCAGTCAACGATCTGATCCGGGCAGCCAACAACATGCTGCGCCGGGCGCAGCGGCGCATTCCGCCGCCGGCCAGCGCGTTTTCCGGTATCGTCGGGCGGGAGCCTGTGCCGGTTGAGGGACGGATCACTTCTATTCTGAAGCGTTTTTTGCATCATGTCCGGCTGCCATTCCGCCGTCTGTTTGACGATGCAAGGAGCCGCTCCGAGATTGTGGCGACCTTTCTGGCGGTGCTGGAGCTGTCCAAAAACCGACGCATCCGACTGGAAGGGGATGGCGAGGATATGGAACTGATGTTGATAGAGGATAAAGGAGAGTAACGTGCGATGACCGAACTGGAGGCGGGGCTGGAGGCCGTGTTGTTTGCCGCGGGCGATGCAGTGCCGGTGGAACGGCTCGTCGCCGCGCTGGAAACCTCGCGCGAAGCGCTGCTGGATGCGGCCGCCGCGCTGGAAAATTTGTATGATTTCGAGAACCGCGGCATTATGCTGCTGCGTCTGGAGGACAAGCTGCAGCTATGCTCGCGTCCGCTTTATGCGGAAGCGGCGCGCCGCGTGACCGAGTCGCGTAAGCCGCCGTCGCTGTCCGCTGCGGCGCTGGAAGTTCTGACCATTGTGGCATATCGTCAGCCGGTTACCCGTGCGTTTATCGATCAGCTGCGCGGCGTGGATTCCGGTGGTACGGTGGCAGGCCTTGTGGAAAAAGGGCTGATCGAAGAGGCGGGCCGTCTGGACGTGCCCGGCCGACCGATGCTGTTCCGCACGACTGAGGCGTTTTTGCGCACCTTTGGTCTGAGCGGTTTGGAGGAACTGCCCGCGCTTCCCGCACTGGAGGAAAACGAGCAGATGGAGATTGATGTGGATCAGGTGCCCGATCAGCCGCCGGCGGAAATCATCACACTGACGCCGCCGCAGCCGTCTGTCGGGGAGGATTCCTTGCCGCTGGACGCACCGCAGGAAACGGAGTGAAGCTCGCATGTCGGTACTACTCGTGATACTGGCGGTACTCGTGGGGCTTGTGCTGTTTGCGCTGCTGCTGATTTTGCTACTGCTGTGTGTGCGAACCGGCATAGACGTGGTCGGTGTCAACGGGGATATCAGCGCCGAGGTGTGCTATGGACCGGTACGCATCCCGGTCTGGCCGCGGCCCCGACGAAAAAAAGAGCAGCCGCCATCTGAGCCGAAGGAGGGCGGGCACAAGCCGTCCAAAAAACAAAAAAAGAAAAAGTACCGCTATTCGTTCAATCGTGACGAACTGGACATCGGGGAACTGGCCGATCTGACGCACCGCCTGCACAGTGAGTTGACCGATGCGGTGCAGGTCAGCCGTTTGCGGGTGCGTGTGGTCATCGGGACGGACGATGCCGCCAAAACCGGCATTTTGCTCGGGCAGTCCGCGGCGATAACTGGCATGATTGTCCCGTTTCTGGAGAATACTTTTTCTATGCGGGATTATCATGTGGATGTGGACGCCGATTTTGAGGCTGACCACACCGAATGGGCGTTTACCGTGTTCTGCTGGCTGCGTCCGCTGCGGGTGCTGTGGTGCCTGCTGCGGCACAGCGGGGAACTGTACCGGATGTATAAACGAATGATAAAGAAAGAAGAGGCGATAACACATGAGTGAGCATCCCATCAGCAATCTGATGACGGAAACCATGGCTAAGATCAAGGAAATGGTGGACGTGAACACGATCATCGGCACGCCGATCACCACGCCGGACGGCACGACCGTTATCCCGGTATCCAAGGTGACCTTTGGCTTTGCCTCCGGTGGCAGCGATTTTGCGCCCAAGCATATGCCGTCGGGCGCGCCGCTGGCCTTTGGTGGCGGCGGCGGCGCGGGCGTGACCGTTTCGCCCGTGTGCTTCCTGATCATCGGACGCGACGGCAGCGCGAACATTCTGGGTGTCAATGCGCAGGCATCCACGACGGTCGACCGTCTGGTGGAAATGATACCGGGGGCGATTAACAAGGTTTCCAGCTTTGTGGAGGGCTATAAGGGAAAAATGCAGCCCGATCAGCAGCCTGCCCCGGAAACCGAAGAATAAGACGGCGTTTCTCCGCAAAACCTACTCACAGATATGCTGAGTAGGTTTTGTCATGCAGGGGAGAGATGCGAACGTGAAGAAAATACTGTGCGGACTGTTATGCTTTGTGCTTTGTCTGCCCGCCGCGGGTGCAATCAGCGCGAAGGCGGCCATCGTAATCGACGCAGACACAGGTGAAGTGCTGCTGGAGCAGAATGCGGATGCACGCCTGCCGATGGCGTCCACGACCAAGATCATGACGGCGCTGGTGGCGCTCGGAGAGGGCGACCTTGACCGGGAATATACGGTCCGCAAGGAATATACGCAGGTGGAAGGCTCGTCGATGTACTTGCAGGAGGGCGAAACGCTCACCCTGCGCGATACACTGTATGGCTTGATGCTGGAGTCGGGTAACGACGCGGCGGTGGCCATTGCGGGTGAATGCGGCGGACTGGAAGCCTTTGTGCAAAAAATGAACGACAAGGCAGCAGCCCTTGGATTGACGAACACTCATTTTGACAACCCGAACGGCCTGCCGAGTGAAACGCATTATACCACCGCGCGCGAGCTTGCCATCATCACGGCCGAGGCGCTGCGCGACCCGGTGTTTCGGCAGATCGTATCGACTGAGAATTATACGGTGGGACAGCGTACGTTTACCAACCATAATCGACTACTAAGCATGTATGACGGTGCAATCGGCGTCAAAACCGGGTATACCAAGGCGGCGGGACGTTGTCTGGTCTCTGCCGCGGAGAAAAACGGCCGCACGGTGATTGTGGTGACGCTCAACGACCCGGATGACTGGAACGATCATATGGCGCTGCTCGATCAGGGCTTTGCGCAGTATGAAGAGGTGACGCTGCACGAAGCAGGCGAGCAAATCATGCAGCAGCAAGTGTTTGGCGGCAACACGGATACTGTGCCGCTGATCGCGCGCAATACCATGACCGCAATGCTGCTGCCCGGCGAACAGGAGCGCATCCAGACTGTGCGGTACGGCGATCGGATCTGCTATGCGCCGGTGGTGCAGAGTGCGTTCGCCGGACGGATTGAATACCGGCTGGATGGAATGGTGCTGGCGGATGATGCGCTGGTATACGGCGGGGCGGTACTGCTGCCGCCCGAGGAAAAGAGCTTGACCGAACGGCTCTGGGATCGGTTGTTCGGCGAGGATTGACAGAATAGGACGGAGGACAACAAGTGGAAGAAAGACTGCAAAAGCTGCTCGCGCAGGCGGGCCTATGCTCGCGCCGTGAGGCGGAGCGTTGGATTTTGGAAGGCCGCGTGCTGGTCAACGGCCATGCGGCTTCGCTGGGCGACCGCGCGGATCTGCGGCGCGACAAAATTCAGGTGGATGGCAAGCCGATCGGCATGGCCGAGGAAAAACGCTATCTGATGCTGTATAAACCGCGCGGCTATGTGACGACGTTGAGCGATGAGCGCAGCCGCAAGACCGTGGCCGATCTGGTGCGGGATTGCCGCGCGCGTGTGGTGCCGGTCGGTCGGCTGGATTATAACTCGGAAGGCTTGCTTTTGCTGACCAACGACGGTGAACTGGTGCATGCGTTGACCCATCCGCGGCATGAGGTGGAAAAGCATTATGAGGTGCGTGTGCGCGGGCGGCTGGACAATATCCCGCGCCTGTCCGAGCCAATGACCATCGACGGATATGCAATCCGTCCGGCGGAGGTTGTCATTTTGGAGAGAGACGAGCAGAGTGCCAAGCTGCGCCTGACGATTCATGAGGGCCGCAACCGTCAGATCCGTAAAATGTGTGAGCAATGCGGACTGGAGGTGCGCCGTCTCAAACGGGTGGCAGTCGGGGCGCTGCCGCTCGACCCGCATCTGAAATCGGGTGCGTGGCGCGATTTGACCGCGGATGAGCTGGCATACTTGCAGGAAATTGCTGCAAATTTGCAGGATTGATGCAAAACTTCTTGCATTTTGCAGAACAACCGCTTAAAATAGAAACGGCAAAATGCAGGTTTTGCATGCAAAGGGAGAGAAACCATGAACGACCTGATCAATAAAATCCAGAGCGAGCTGTCCAGCTTTTCCAAGGGGCAAAAGCAGATTGCGCGCTTTATCCTCGAGCATTACGACAAAGCGGCCTTTATGACGGCCAGCCGTCTGGGAACAACCGTTGGCGTAAGCGAATCGACCGTGGTGCGGTTTGCGACCGAACTGGGCTATGACGGCTATCCGCACTTACAGCGCGCCTTGCAGGAGATGATCCGCAACAAGCTGACCTCGGTACAGCGCATGGAGGTGTCGAGCGACCGCATGGGCGGGCGCGATGTATTGCAGACCGTACTGCACGCGGATATGGATATGATCCGGCAAACGCTGGACGAGATCGACCGCGACGCGTTTCAGGGCGCGGTAGATGCACTGATCGGGGCGAAACGGATTTACCTGCTCGGTGTGCGCTCCTCCAGCGCATTATCGAGCTTTGTTGGATTTTATTTTAACCTTTTGTTTGAAAATGTAACGCTGGTACATACCAACAGCGTCAGTGAGATATTTGAACAGGTGCTGCGCGTCGGGCCGGGTGATGTGGTGCTCGGCGTCAGCTTCCCGCGCTACTCCAAGCGCACGCTCAGCGCCATGCAGTACGCACGGGACCGTGGCGCGCGCGTGATCGCGCTGACCGATTCGCGACTGTCTCCATTGGCGCGCGTAGCCGACCATCTGCTGCTGGCGCGCAGCGATATGGCAAGCTTTGTCGATTCGCTGGTGGCGCCGCTTTCGGTCATCAATGCGCTCATCGTTGCCGTCGGCATGAGCCGACGCGACGAAATCGAGCAGACCTTCAACAAGCTCGAGCGCATCTGGGAGGAATACGACGTATACGAGAAGCCGGAGGACGAGACAAATTGAACATTCTGGTAGTCGGCGGCGGTGCGGCGGGCCTGATGGCAGCGGGCACCGCTGCGGAAAATGGGGCACGCGTGACGCTGTTCGAGATGAACGAAAAGGTCGGCCGCAAGCTGTTCATCACGGGCAAGGGCCGCTGCAATGTGTGCAATAACTGCGATGCACAGACCGTTTTGCAGAACGTGCCGGTCAATCCGCGCTTTTTGTATTCCGCGCTGGATTGCTTTTCGCCCGCGGATGTGATGGCGTTTTTTGAAGCGCATGGTGTGCCGCTTAAAACCGAGCGCGGCAACCGCGTTTTTCCGGTTTCGGACAAGTCTGCGGATATTATTGACGCACTTTTTACCTGGGTCAAACGTTTGGGTGTTACAATCATACAGAAAACAGTAGAGCAATTGGAAATAAGGGATGGTTTTATCGTTGGCGTGCGCGCGCACGGCAAGCTTTATGAGGGGGATCGGGTCATTGTTGCGACTGGCGGAGCCTCTTATCCGCAAACCGGATCGACCGGCGACGGATACCTCTTTGCCAAACAGGTCGGGCACACGGTTGTGCCGCCCAACCCGTCGCTGGTGCCGCTGGTCGAGGCAGGGGATATCTGCCGCGAACTAATGGGACTCAGTCTGCGCAATGTACAGGTGACTGTGTTCGAAAATAACAAAAAGATTTTTTCCGAGTTCGGTGAGATGCTGTTCACGCATTTCGGCTTGTCCGGCCCGCTGATTCTGTCTGCGTCTGCCCATATGCGGCACTTCGGCAGCAAGGAATATCGGGTAGAAATCGACCTCAAGCCTGCGCTGGACGAAAAAACGCTGGACAAACGGCTGCTAAGCGATTTTGATAAGCATAAAAACAGTGATTTTATCAATGCACTGGGCGATTTGCTGCCGCGCAAGCTGATTCCGGTGGTGGTGCGGCTGTCTGAGATTGATCCGCATGCCAAGGTGAACAGCATCACCAAGGCGCAGCGCGCTTCGCTTTTGCACACGCTCAAGCATTTTTCCGTGGCAGTGTCGGGCAAGCGCCCGATCGCGGAGGCAATCGTGACCACGGGCGGCGTCAGCGTGCGCGAGGTCAGTCCCAAGACTATGGAATCGAAAAAATGCGCCGGCCTGTATTTTGCGGGCGAGGTGCTGGATATAGACGCCTATACGGGCGGCTTTAATTTGCAGATCGCGTGGTCGACCGGCCGGTTAGCCGGGCTGTCCGCCGCGCAGAAGGAGGAATAAACATGGGTTATATTTCGGTCGCAATCGACGGCCCGTCAGGCGCGGGAAAGTCGACGGTTGCGCGCGCGGCAGCTGCGAAGCTGGGCTATGTGTATGTGGACACGGGCGCGATGTACCGTGCAATCGGCCTTGCGGTGTGCCGCAAAGGGATTTCCGGAGAAGATACAGCGGGCATTGTTTCGGTTTTACCTGAAATCACGCTGGCGCTCGAGTATCAGGACGGTGCGCAGCATATTCTGCTGTGCGGTGAAGATGTATCGGACGCCATTCGCACGCCTGAGATCGCAAAATATGCCTCTAAGGTATCGGCGGTGCCGGAAGTGCGGCAATTTTTGCTGGATACCCAGCGGAATATGGCTCGAAATGGCAATATCCTGATGGATGGGCGAGACATTGGCACGGTCATCCTGCCGGATGCGCCGGTCAAGATTTTCCTGACGGCTTCGGCAGAGTCGCGCGCACAGCGGCGCTTTCTGGAGCTGCGCGAAAAGGGACAGCAGGTGACGCTGGACGAGGTGCTGCGCGATATTCGGCAGCGCGATCATCTGGATATGACGCGCGCGGTCGCGCCGCTGAGGCAGGCGGAGGATGCCGTGCTGCTGGATACGAGCGATATCACGTTGGAACAGAGCATTGAAGCTGTCCTGCGCATCATTCGGGAGAAAACGGAGGGAGACCGATGAAATTCAAATTCCACCGCTGGTTTCAATGGTTTGCCGTGCCGTTTGTGGCGCTGGGCTTTCATATTTACTTCGGATACAAGGTGATTGGCCGGGAAAACATCCCGGAGGGCGGATGCGTGGTCTGCCCCAACCATGTGCAGCTATCCGATCCGCCGTTTGCGGCGGTTGCGCTGGGCCATCAAACGCCGCTGCGCTTGATGGCAAAGAAAGAATTGTTTGAGGGCAATAAGCTGTTTGCGTGGCTGATTGCGGCGCTGGGCGCGTTCCCGATCGACCGTGCGGGTGCGGATATCACCGCGATCAAGACTGCGCTTGGCGCAGTGCGAGAGGGACGCAAGCTGATTATCTTCCCGCAGGGCACGCGTGGCGCAAGCGAGGGCGAAACCAAAAAAGGTGCGGCGATGCTCGCGGTCAAGACCCGTGCGCCGATCCTGCCGATGTACATCACGGAAAACAAGGGGTTTCGCTGCAAGGCAACCGTTGTTATTGGTGAGCCGTTTCGTCCGGATGCAAACGAAAAGGATTATGGCGTGATCGCGGATGATATTTTGCACCGCATTTACGCATTGAAGGAAAAAGTATGAGTGTTACAGTTGCAAAAACCGCAGGCTTCTGCTTCGGTGTGCGCCGTGCGGTCGATCTGGCTGAGCAGCAGGCGGGGAAAAACGGTGTGATTTACGCTTACGGCGAAATCATTCACAATATGCATGAGATTCGGCGGTTGGAGGAGCGCGGCGTGCGCACCGCCCATACGCTGGAAGAGATCCCGGATGGGGCGAAGGTGCTCATCCGTGCCCATGGTGTGCCACGCACGGTTTATGATACTCTTGCGGCGAAAAACTGCGAGGTTTTCGATGCGACCTGTCCGTTTGTCCAGAAAATCCACCGCATTGCTGACCGGGAAAGCAGGGATGGCCGCCTGATCGTCATTCTGGGCAGCGCGGGTCATCCTGAGGTTGTGGGCATCCAAGGCTGGTGCGGCGAGTCGGTCGTGCTGGAGGGCGAAGAGCAGGCGCGGGCGTTCACCGAGCGATCCGAGATGGTTGACAGGCCGCTTGCTGTGGTCGCTCAAACCACTGTCAATCGGGCAATTTGGAATATTTCCGTCGGTCTGATAAAAAAAAGGTGTACAAACCTCAAATTTTTGATACAATATGTAAAGCGACGGATGAGCGTCAGTCGGAGGCTCGTCTGCTTGCC